>NZ_JBITCO010000014.1:128716-191383 GCF_044453265.1 Kitasatospora sp. NPDC051705 | reverse complement strand
GGGCCCACCCTGGGGGCGGGGGGTGCCCCCGGGGTGTTATTCCTGGTCGTTCTGGCCCCCCGACCCCTCGGGGCTCCCTAAACCCCCGGGGGGGGCCGGGGGGGCGGCGCCCCCCCGCACCCCTCACCGGGACGTTAGAACAGGCCGGTCAGCCCGCCGCCTCGACGCTCTCACCGGGCGGGCGTCCGCTCACCCGTTCGGACTCAAGGGCGGTCTGCAGGATCACCACCGCGGCGGCCTGGTCGACGACCGAGCGGCCCTTCTTCGCCTTGACGCCCGAGGCGCGCAACCCGTGGGTGGCGGTGACGGTCGACATCCGCTCGTCGACCAGCCGGACGGGCACCGGGTAGAGCCGGTTGGCCAGCCGCGCCGCGTACGCCCGGACCTTCTCCGCCGCCGGGCCCTCCTTGCCGCTCAGCGAGCGGGGCAGCCCGACGATCACCTCCATCGCGTCGTACTCCTCGACGATGGCGGCGATCCTGGCCTGCGACTTCACTCCGGCCGGGACGGTCTCCACGGGTGTGGCGAGCACCCCGTCGGGGTCGCAGGACGCGACCCCGATCCGGGCGTCACCGACGTCGACGGCGATCCGCCGCCCGCGCCGGAAGGGCCTCTCCTCGAACTCCATCAGGAGGCGCGCTCCGCGACCAGGGCGCGCACCGCGGCGACGGCCTCGCCGACGGCGGCCGGGTTCGAGCCGCCGCCCTGGGCGACGTCGTCCTTGCCGCCACCGCCGCCGCCGAGGGTCTTGGCGGCGACGCGGACCAGCTCGCCGGCCTTGATGCCGCGGCCGCGGGCGTCCTCGTTGGTGGCGATCACGGTCAGCGGCCGGTCGTTGGCGACGGTGAACGCGGCGACCACGGCCGGGCGCGCGCCGAGGCGGCCGCGCACGTCCAGGACGAGCTTGCGCAGCTCGTCGGCGCCGACGCCGTCGGCGACCTGAGCGGCGACCACGGCGATGCCGTGCACGTCCTCGGCCGAGTCGGCCAGGCCCGCCGCGGCGGCCAGCACCTTCTCGGCACGGAAGCGCTCGATCTCCTTCTCGGCGTCCTTGAGCTTGGCGAGCATGCCGGAGATCTTCTCCGGCAGCTCCTCCGGGCGGCCCTTGACCAGCTCGGTGAGCTGGGCGACCACGGTGTGCTCACGGGCCAGGAACTTGTACGCGTCGACGCCGACCAGCGCCTCCACCCGGCGCACGCCGGAGCCGATCGAGGACTCGCCGAGCAGCTTCACCAGGCCCAGCTGGGCGGTGTTGCCGACGTGCGTGCCACCGCACAGCTCCTTGGAGAAGTCGCCGATGGTGACGACGCGGACCTCGTCGCCGTACTTCTCGCCGAACATCGCGATGGCGCCGGCCTTGCGGGCCTGGTCCATCGTCATGACCTCGGCGGTGACGTCGAGCTCGCGGCCCAGCACGTCGTTGATCTTCTGCTCGACGTCGACCAGCACGCTGCCGGGGACGGCGGCGGGCGAGCCGAAGTCGAAGCGGAAGCGGCCGGGGGCGTTCTCGGAGCCGGCCTGGGCGGCCGTCGGGCCGAGCGCGTCGCGCAGCGCCTGGTGGGTCAGGTGGGTGGCCGAGTGGGCGCGGGCGATCGCCCGGCGGCGCTCGACGTCGATCGTGGCGTACGCCGAGGCGCCGAGCACGACCTCGCCGAACAGCACGCCGCCGGAGTGCACCACGACGCCCGGGACGGGCTGCTGCACGTCGCGGATCTCCACCACCGCGCCGGACTCCAGCCGGATCCGGCCGTGGTCGGCGAGCTGGCCGCCGCCCTCGGCGTAGAAGGGGGTGCGGTCGAGGATGATCTCGACCTCGTCGCCCTCGGAGGCGGCCGGCGCCGGGACGCCGTCCACCAGCAGGCCGACCACGGTGGCCTCGCCCTCGGTGAGGGTGTAGCCGGTGAAGACGCTGGCGCCGGAGGTGTCGGCGACCTCGCGGTACGCGGCGACGTCGGCGTGGCCCATCTTCTTCGCCTTGGCGTCCGCCTTGGCGCGGTCCCGCTGCTCCTGCATCAGGCGCCGGAAGCCGGCCTCGTCGACCTGGAGGCCCTGCTCCTCGGCCATCTCCAGGGTGAGGTCGATCGGGAAGCCGTAGGTGTCGTGCAGCTTGAAGGCCTGGTCGCCGGAGAGGACGGCGCCGCCGGCCTGCCGGGTCTCGGTGACCGCGGCGTCCAGCAGGCTGGTGCCGGCCTTCAGGGTCTGCAGGAAGGCCGCCTCCTCACCGACGACGACCGTCTCGATGCGCTTGCGGTCGGCCTCCAGCTCCGGGTACTGCGGGGCCATCGCCTTGATCGCGGTGTCGATCAGGTCCTTGGCGACCGGGCCGGTGGCACCGAGCAGGCGCATGTTGCGGATGGCGCGGCGCAGGATGCGGCGCAGCACGTAGCCGCGGCCCTCGTTGCCGGGGGTGACGCCGTCGCCGACGAGCATCAGGCCGGTGCGGATGTGGTCGGTGACGACGCGCAGCGAGACGTCCGACTTGTGGTCGGCGCCGTAGGTGTGGCCGGTGAGCTCGGCGGCGCGGTCGAGGATCATCCGGCTGGTGTCGATCTCGAAGAGGTTGTCGACGTCCTGCAGGATGGCGGCGAGGCGCTCCAGGCCGAGGCCGGTGTCGATGTTCTTGCTCGGCAGGTCGCCGAGGATCTCGAAGCCGTCCTTGCCGTCGCCGTGGCCGCGCTCGTACTGCATGAAGACCAGGTTCCAGATCTCCAGGTAGCGCTCGCCGTTGACGGCCGGGCCGCCCTCCTCGCCGTACGCGGGGCCGCGGTCGTAGTTGATCTCCGAGCACGGGCCGCACGGGCCGGGGACGCCCATCGACCAGAAGTTGTCCTTCATGCCGAGGCGCTGGATCCGTTCGGCGGGCACGCCGATGACGTCACGCCAGATCTGCTCGGCCTCGTCGTCGTCCTTGTAGACGGTGATCCAGAGCTTCTCCTTCTCCAGGCCGTAGCCACCGTCCGCGACGGGGGTGGTGAGCAGGTCCCACGCGAACTTGATGGCTCCTTCCTTGAAGTAGTCGCCGAAGGAGAAGTTGCCGCACATCTGGAAGAAGGAGCCGTGCCGGGTGGTCTTCCCGACCTCCTCGATGTCCAGGGTGCGCACGCACTTCTGGACGCTGGTGGCGCGCGAGAACTGCGGCTTGACCTCGCCCAGGAAGTAGGGCTTGAACGGCACCATGCCGGCGTTGACGAGCAGCAGGGTGGGGTCGTCGGCGACCAGGGACGCCGACGGAACGACGGTGTGGCCGCGCTCCTCGAAGAAGCGCAGCCAGCGGCGGCGGATCTCAGCCGACTCCATTAGTGGTCCTTCCGGTTCGGGGTGCCGCCCCGCGGCGGCAGGGCGCGGCGGGGCGTTTCTTCCATGGCTTGGGGGGTCTTGCGGGCACTGCTGGACGGAGGCAGGGCGGCGGCCGGGCTGCCGGGCGCCGCCGAGATAGCTCGGTACTGCGGCTCGCCCCGGAGCGCTCGGCGGCGCCGGGGCTCGACGACGGCGGTGCCGTGGAGTCCGAGGTCGTCGCGCAGCTGCTCCTCGCGCTCGGCCATGCCGGCCCGCACGTCCTGGGCGAACTGCTTGGCCAGGTCGCCCAGGTGCAGCGCACCGCGGGCCGCGGTGCCCGAGAGGTTGTCCGGGGTGAGCCGCTGCACGGCCTCGTTGGCCTTGTTCATGGCCCAGACGGTGGCACCGGCACCGACCGCCATCCAGAAGACGCGTCGCACCATGCCGTCAGCCCCTCACCGCGCGCCGGACCCGCGAGAGCAGGCCGTTCCTGGGCGCCGTCGCGGCGCGCACCTCGGCCCGGACCAGCCGGGCCAGCTCCTCGCGCTCGCCGCCCTGCAGCGGCACGGACGGCTGGCCGCCCTGCTGCTTGGCGACGGCCTTGCGGACGCCGTAGCTGAAGGCCGCGACCTTCACCAGCGGCCCGCCGAGGGTGGCGGCGACGGTGGAGGAGAGGGCGTTGGCGTTGGCGGCGGCGTCCTGCACGTTGGCGGTGATCTCGTCGACCCGCTCCAGCTGCTCGTTGGCGCTGCGCACGGCGGCACCGGCCTCGGTCAGCAGCGGGACGGCCTGTTCGGTGACCGCGGAGACCAGGACGGCGGCCTCCTTCAGCACCCGCGAGAGGCGGACCAGCACCACGGCGAGCAGGGTGACCAGGACCGCCCAGAACACGGCGACGAGCAATCCGGCCAGCTCTCCCACGGACACCTTTGCGCGCTCCCTCGCCTTGCTGTTCTCCAGAACGGAACCCTATCGCGCCCGGGCCCGGTTTCCGGACCGGGTCGGCGCCCGCCGCCGCGGGGGACGCCGGCCCGCCGATCCGGTCGGGTGTGCGAACCCGCGCGTAACCCACCGGCCGGTCACCTCGTTCTGCCAGGCGGGCCGTCGCCCGTACGGCCCGACGCAGGCCCGGACCGCGAGGGTCCGGGCCGGGACCACGGGGAGCACCGCTTGGCCGGCGACTGGAGAGCACAACCCGGGGAGCCCGGGGTGTGGCCGCGCGAGCCGGAGCCCGGCCGGCTGCCGGCCGAGGTGACGGGCTTCGTCGGGCGGCGGCGGGAGCTGACGGAGCTGGCGAGGCTGCTGGCGGGCGCCCGGCTGGTGACCGTCACGGGCCCGGGCGGGGTGGGCAAGAGCCGGCTGGCGCTGCGGGCCGCGGCCCGGGCGGCCGGCGCCTTCCCGGACGGCACCTGGCTGGTGGAGGTGGCCCCGGTGCAGGACCCGCTGCTGCTCGGCCACGCCGTGCTGGAGGCGCTGCGGCTGACCGACGGCACCGCCCGCCCGCCGATGGACGTCCTCACCGAGCGGCTGGCCGGCCGGCGCCTGCTGCTGGTGCTGGACGGCTGCGAGCACCTGGTGGCGGCGTGCGCGGAGCTGACGGAGGCGCTGCTGCGGGGGCTGCCGGGCGTGCGGGTGCTGGCGACCAGCCGGGCTCCGCTGCGGGCCTGCGGCGAGCACCTGCACACGCTGGCCCCGCTGCCGGTGGGGCCGCTGCCGGTCGGCCGGGTGGGGTCGGACGCGCTGCCGGACGCGGTGCGGCTGTTCGCCGACCGGGCCCGGGCGGTGCTGCCGTCCTTCGAGGTGACGGCGGCCAACGCGGAGGCGGTGGGGCTGCTCTGCCGGCGGCTGGACGGCATCCCGCTGGCCGTGGAGCTGGCGGCCGGGCGGCTGCGGGCGCTGTCGGTGGAGCAGATCACCGCCCGGCTGGACGACCGGTTCCGGCTGCTCACCGGGGGCTCCCGGACGGCTCTGCCCCGGCATCAGACGCTGCGGACGACGATCGGCTGGAGTCACGAGCTCTGCACGGCGCAGGAACGTTTACTCTGGGCCCGCCTCTCGGTCTTCGCCGGCAGCTTCGACCTGGACGCCGCCGAGTACCTCTGCGCCGGGGACGGCCTGGACGCCGAGGACGTCCTCGACCTGCTGGACGAGCTGGTCGCCAAGTCCGTGGTCCTGCGCGAGGAGAGCAGCTTCGGCGTCCGCTTCCGGCTGCTGGACACCCTGCGCGACTACGGCTCGCACTGGCTGCGCGCCGCCGGCGAGGAGCAGCGGCTGCTGCGCCGCCACCGGGACTGGTACCTGGGGGTGGCCACCTGGGGCGAGGTCGAGTGGTTCGGCCCCCGGCAGGCCGAGACCGCCGAGCGCACCGAACTCGCCCACACCAACCTGCGCGCGGCGCTGGAGTTCTGCCTGGCCGAGCCCGGCGAGGAGCAGATCGCCCTGCTGCTGGCCGGCACGCTCTGGTTCTACTGGGTCGGCTGCGGCCACCTCGGCGAGGGCCGGCACTGGCTGGACCGCGCGCTCGCCCTGGACCGCGAACCCACCGAGGCCCGCGCCAAGGCCCTCTGGGTCACGGGCTACATGGCCACCCTGCAGGGCGACCTGGCGACCGCCCGCCCGGCCCTGGAGGAGTGCCGCCGCCAGGCCCTGGACACCGGCGACGACCGGGCGCTCGCCTACGCCGTCCACCGGCAGGGCTGCGCGGCCCTGATCGGCGACGAACCGGACCGCGCCGCCGAGCTGTTCGAGGAGGCGCTCTGGCACTACCGGACGATCGGCGAGCTGAACAGCAACGTCGTGATGGCCATGTTCGAGCTGGGCGTCGCCTACCTGTTCCAGGGGGACGTGGAGAGCGGCGAGCTGTGGTTCGGGCAGGCCCGCGAACTGTGCGAGGAGCACGGCGAGCAGTGGGCGTACGCCTACGTGCTGTACGCGATGGCGTACTCGCACTGGATGGACGGAGCCGTCCGCTCGGCCCGTGCGCTGGCCCGGGAGAGCGTCCGGCTGAACCACCTGTTCCACGACCTGCTGGGCATCGTGCTGGCGATCGACCTGCTGGCGCTGCTGGAGACCGAGCCCGGCGGCCCGGGGGAACCGGGGGACCTGCGCGAGGCCCGGGTGCTGCAGGGCGCGGCGCACCGGATCTGGCGCACGGTCGGCCTGCCGTTCCTGGGCTCGCGGTCCTTCTTCGGCCCGCACCAGGAGTGCGCGGAGCGCGCCAGGGCCGGGCTCACCGAGCAGGAGTACCAGGACTGCTACGAGGCCGGCGCCCGGCTCGACCTGGACGCGGCGGTCTCCCGGGCGCTGGGCGGCGGGGGCTCTGCGGACGGGCCTGAGCCCGGCCCCGGGCCCTGCTCGGTGCCACCCGCGCCGGCGCCCTCGCCGGTGCGGAATAGTTGAAACTTGTCCATTGCTGGAGGGGGCGAGGAACCACCCGGAAGGAGCCCACCGTGGCCGTGACCACCACCGCCGACGAGTACCGCCTCGCGACGTTCCACTTCGAGTCCAAGGCGTACACCGACGCCGCCCGCCTGCTGGAGGGCGTGCTGGCCGAGGAGCCGGGCAACCTCTCCGTCCGGCTGCTGCTGGCCCGCAGCTACTACCACTCCGCCCAGCTCGGCCGCGCCGAGGAGGAGCTGCGCCGGATCCTCGACGCCGACCCGGCCGAGGCCTACGCCCGGCTGATGCTCGGCCGCACCCTGGAGCGCCGCGGCCGCGCCGCGGAGGCCCGCCCGCACCTGCGGATGGCCGCCGCGATGACCGGCGAGGACCTCTGAGAGCCGCTGCCGACCCGGCCCCGGGGGCATCCCGGGGACACCGGGGACACACCCCGGAAAAGGGACGAGCCCCCGCCGCCTCGAAAGGCGACGGGGGCTCGCTGTGGTACCGCCGGAGCGGAACCGCCGCGGGTCAGCGCGAGTAGTACTCGACGACCAGCTGCTCGTCACAGATCACCGGGACCTCCTTGCGCTGCGGCGCACGGTCCAGGCGGAAGGCCAGGGCCTTCAGGTTGACCTCGAGGTACTTCGGGGTCTGGCCCTCGCCCGCGTAGCCACCCTCACGGGCGACCTGGAACGGGACCTTCTCCTTGCTGCGCTCGCGGACGGTCACCACGAAGCCCGGCTTCATCTGGTACGACGGCTTGTTGACCTTGCCGCCGTTGACCTCGATGTGGCCGTGGACGACCATCTGACGGGCCTGGTAGATGGTGCGGGCGATGCCCGAACGCAGGACCAGGGCGTCGAGGCGGGTCTCCAGCTCGGCGACGAGCGCCTCACCGGTCTTGCCCTCGGCCTTCTTCGCGCGGTCGAACGCGCGCGCCATCTGCTTCTCGCTCAGGTCGTACTGGGCGCGCAGACGCTGCTTCTCGAGCAGACGGACCTTGTAGTCCGAGTTCTGCTTGCGACCACGGCCGTGCTGGCCGGGCGGGTACGGGCGGGCCTCGAAGTACTTGACGGACTTCGGGGTCAGCGGCACGCCGAGCGCACGCGCGATCTTGACCTTGGGGCGCTTCTGGTTCGCCATGAACCAAACCTTCCTTGCTTACGAATACGGCTTCACCAGGTGTTGACGGAGGTCGCACGTCGCGACCCGGAGAAAACCACGCCGCCTGCGCGGACGCGATCAGCCGCTCTCCGGAGCCGGGCACGGAAGTGCTTGTCACACGGGCCGGCCGGGTGTCCGGCCGCCCGCGACACCGATAACGGTGCGCGACGCTCCTGGTGCGGACCTCCCGGAGGAGGCCTACGGCCACTGCCCCGCTGGTGCGGCCGGTCGGTGGGGTCTCCCCCGCCGCCGTCCCGGGACATGGCACTCCGATCGAGTATACCGGCAGCCCGGGAGGCCGATCACCCGCCCCCCGGCGGGGCTCACTCCCCCCGCAGCCGCCCCCGCGTCCACTCCACCACGTCCGCGTAGCGGGCCTCGCCGCCGCGGCGGGTCGGCCGGTAGTACTCCTTGCCGTGCACCGCGTCCGGCGCGTACTGCTGGGCCGCGATGCCCTCCGGCAGGTCGTGCGGGTACTGGTAGCCCCGCCCGTGGCCCAGCTTGCCCGCGCCCCCGTAGTGCGCGTCCCGCAGGTGCGGCGGGACGGCCCCCGCCAGGCCCTGCCGGACGTCCGCCAGCGCCGCGTCGATCGCCAGATAGGCGGCGTTGGACTTGGGCGCCAGCGCCAGCGCGATCGCCGCCTGGGAGAGGATGATCCGCGCCTCCGGGAAGCCGATCAGGGCCACCGCCTGGGCGGCCGCGACCGCCGTCTGCAGGGCCGTCGGATCCGCCAGGCCGACGTCCTCGCTGGCGGAGATCATCAGCCGGCGGGCGATGAAGCGCGGGTCCTCCCCCGCCTCGATCATCCGGGCCAGGTAGTGCAGCGTGGCGTCCACGTCACTGCCCCGGATCGACTTGATCAGCGCGCTCGCCACGTCGTAGTGCTGGTCGCCGTCCTTGTCGTAGCGCACCGCCGCCTGGTTCACGGCCGTCTCCGTGGTGGCCAGCGTGATGCTCGGCTCGCCCTTCTCCAGCGCCGCCCCGGCGGCCGCCTCCAGGGTGGTCAGCGCCCGCCGGGCGTCCCCGCCGGCCAGCCGGACCAGGTGGTCCTCGGCCTCCCCGGTGAGCTCCAGGGCGCCCTCCAGGCCGCGCTCGTCGGCCACCGCCCGGCGCAGCAGGGCGCGGACGTCCTCGTCGGTGAGCGACTCCATGGTGAGCAGCAGCGAGCGCGACAGCAGCGGGGAGATCACCGAGAAGTAGGGGTTCTCGGTGGTCGCGGCGATCAGGGTGACCCAGCGGTTCTCCACGGCGGGCAGCAGCGAGTCCTGCTGCGCCTTGGAGAAGCGGTGGATCTCGTCCAGGAACAGCACCGTCTCCCGGCCGGACATGCCGACCGCCCGCCGGGCGCCGTCGATCACCGCGCGGACCTCCTTGACCCCGGCGGTGATCGCGGACAGCTCGACGAAGCGGCCCTCCACGGCCTGGCTGATCACGTGCGCCAGGGTGGTCTTGCCCGTCCCGGGCGGGCCCCAGAGGATCACCGAGCTGGTGGCGGCCGGCCCGCGCGAGCCCCCGACCAGCCGGCGCAGCGGCGAGCCGGGTTTCAGCAGCTGCCGCTGCCCGGCCACCTCGTCCAGCGTGCGCGGGCGCATCCGCACGGCCAGCGGGGCCCGCCCGGGCTCCCTGGCCTGGCGTTCCTCGGCGGCGGCGGTGAAGAGGTCCGGTTCGTCCACACCGGAAGCCTATGCGAGGGCCGTGACAGCCCCGGGGCGCCTGCGCGGACCGCGGCGGCGCGACCCGTCCGACGGGATCCGCGGGACCACGTCCTAGCCCAGCTTCGCCGCGTGGTCCGGAACGTACTTCTGCAGGTCGCGCGGGGGCCGCTGGTAGCCGCGCGGGGCCGGGCGGGGCGGCAGGTCGATCCTCGGCGCGGTGACCTCGTGGTACGGGACGGTGGAGAGCAGGTGGGCGATCATGTTGATCCTCGCCCGGCGCTTGTCGTCGCTCTCCACCACGTGCCACGGCGAGTCCGGGACGTCCGTGTGGCCGAACATCTCGTCCTTGGCCCGCGAGTAGTCCTCCCAGTGGGTGATCGACTCGACGTCCATCGGGGAGAGCTTCCAGCGCTTCATCGGGTCCCCCAGCCGGGCCCGGAAGCGCGCCTCCTGCTCGGTGTCGCTGACCGAGAACCAGTACTTGCGCAGCAGGATGCCCGCCTCGATGAGCATCCGCTCGAAGGTCGGGCACTGGTGCAGGAACTGCCAGTACTCCTCGTCGGTGCAGAAGCCCATCACCCGCTCCACGCCGGCCCGGTTGTACCAGCTGCGGTCGAACAGCACGATCTCGCCGGCGGCCGGCAACTGCTCGACGTAACGCTGGAAGTACCACTGCGTCCGCTGCCGCTCGGTCGGCGTCGGCAGTGCCGCGACCCGGGCGATGCGCGGGTTCAGATACTCCGTCACCCGCTTGATCGCGCCGCCCTTGCCCGCGGCGTCCCGGCCCTCGAAGACCACCACCAGCCGGGCCCCGGTGACCCGCACCCACTCCTGGAGCTTGACCAGCTCCTGCTGCAGCCGCAGCAGCTCCCGCTCGTAGGGCTTCCTCGACAGCCGCTCCGACTCCGCGGTCCGCTGCTCCTTCGCCACCTGGGCTCCTCCGTCCGACGCCGCTGATCACCAGTCACCGTAGGCGCTGGGGGCCGGTTCCGCAGGTCGTGCGACGGGTCCGCGGCAGCGGCGGCCCCCTGAACCGCCGCTGCCGCGCTCCCCCGTCCGATCGGCGCGGACGCCGAACGATCAACCTTGGCCCACACCTGCCGGGCCGGTCCAATATCCCGTTCCATAACCTTGGGGCATGGATGTCGACACCCGGTTGCTGCGCAGCTTCACCGCGGTCTGCGAGGAGGGTCAGCTGACCGCCGCGGCGGCCCGGCTGTTCGTCTCCCAGCCGACGCTGACCAAGCAGATCCGCCAGCTGGAGGCGCTGCTCGGGGTCGAGCTGTTCGAGCGCTCGCGGCGCGGCATGACGCCCACCCAGGCCGGCCGGGCACTGGCGGAGCACACCGGGGCGCTGCTCGCCGGCTGGGACGACGCGCTGCGCACCACCCGCGCGGCCGCGGCCGGGCAGTGCTCGGTGCTGCGGGTGGGGTTCGAGGGCGGCATCATCAACCTGGTGACCCGCAGCACGCTCGCCGACTTCGCCCGGCGGATGCCCGGCTGGCAGGTGGAGCTGCGGCAGAACAACTGGTTCGACCCGACCTCGGGACTGGCCACCGGCGAGATCGACCTGACGCTCTGGCACGGACCGCCGTGGCTGGTCGAGCACTACAACGCCGCCGTGCTCGGCCAGGAGGCGCGGGTCGCGGCTTTGCCGGCCGGGCACCGGCTGGCGGCCCGGGCCGAGCTCGACCTCGAGGACCTGGCGGACGAACCGTTCGTGGCGATACCGCACGAGGCCGGGCACTGGCGCGAGTACTGGCTCGCGGCCCACGAGCGGGGCGGGCGTCCGGTGCGGATCGGCGCGGTGGCGCACAACTCCGACGAGTGGCTGGCCGCGGTGGTGTGCGGCCAGGGCGTCGGCTTCGCACCGGAGACGATGAGCCGGCTGGCCGCGCGGGATGACGTCGCCTACCGGCCGGTGCGGGGGCTCAGCCCGAGCCAGGTCGGGCTCTACTGGCCGAAGGACCGCGAACTCACGCCGGCGATGGCCGCGTTCGTGCGCAGCTGCCGGGTCACGGTACCGTTCGGCGGGGGTCGGGCCGGCGCGGCCCGGGGCGCGGCCTAGACCGAGACGAACGGCTCCGGGTAACGGCAGAGCCCGCGCGGACCGCCGTCGTACGCGGGCAGCGCCAGCGTCTGGAAGTAGGTCTCGGGCACCTCGAACGGGCCGCTGACCTCGTGCCGCACGGCCGGGGCGAAGCCGAACCGCCCGTAGTACGCCGGATCGCCGAGGACGACCACGAGCTTCTCGCCCGCCTCCTCGGCCGCCGCCAGCGCGGCCCGGACGACCAGCTCGCCGACGCCCTTGCGCTGCCACTCCGGCGCGACCGCGACCGGCGCGAGCGCCAGCCCCAGGCCGTCCTCGCCGACCCGCAGCCGGGTCAGCAGCGCGTGCCCGATGACCAGCCCGGTCTCGTCGACCGCGACCACGGACAGCCCGGGCACCCAGGCGGGATCGCGGCGCAGCGCGTCCACCAGGTCCGCCTCGTCCGGGCCGGGGAACGCGGCCATGTGGACGCGTCTGGTGGCCGGGGCGTCGTCCGGACATTCGACTCTCGTGGTGACCTTCATGAGTCAACCCTCCCTGTGTCACACACCGTTGTGGACCGGCCCCGGACGGTGGGTGGACCGTCCGGGGCCGTTGCAGGTTAGCGGATTCGGCGTCAGGCCTTGGGCTGGGCCTCGGACTTGGCGTCCTCGCGCTGCTTCGGGGTGGCGTCCACGCCCGCCTCGCGGCGCTGCGCCGGGGTGATCGGCGTCGGGGCGCCGGTCAGCGGGTCCCCGCCGGTGGACGTCTTCGGGAAGGCGATGACGTCCCGGATGGTGTCGTAGCCGCCGAGCAGCGTGACGATCCGGTCGAGACCGAAGGCGACGCCACCGTGCGGCGGGGGGCCGTAGTTGAAGGCGTCCAGCAGGAAGCCGAACTGCGAGGCCGCCTCCTCCTCGGAGAGGCCGATCGCGTCGAACGCCCGCTTCTGCACGTCGCGCTGGTGGATACGGATCGAACCGCCGCCCAGCTCCGAGCCGTTGAGGACCAGGTCGTAGGCGTTGGAGAGCGCCGCACCCGGGTCGGTGTCGAAGGTCGCCAGCGACTCGGCGGTCGGTGCGGTGAACGGGTGGTGCACCGCGTGCCAGCCCTGGAACTCGCCCTTGTCGTCCTCGATGGGCTCGAACATCGGGAAGTCGACGACCCAGAGGAAGGCCCACTGCGACTCGTCGATCAGCTCGCAGCGGCGGCCGATCTCCAGGCGGGCGGCGCCCAGCAGCTCCTGGGAGGCGCGCTGCTTGCCGGCCGCGAAGAAGATCGCGTCGCCGTTCTTGGCGCCCGCGGCGGCGGCCAGGCCGGCCAGGTGCTCCTCGGACAGGTTCTTGGCGACGGGGCCGCGCAGCTCGCCGGTCTCGGCGTCGATGACGACGTAGGCCAGGCCGCGGGCGCCGCGCGCCTTGGCCCAGTCCTGCCAGGCGTCCAGCGCCTTGCGGGGCTGCGAGGCGCCGCCGGGCATGACCACGGCACCGACGTACGGGGCCTGGAAGACGCGGAACGCGGTGCCCTTGAAGTACTCGGTGAGGTCCGTGAGCTCCTGCCCGAAGCGGACGTCCGGCTTGTCGGAGCCGTAGCGGGACATGGCGTCCGCGTAGGACATCCGGGGCAGCGGGGCGGGCAGCTCGTAGCCGTGCACCTCGCGCCAGATGGCGCCGACGATCTTCTCGCCGAGGGCCAGGATGTCCTCCTGGTCGACGAACGAGGCCTCGATGTCCAGCTGGGTGAACTCCGGCTGCCGGTCGGCGCGGAAGTCCTCGTCGCGGAAGCAGCGGGCGATCTGGTAGTAGCGCTCCATGCCGGCCACCATCAGCAGCTGCTTGAACAGCTGGGGCGACTGCGGCAGGGCGTACCAGTGGCCGGGCTGCAGGCGGACCGGGACGAGGAAGTCGCGGGCGCCCTCGGGGGTGGAGCGGGTGAGGTACGGCGTCTCGATGTCGAGGAAGTCGTTCTCCTCCATCACCCGGCGGATGATGTTGCTGACCTTCGAGCGCAGCCGCAGGCCCTTCGCCGGGCCCTCGCGCCGCAGGTCCAGGTAGCGGTAGCGCAGCCGGACCTCCTCGTTGACCGTGCCCGGCTCGTACTCGGCGACGGGGAAGGGCAGCGGGGCGGCCTCGGAGAGGACCTCGATCCCGCTGACGACGACCTCGACGGCGCCGGTCGGGATGTCGGGGTTCTCGTTGCCCTCGGGGCGCACCCGGACGTCGCCGACGACCTTGACGCAGTACTCGGCGCGCAGGCCGTGCACCGAGTCCAGGTCGCGGACCACGATCTGCACGGTGCCGGAGGCGTCGCGCAGGTCGATGAAGGCGACACCGCCGTGGTCGCGGCGGCGGGCGACCCAGCCGGCCAGGGTGACGGTGGTGCCTGCGTGCTCCGGGCGGAGCGTGCCCGCGTCGTGCGTGCGGATCACAGCTGCTTCTCCTTCAGGGTGGTGACGAGTGCGTCGAGGGCGACGGGGTTCTGCTCGCCGGTGGTCAGGTCCTTGAGCTGGACGACGCCCTCGGCGAGGTCGCGGTCACCGGCGACGAGGGCGAAGCGGGCGCCGGACCGGTCGGCCGACTTCATGGCGTTCTTGATGCTCTTCACGCCGAACGCCAGGTCGGTGGCGACACCGGCCCGGCGCAGCTCGACGACCTTGGCGAACAGGACGTTCTTGGCCTCCTCGCCGAGCGCGACGGCGTACACGGAGGTGGCGGCGGGGAGGTCCAGGGCGGCGCCCTCGGCCTCCATCGCCAGGAAGGTGCGGTCCACGCCGAGGGCCCAGCCGACGGAGGGCAGCGCCGGGCCGCCGATCATCTCGGAGAGGCCGTCGTAGCGGCCGCCGCCGCCGATCGCGGACTGGGCGCCGAGGCCGTTGTGCACGAACTCGAAGGTGGTGCGGGTGTAGTAGTCCAGGCCGCGGACGAGCTTGGGGTCGTCGACGAAGGCGACGCCGTTCGCGGTGAGCAGCTCGCGGACCTTCTCGTCGTACGCCTTGCACTCCTCGCACAGGTAGTCGCGCAGCTTCGGGGCGTCGACGAGCTGGGCCTGCACGGCCTCGCGCTTGTCGTCGAGGACGCGCAGCGGGTTGATCCCGGCGCGGCGGCGGGTGTCCTCGTCCAGGTCCAGGCCGGCGAGGAACTCGACCAGGGCGGCGCGGTAGACCGGGCGGCACTGCTTGTCGCCGAGGCTGTTGAGCAGCAGCGAGTAGTCGCTCAGGCCCAGCGAGCGGAAGGCGTCGTCGGCCAGGATGATCAACTCGGCGTCCAGCGCCGGGTCCTCCGCGCCGATGGCCTCCGCCCCGACCTGCGAGAACTGGCGGTAGCGGCCCTTCTGGGCGCGCTCGTAGCGGTAGTACGAGCCGGAGTACCAGAGCTTGACCGGCAGGTTGCCCTGCTTGTGCAGGTTGGCCTGGAGGGCGGCGCGCAGCACCGAGGCGGTGCCCTCCGGACGCAGCGCGAGCTCGTCGCCGCCCCGGGTGGTGAGGTTGTACATCTCCTTGCTGACGATGTCGGTCGACTCGCCGACGCCGCGGGAGAAGAGCTTCACGTCCTCGAAGACCGGGGTCTCGACGTAGCCGTAGCCGGCCCGGCGGGCGGGCGCGGCGATGCGCTCGCGGATCGCCAGGAAGGTCGCGGAGCTGGGGGGCAGCAGGTCGTAGGTGCCCTTGGGGGCGGTGAAGGTGCTCAACTTCTCTTCCGTCACATTCCTCGTCGCGGGAAGGCCGGGGCGCCTGCCGCCCCCGCTGCCTCTCGGAGGTAGGGGTTGGTGGCGCGCTCGCGGCCGATGGTGGTCTGTCCGCCGTGGCCGGAGAGGACCACGGTGGTGTCGTCGAGGGGCAGGCACACCCGGGCCAGCGAGCGCATGATCGCCGCGCTGTCCCCGCCCGGGAGGTCGGTACGCCCGATGGAGCCGGCGAACAGCAGGTCGCCCGAGAACAGCACCGGGGGGAGGTCCTCGGCACCGGGCGTCCGGAAGGTCACCGACCCCCCGGTATGGCCCGGGGCGTGGTCGACGGTGAGCTCCAGGCCGGCCAGCTCCAGCAGCGCGCCGTCGGTGAGCTCGCGCACGTCGTCGGGCTCGCCGACGGTGAGCTCGCCCATCAGCTGGGTGCCCAGGGAGCGGCCGAGCGCCTTCTCCGGGTCGGACATCATGTACCGGTCCTCGGGGTGGATCCAGGCCGGGACGCCGCGGGCGCCGCAGACCGGGACCACCGAGGCCACGTGGTCGATGTGGCCGTGCGTGAGCAGCACGGCGACGGGCTTGAGGCGGTGCTCGCGGACCATCTCCTCGACGCCGCGGGCCGCCTGGTGGCCGGGATCGACGATGACGCACTCCTCGCCCGCCGCCGGTGCGACCAGGTAGCAGTTGGTGCCCCAGGCTCCAGCGGGGAATCCGGCGATGAACACGCGCGTCCTTCGTGATGCGGTCGGCAGCGGCGGCTGCGGGTGCGGCTGCCGGGTGCTGGGGGCGGCTTCCGGGGATGCGGCTACCAGTGGTGTATGGGCAGCCTACCGGCGGTGCGGGTCCGGTTGCGAACCAGATGCGGGTGGCGGCCGCGCTTCGTCCTGACAGGTTCACCGCGTTCTTACGGGCCCGGTCCCTACACTTGGCCGCTGATGGATGCGATGATCCGCTCCGGTACCCATCCACTTTTCCAGCACATCCGTAGGAGACACGGCCGGTGGTCAGCAGCGAACAGCGGCGGCGGCAGCTCGCCCGAGAGAAGTACGAGCGCCAGGCGGAACGCCGGGCCGCGGCCCGGGCCGCGCGCAAGCGCCGCAACGCGATCCTGGGCGCCTCGCTCGCCGTCGTGGTCCTGGCCGGCGGCGGTGCGCTGATCGGCACCGGCGCGTTCGACTCGGACGGCAAGGACAAGTCGCCCCAGGCCGCGCCCACCCAGGCCAACGAGCCGACCACCCCGGTCCGCAAGGCGGTCGAGGGCTGCGCCGCGCCGGCGCCGGGTGCGCCGAACGGCAAGCAGTGGAAGACCGAGCCGGCCATGTCGATCGACACCGCCGCCTCGTACACGGCCGTGCTGGACACCAACTGCGGCAAGGTGACGCTGTCGCTCGACGCGGCCAAGGCGCCGCACACGGTGAACTCCTTCGCCTTCCTGGCCGGCGAGAAGTACTTCGACCACACCAAGTGCCACCGTCTGACCACCGACGGCATCTTCGTGCTGCAGTGCGGCGACCCGACCGCCAGCGCGACCGTCCCCGGCGGCACCGGCGACCCGGGCTACAAGTTCGCGGACGAGAACCTGACCGGCGCGACCTACCCGGCGGGCACCGTGGCGATGGCCAACTCCGGCCCGGGCACCAACGGCAGCCAGTTCTTCCTGGTCTACAAGGACACCCAGCTGCCGCCGAACTACACCCCCTTCGGGAAGATCACCGGCGGCCTGGACGTGGTGCAGAAGATCGCCGCCGCGGGCACCCTGGAGGGCGGCACGGACGGCCACCCGATGGCCGACGTCACCTTCAACTCGGTCACCGCCACGAAGGGTTGACCTACCCCGGGGTCGCCCGCGAGGCTTGCCGACGGCGCCCGCGGGCGGCCCGGGCCCGAAATCGCCCGGCCCGGATGCGGACAGCACCGGGCCTGGTCGCCTATGTTGGCGTTGTATAGGGTGCCCGGACCCGCCTAGCCGCCACCCTCGGCAGCAAGTCTCGGCGGACGGGGACGGCGGACTCATCGGTCCGCCGCACATCAACTGTGGACGACGGACGCGCGCCGCCCCGGCGCGGGCGCGACGTCATGTGGAGGACGCGCTATGAGCAGCGACCCGTGGGGCCGTGTCGACGAGCAGGGCACGGTCTACGTCAGGACGGCCGACGGCGAACGCGTCGTCGGTTCCTGGCAGGCCGGCTCGCCCGAGGAGGCCCTCGCCTACTTCGAGCGCAAGTACCAGGGCATCGAGGTGGAGATCGGCCTGCTGGAGAAGCGGGTGCGCACCACCGACCTGGCCGCCAAGGACGCCCAGACCGCGCTGGACCACCTGCGCACCCAGGTCGTCGAGGCGCACGCGGTCGGTGACCTGGAGGCCCTGGCCAAGCGACTGGACACGCTCGCCGGCGAGATCGAGAGCCGGCGCGAGGAGCGCAAGGCCGCCCGGGCCAAGGCGCAGGACGAGACCCGCACCGCCAAGGAGGCGCTGGTCGCCGAGGCCGAGCAGCTCGCCGAGTCGACCCAGTGGCGGGAGGCCGGGGACCGGCTGCGCGCCCTGGTGGACACCTGGAAGGGCCTGCCCCGCCTGGACCGCAAGAGCGACGACGAGCTGTGGCACCGCTTCTCGCACGCCCGCTCGGTCTTCTCCAAGCACCGCAAGGCGCACTTCGCGACCCTGGACGCCGAGCGCGAGCAGGCCCGGCAGACCAAGGAGGCGCTGGTCACCGAGGCCGAGGCGCTCTCCTCGTCCACCGAGTGGGGCGACACCGCGGCCCGCTACCGCGACCTGATGGCGCGCTGGAAGGCCGCCGGCCGGGCCCAGCGCGACGTCGAGGACGAGCTGTGGGCGCGGTTCCGCGGCGCGCAGGACGTGTTCTTCCAGGCCCGTTCCGCGGTGTTCAGCGAGCGGGACGCCGAGCAGGTCGCCAACCAGCAGCTCAAGGAGGCGCTGGCGGCCGAGGCCGAGGCGATCCTGCCGATCACCGACCTGAAGGCGGCCAAGGCCGCGCTGCGCGAGGTGAACGAGCGCTGGGAGGCGATCGGGCACGTGCCGCGCGACGTCCGTCCGAAGCTGGACGGCCGGCTGAACGCGGTCGAGCGGGCCATCCGCGAGGCCGAGGACGCCGAGTGGAAGCGGTCCAACCCGGAGGCCAAGGCCCGTGCCGCCGGCATGGTCGGCCTGTTCGAGGCCAAGGCCGAGAAGATCCAGGCCGACCTGGACAAGGCCCGTGCCGCCGGCAACGCGTCCAAGGCCGCGAAGCTGGAGTCCGAGCTGGCCGGTGTGCAGACCCTGCTGGAGCAGGCGCACCGCAGCCAGGAGGAGTTCAGCGGCTGACCGTCCCGGTCGGCCCGCCGTACGCCGAAGGCCCCCGGGGGGAACTCCCCCGGGGGCCTTCCTCGTGCGCGCCGCGCGCCCGGCCGCTACTTGCGGGCCGAGGTGACGCGGTAGACGTCGTACACGCCCTCGACGCCGCGGACGGCCTTGAGCACGTGGCCGAGGTGCTTCGGGTCGCCCATCTCGAAGGTGAAGCGGCTCATCGCGACCCGGTCGCGGGAGGTCTGCACCGCCGCCGACAGGATGTTGACGTGCTGGTCGGAGAGCACCCGGGTGACGTCCGACAGCAGTCGGGACCGGTCCAGCGCCTCGACCTGGATGGCCACCAGGAAGACCGAGGACTGGGTGGCCGCCCACTCGACGTCGATCATCCGTTCCGGCTGCTGGCTCAGCGCCTCGACGTTGACGCAGTCGGCGCGGTGGACGGAGACGCCGTTGCCGCGGGTCACGAAGCCGAGGATCGGGTCGCCCGGCACCGGGGTGCAGCAGCGGGAGAGCTTGACCCAGACGTCCTCGACGCCCTTGACGATCACGCCCGGGTCGCCCTTGGCCCGGCGGCGCACCGCGCGGCGGTTGTCGTGCGTCGGGGTCGCGGTCTCGGCGAGGTCCTCGGTGGCGCCCTCCTCGCCGCCGAGCGCCTGGACCAGCTTCTGCACGATGTTCTGCGCGGCGACGTGGCCCTCGCCGATCGCGGCGTAGAGCGAGGAGATGTCGGGGTAGCGCATCTCGTGGGCCAGGGTGACCAGCGAGTCGCCGGTCAGGATCCGCTGGATCGGCAGGCCCTGCTTGCGCATCGCCCGGACGATCGCCTCCTTGCCGTGCTCGATCGCCTCCTCGCGGCGCTCCTTGGAGAACCAGGCGCGGATCTTGTTGCGGGCGCGCGGCGACTTGACGAAGCCCAGCCAGTCCCGGGACGGGCCGGCGTTCTCCGCCTTGGAGGTGAACACCTCGACGGTGTCGCCGTTCTCCAGGGTCGACTCCAGCGGCACCAGCCGCCCGTTCACCCGGGCCCCTATGGTCCGGTAGCCGACCTCGGTGTGCACCGCGAAGGCGAAGTCGACCGGGGTCGCACCGGCCGGCAGCGCTATCACGTCGCCCTTGGGCGTGAAGACGAAGACCTCGTTGCTGGCCAGGTCGAAGCGGAGCGACTCGAGGAACTCGCCCGGGTCGGCGGTCTCCTTCTGCCAGTCCAGCAGCTGCCGCAGCCAGGCCATCTCGTTGACGGCGCCGGCCTTGTCGTCCTTGCGGACCTGGGTCGGGGTGTCGGTGCGGACCTTGGAGGCGCCGGCCACCGCGCGCTGCTTGTACTTCCAGTGCGCGGCGATGCCGTACTCGGCCCGGCGGTGCATGTCGAAGGTGCGGATCTGCAGTTCGACGGGCTTGCCGCCCGGGCCGATCACCGTGGTGTGCAGCGACTGGTACATGTTGAACTTGGGCATCGCGATGTAGTCCTTGAACCGCCCCGGCACCGGGTTCCACCGCGCGTGGATGGTGCCCAGCGCCGCGTAGCAGTCGCGGACGGTGTCGACCAGGACCCGGATGCCCACCAGGTCGTAGATCTCGGCGAAGTCCCGGCCCCGGACGATCATCTTCTGGTAGACCGAGTAGTAGTGCTTCGGCCGGCCGGTGACGGAGGCGGTGATCCGGGCGCCGCGCAGGTCCCCCTGGACCTGGTCGATGACGGTCGCCAGGTACTCGTCCCGCTTGGGGGCGCGCTCGGCGACCAGCCGGACGATCTCGTCGTACATCTTGGGGTAGAGGATCGCGAAGGCGAGGTCCTCCAGCTCCCACTTGATGGTGTTCATGCCCAGCCGGTGCGCCAGCGGGGCGTAGATCTCGAGGGTCTCGCGGGCCTTCTTCTCCTGCTTCTCCCGCTTGAGGTAGCGCATCGTGCGCATGTTGTGCAGGCGGTCGGCCAGCTTGATCACCAGGACCCGCGGGTCCTTGGCCATCGCGACGACCATCTTGCGGACGGTCTCGGCCTGCGCGGCCTCGCCGAACTTGACCCGGTCGAGCTTGGTGACGCCGTCGACCAGCAGGGCCACCGAGTCGCCGAAGTCCTTGCGCAGGGTCTCCAGGCCGTAGTCGGTGTCCTCGACCGTGTCGTGCAGCAGCCCGGCCATCAGGGTCGGGGCGTCCATCCCGAGCTCGGCGAGGATGGTCGCCACGGCGAGCGGGTGGGTGATGTACGGGTCGCCGCTCTTGCGCTTCTGCCCGCGGTGCCACTTCTCGGCGACGGCGTAGGCCCGCTCGATGTCCCGCAGCAGCGCCGGGTCGGCCTTCGGGTCGTTCGCCCGGATCGAGCGGAACAGCGGCTCCAGAACGGGGTTGAGCACGCTGGAGCGCTGGCCGCCGAGGCGGGCCAGGCGGGCGCGCATGCCGCCGGAGGAGGAGCCGCGGCCGGTCGGCGCGGTCGGTCGCGAGGAGGTCGGCGCCGGGCGTGCCGGGGTGGCCCCCGAGGGCGTGGGACGGTTGTCGGGGGCGGCCGCTGCGGCCGTGGGCACAACCTCGTCGGGCAAGGACTCTCCTCGGGGCACCGGGGGGCCGACCCCTGCCGCGGCCCGTACGGTGCGACGCGACCGGGAGGGGATGAATCTTCATGGTACCGAGCCGGGCGGCCCGGTGTTCATCCACCCGGCCCGGAAACGGAAGGGCGGCGGTCGGATGATCCGACCGCCGCCCTCCATCAGGTCCCTCAGACCGTGACCAGCGTCTCCAGCGGAGCCCCGCCGAGGTGCCCGGCCAGCCGCTGCCGGCCGTCCAGGAAGCCCAGCTCCATCAGCACCAGGACGCCCACCAGCTCGGCGCCGGCCTCCTTCACCAGGTCCAGCGAGGCACCGATGGTGCCACCGGTGGCCAGCACGTCGTCCACCACCAGGACCCGCTCACCGGGCGCGAAGGCGTCGCACTGCACCTCCAGCGTCGCCGAGCCGTACTCCAGCTCGTACGAGCGCCGGAACACCTCGCCGGGCAGCTTGCCCTGCTTGCGGATCGGCACGAAACCGAGTCCGGCCGCGACGGCCGCCGGGGCCGCCAGCACGAAGCCGCGCGCCTCCAGGCCCACCACCTTGGTCGCCCCGAGCTCCAGCGCCCGGTCCGCCAGCGCCCGGGTGAGGGCGCCGAAGGCCTCGGCGTCGGCGAGCAGCGGCGCGATGTCCTTGAACAGCACGCCCGGCTTCGGGTAGTCCGGGACGTCCCGGATCCGGCTGTTCAGCAGCTCGGCGAGCGGGCCCCTCCCGCCCGGCTGCGGGCTGGGAGGGGCGGTGTCGGCGGTGGTCACGGTGGTGTCCTCGGGGGTCGGGGTCGGGCTCAGCGCTTGGAGGACGGACGGCCCTTGGCACGCGGGGTGCCGGCCGCACGGCCACGCTGACCGACCATACCCGCCGGCAGGTCCTCGTCCGCGATCTCCTCGCCCGGGGCCTCGCCCGCGGCGGCGGCCTTGGCGGCCGCGGCCCGGTGCTGCAGGACCCGCTTGCGCAGCGCCTTCATCTCGGGCTGCTCCTCCTTGAGCTGCGCCAGCAGCGGGGTGGCGACGCAGATCGAGGAGTAGGCACCGGCCGCGAGGCCGATGAACAGCGCGAGCGAGATGTCGTTCAGCGTGCCGGCGCCCAGGATGCCGCCACCGATGAACAGCAGCGCCGCGACCGGCAGGAGGGCGACCACCGTGGTGTTGAGCGAACGCACCAGGGTCTGGTTGAGGCCCGCGTTGGCCGCCTCGCTGTAGGTGAGCTTGTTCTGCTTCGTGAGCCCCTTGGTGTTCTCCTTCACGGTGTCGAAGACGACGACCGTGTCGTAGAGCGAGTACCCGAGGATGGTCAGGAAGCCGATCACCGTACCGGGGGTGACCTCGAAGCCCACCAGGGCGTACACGCCGATGGTGATCAGGAGGTCGTGGATGAGGGCGACCAGGGCGGCCACCGCCATCCGCCACTCGAAGGCGATCGCCAGGTAGGCCGTCACCAGGATCATGAAGATGATCAGGCCGGTGAGCGCCTTCTGGGAGATCTGCTTGCCCCAGCTGGGGCCGATGACCTGGGCCTCGACCGTGTTCAGCGGGACGGACAGCTTCTGCGAGAGCTCGGAGCGGATCTCGTCCGAGCTCTTCGACTCCTCGGTGCTGACCTGGATGCGGATCTTGCCGTTGTCGGTCGACTGCACCAGCGGGTGCGAGCTGACGACCTTGTCGGCCGTCTCCTGCGCCTGCGAGACGGTCAGCCCGGGCTTGCTCACGGTGTAGACCGAGCCGCCCTTGAACTCGATGCCCAGGTGCAGGCCCATGGCCAGGCCGATCGCCGCGACCAGCACGATCACGCCGGAGATGGAGTACCAGAGCTTGCGGCGGCCGACGAAGTCGAAGCTGACCTCGCCCTGGTAGAGCCGGTGACCCAGATTGGAGAAGCGAGACACGGTGTCAGGCCTCCTTCACGGCGGCAGAGGAGGAGGAGCTACGGCGACGGCTGCTGCGCAGCGGCGGGCGGGCGCCCAGCCGCTTCGGGTCCAGACCGGACCACGGGTGGCCGTCGGAGAAGAACTTCCGCCGGGCCAGCAGCGTGATCAGCGGCTTGGTGAAGAGGAAGATCACCACGACGTCCAGCGCGGTGGTCAGACCCAGGGTGAACGCGAAGCCCTGGACCTTGCCGACCGAGACCACGTAGAGCACCGCGGCACAGAGGAACGACACGAAGTCCGAGACCAGGATGGTGCGCCGGGCGCGCGGCCAGGCCCGCTGGACCGCCGGGCGCAGCGGGGCGCCCTCGCGGACCTCGTCGCGGATGCGCTCGAAGTACACGATGAAGGAGTCCGCGGTGATGCCGATCGCGACGATCGCGCCGCAGACGGCCGGCAGGTTCAGCGCGAAGCCGATCCCGCCGCCGAGCAGGCTCATGATCGAGTAGGTCAGGGCCGCCGAGACGAGCAGACCGGCGATCGAGACCAGCCCGAGGCCGCGGTAGTAGACCAGCGAGTAGACGACCACCAGCAGCATGCCGATGGCGCCGGCGATCAGGCCGGCCTTGAGCTGGTCGCTGCCGAGCGCCGGGGAGACGGTGGTGATGTCGCTCTTGGCGAACTCCAGCGGCAGGGCGCCGAAGCTCAGCACGTTGGACAGGTCCTGCGCCTCGGCCTGGGTGAAGCGGCCGGTGATGACGGCGCTGCCGCCCGGGATCGGGCCGTTGACCTGCGGGTGCGAGACGACCTCGTTGTCCAGCACGATCGCGAACTGGTTGGTCGGCGGGGTCTGGGTGGCCAGCTGGCCGGTGACCTTGGCGAACGCGTCGGTGCCGGTGCCGTTGAACTGCAGCTGGACCTGCCAGCCGGCGCCGGTCTGGGTGTCGATGGTGGCCTGGGCCTTGGAGACGTCCGCGCCCTTCACGGCCGCGGGGCCGAGGGCCAGCTTCTCGTAGTAGCCGTTCTGGGGCTTCTGCGAGCAGGCCACGACGGCCTTGTCGTCGGCGCCGGTCTGGGCGGCGCGGACCTCGGGCTTGGAGCAGTCGAGGGCGGCGAAGGCGGCGGACAGCTCCGGCGGCACGGTGCCCTGGGTCAGCGCGGCGCTGACGTCGGCGGCACTGGGCTGGGTGGCGGCGGCGGACGGCGTGCCGGCGGCCGGGGCGCTCGGGGCGGTGCTCGCGCCCGTGGCGGCGGCGCTCGGGCTGGCGTCGGCGGCGAGGGCCTCACCGAGGGCGCGGCCCTGCTTGGTGGGGCTGGCGCTCGCGGCGGGCGTGCCGGAGGCGGTGGCCGAGGGGGCCGCGGTGGCACCGTTCGACGGGGTCGCGCTCGGGGAGCCGGTGGCACCGGCCGACGGGGAGCCGCTGGGCGCGGGCGGGGTGAAGCCGCTGGGCGCCACGGCGAGGACCGGGCGGAAGAACAGCTTGGCGGTGGTACCGACCTGGTCCGCCGCGTTCTGCCGGTCGCCGCCCTTGGGGATGTTCACGATGATCGTGTCGTCGCCCTGGGTCTGGACCTCCGCCTCGGAGACACCCATACCGTTGACGCGGCGCTCGATGATCCCGGTGGCGATGTCCATGCTGGACTTGTTGATCGCCTTGGGGTCCGTCGACTTCGCGGTCAGCGTGATGCTGGTGCCGCCGGCGAGGTCGATCCCGAGCCGGGGCTTGGTGTTGCCCGTCCCGAACATGAGGGCGACCAGTCCGACGGTGACGACCAGGATGAGGGCCAGTGCCCGCCCTGGGTAGCCGTCGCGCGGGCGCGACTTGGGTGTTGCCACCTTGCTCGTTTCTCCCTGTCCATGCCACCTCCCCGACCGGACCCCCGTCCGGCTCGTGGCGGGACGGGGGCATGGCGGTTCTGCGGCCCTGAGGTCCTGTGGGCTCGCGGCACTGCGCCGCGCGGCCGGGCTGGTGCCCGACCGTACTACTTGCTCGCGGGAGCCCCGCCCTCGACGTCGCCCTTCTCGGCGCTGTCCTTGGTCAGCGTCAGCGGCTTGTCCTCGACCGGCTCGGCGTCCTCGGCCTCCGGCTCGGCGAGCTCGTCGTCGGCGGGGCGGCCGTTGATGATCGCGTCGTACTCCTGGGGGTCCAGGACGGCCGCGATCGCGCTCTTGGTGAAGTGGGTGACCACGCCGGGAGCGATCTCCAGCTCGATGGTCTCCTCGTTGACCGCCTTCACCTGGGCGTACAGGCCGCCGATGGTGCGCACTCCCGCCCCGGGCTCCAGCGAGGTCTGCATCTGCTGCTGCTGCTGCTGGCGCTTCTTCTGCGACCGGAACATGAGCACGATCGCCAGGATCGGGAGGAGAAGGATGATGAAGTTCACTGCAGCCAGGGTCCTTTACGGGCCGCCGATCGGCAGCCTGTGTGGTAATGGTCGGCCCGTCAGGTGAGAGGGGCGGTCCGGCGGAGTCTAGGCGACCCCGAACTGATCGGACAACGCCAAGCATCGCATCCTGCCGCCGAAAGTGGCGACCCTCCGCCTGCACAGTTTCCCCGGACTTCTCCCGTGGCTTCTCCTCGGGGCGCGGTGGCACCGCCCACCGGGAAGCGGGCGGCGGGCGGTCACCCGTTCAGCCCCCGTCGGCCGGGAAGAGTTCGGACTGGGCCGGCACCGCGCCGCGGGTGGTCTGGACCGGAGGGGTCATCCCGAGGTGCTGCCAGGCGGCGGCGGTGGCGATCCGCCCGCGCGGGGTCCGGGCCAGCAGCCCCTCGCGGACCAGGAACGGCTCGGCCACCTCCTCCACCGTCTCGGCCTCCTCACCCACGGCGACCGCCAGTGTCGACAAACCGACCGGACCGCCGCCGAAGAGCCGCAGCAGCGCGTTCAGCACCGCGCGGTCCAGCCGGTCCAGGCCCCGTGCGTCCACCTCGTAGACGTCCAGCGCCCTGGCCGCGATCTCGGCGCTGACCAGGCCGTCGTGCCGCACCTGCGCGAAGTCGCGGACCCGGCGCAGCAGCCGGTTGGCGATGCGCGGGGTGCCGCGCGAGCGGCCGGCGATCTCGGCGGCGCCCGCCGGGTCGATCTCCACGTCCAGCAGCGCGGCCGAGCGCCGCACCACCTGCTGGAGCTCGGCCGGCGCGTAGAACTCCATGTGGCCGGTGAAGCCGAAGCGGTCCCGCAGCGGCGGCGGCAGCAGGCCGGCCCGGGTGGTGGCGCCGACCAGGGTGAAGGGGGGCAGCTCCAGCGGGATGGCGGTGGCGCCCGGCCCCTTGCCGACGATCACGTCGACCCGGAAGTCCTCCATCGCCATGTAGAGCATCTCCTCGGCCGGCCGGGACATCCGGTGGATCTCGTCGAGGAAGAGCACCTCGCCCTCGGTGAGCGAGGAGAGGATCGCCGCGAGGTCGCCCGCGTGCTGGATCGCCGGGCCGGAGGTGATCCGGATCGGGGCGCCCAGCTCGGCGGCGATGATCATGGACAGGGTGGTCTTGCCCAGCCCGGGCGGCCCGCTGAGCAGGACGTGGTCCGGGGCGCTGCCGCGCTTGCGGGCCGCCTGGAGCACCAGGGACAGCTGCTCGCGCACCCGCTCCTGGCCGATGAACTCCTCCAGCAGCTTGGGGCGCAGCGCCGCCTCGACCGCCTGGTCCTCACCGTCGGCGGCGGGCGTCACCAGCCGGTCGACCGGATCGGGGTCGTACGCACTCATGACCCCGCCCCGCTTCGCTCGCTCATGTGCTGTGGACTCCAAAGTCGACAAACGGACAGATCGTCAGTGGTCAGCGGGCCCGGTTGAGGCCGCGCAGGGCGAGCCGGAGCAGCGCACCGACGTCCGGCGTCGCCTGGGCCTCCGCCTCGGGGGCGACGGCCGCGACCGCCTCGTCCGCCTCCCGCGGAGCGTAGCCGAGGCCGGTCAGCGCCGAGTGCAGCTGCTCGCTCCACGGAGCCGGACCGGCCGCGATCGGCTTCTGCGCCGGCACCGCGCCGTGCGGGGCGCCCAGCTTGTCCTTGTACTCCAGCAGCAGCTTGGCCGCCTTGGCCTTGCCGATGCCGGGCACCGCCACCAGCGCCTTCTCGTCGCCGCCGGCCACCGCGGCCCGCAGCGCGTCCGGGCTGTGCACCCCGAGCATCGCCTGCGCCAGCTTGGGGCCGACGCCCGGGGCCGCCTGCAGGATCTCGAAGACGGCGCGCTCGTCGTCGTCCGCGAAGCCGAACAGGGTCAGCGAGTCCTCCCGGACCACGAGCGAGGTGGCGAGGCGGACCGGCTCCCCCAGCCGCAGCCCGGCCAGCGTGCTCGGCGTGCACTGCACGGCCATGCCGACCCCGCCGACCTCGACCACGGCGAGTCCGGAGGAGATGGCCGCCACGGGCCCTTGCACGAAGGCGATCACCGGCTACTGCCTTTCAACGGGGGGTGGGACGGGCTTGCGGGGAGGTGGCGCGGGCCGCCCGCACCGCGGCCTCCAGGCGGTTCGTCGCGCCGCCGCGCCAGATGTGGCAGATGGCCAGCGCCAGGGCGTCCGCGGCGTCGGCCGGCTTGGGCGGGGCGTCCAGCCGCAGCAGGCGCTGCACCATGGCCGTGACCTGGGCCTTGTCGGCCCGGCCGGAGCCGGTGACGGCGGCCTTGACCTCGCTCGGCGTGTGCAGGGTGACCGGTATGCCGCGCCGGGTGGCGCAGAGCATCGCGACCGCGCTGGCCTGGGCGGTGCCCATCACCGTCCGCACGTTGTGCTGGGCGAAGACCCGCTCGACGGCCACCAGGTCGGGCCGGTGCTCGTCGAGCCACTGCTCGATGCCCTGCTCGACCAGCAGCAGCCGCTGCCCGATCTCGGCCTCGGCGGGCGTGCGCACCACCCCGACCCCGGCCATCCGCAGCGGCCGGCCCGGCGCACCCTCGACCACGCCGACCCCGCACCTGGTCAGCCCCGGGTCCACGCCCAGTACCCGAACCACAAGCCCCGCCTCTCCGTCGATCGCCGCCCGCCTCCGGGCCCGGGCCCGGATCCGGACCCGGCGCCGGCGCGCTCCGCGGCTCACGGCGGGCGACCTGCGAAGGCTACCGTCCGGGTCCGACAACCCCGCCGACGACACCGGCCCGGCGGTCCTGGGACCACCGGGCCGGGCCGCGGGAACGATCACCCGCCGGTGATCGCCCGCGGGCGATCACTCGGGGAGGATCACTCGGCGTCGAGCTGCGCACCGACCTCGTCGGAGATGTCGAAGTTGGCGAAGACGTTCTGCACGTCGTCGCTGTCCTCCAGCGCGTCGATCAGCTTCAGGATCTTGCGGGCGCCGTCGACGTCCAGCTCGACCTGCATGCTCGGGAGGAAGTTGGCCTCGGCCGAGTCGTAGTCGACGCCGGCGTCCACCAGCGCGGTGCGCACGGCCACCATCTTGGAGGCCTCGGAGACGATCTCGAACGACTCGCCGAGGTCGTTGATCTCCTCGGGCTCCTGGTCGAGGACGACCTCGAAGAGCTTGTCCTCGTCCACGCCGTCGGCCTTGGGGACGATCACGACGCCCTTGCGGGTGAACAGGTACGACACCGAGCCCGGGTCGGCCATCGAGCCGCCGTTGCGGGTCATCGCGACGCGCACGTCGGAGGCCGCGCGGTTGCGGTTGTCGGTGAGGCACTCGATCAGGACGGCGACGCCGTTCGGGCCGTAGCCCTCGTACATGATCGTCTGGTAGTCGGCGCCGCCGGCCTCCAGACCACCACCGCGCTTGACGGCGCGGTTGATGTTGTCGATCGGGACCGAGCTCTTCTTCGCCTTCTGGATGGCGTCGTAGAGGGTCGGGTTGCCGGCCGGGTCGGGACCGCCGGTGCGCGCCGCCACCTCGATGTTCTTGATCATCTTGGCGAAGAGCTTGCCGCGCTTGGCGTCGATCACGGCCTTCTTGTGCTTGGTGGTAGCCCACTTAGAGTGGCCGGACATCGCCAGCTCCTTTACGTCGCCAAATGGAAATGAAACAGATGAGATCTTACCGGTGTCGCAACGGGTGGTAGGAACCCCGTCACTTCGCGGCGAGGTGCTCCTCGACCATGGCGACGAAATAGGCGTGCACGCGGTGGTCGCCGGTGAGCTCCGGGTGGAACGAGGTGGCCAGCAGGTTGCCCTGGCGCACCGCCACGATCCTGCTGTCCGGGCCGTCCGCGGCGGGCAGCTCGGCGAGCACCTCGACGCCGGCCCCGACGGCCTCGACCCAGGGGGCGCGGATGAAGACGCCGTGCACCGGCGCGTCCGCCATGCCCTTGAAGGCGATCCCGGACTCGAAGGACTCGTTCTGCCGGCCGAAGGCGTTGCGGCGCACCGTCATGTCGATGCCGCCGACGGTCTCCTGGTCGTCCCGGCCGTCGAGGATCTTGTCGGCCAGCATGATCATGCCCGCGCAGGTGCCGTACACCGGCATCCCGGCGGCCACCCGCTCGCGCAGCGGGTCCATCACGCCGAACAGCAGCGCCAGCTTGGACATGGTGGTGGACTCCCCGCCGGGGATCACCAGCGCGTCGACCTCGGCCAGCTCCTCGGCACGGCGCACCGGACGGGCCAGCGCGTCGGCCTCGGCCAGCGCGACCAGGTGCTCGCGGACGTCGCCCTGCAGGGCGAGGACGCCGATGACTGGAGTGCTCACGGTCTTCAACCTCGTTCGATCGATCTACGGAAGTACGTGGCGCGGCCCGCCGCGGCGCCTCGGCGCGCGGCGGGCCGGCTCAGGAGTACGGGCGGACTACCAGCCGCGGTTGGCGTAGCGCTCGGTCTCCGGCAGGGTGTCGCAGTTGATGCCGACCATGGCCTCGCCCAGGTTGCGCGAGGCGTCCGCGATGATCTTCGGGTCGTCGAAGAAGGTGGTGGCCTTCACGATGGCGGCGGCACGCTTGGCCGGGTCGCCCGACTTGAAGATGCCGGAGCCGACGAAGACGCCCTCGGCGCCCAGCTGGCGCATCAGCGCGGCGTCGGCCGGGGTGGCCACGCCACCGGCGGAGAACAGCACGACCGGCAGCTTGCCGAGCTCGGCGACCTCCTTGACCAGCTCGTACGGGGCGCGCAGCTCCTTGGCGGCGGCGTACAGCTCGTTGTTGTCGAAGCCGCGCAGCTTGGCGATCTCGTTCTTGATCTGGCGCAGGTGGCGGACGGCCTCGACGACGTTGCCGGTGCCGGCCTCGCCCTTGGAGCGGATCATGGCCGCACCCTCGGCGATGCGGCGCAGGGCCTCGCCCAGGTTGGTGGCGCCACAGACGAAGGGGGTGGTGAAGGCCCACTTGTCGGAGTGGTTGACCTCGTCGGCCGGGGTCAGCACCTCGGACTCGTCGATGTAGTCGACACCCAGCGACTGGAGGACCTGGGCCTCGACGAAGTGGCCGATCCGCGACTTGGCCATCACCGGGATGGAGACGGCCTCGATGATCTCCTCGATCATGTTCGGGTCGGACATGCGGGCCACGCCGCCGTCCTTGCGGATGTCGGCGGGAACCCGCTCCAGGGCCATGACGGCCACCGCTCCGGCGTCCTCGGCGATCTTGGCCTGCTCGGCGTTGACCACGTCCATGATCACACCGCCCTTGAGCTGCTCGGCCATGCCGCGCTTCACCCGGGCGGTGCCGATCTGCGGCTGGTCTGCGGTGGTGGGGGTGGTGGACACGTGAGACCTCACTCGAAGATGAACCAGTGCTATCGCCCTATGGTAGGCGGAACAAGGGGCCCAACCATGCGCCACCAAGTCCAGCCCGGACGACGGGATGCGACAAACGGGCCGTATCCGAGCACAGCCTAGGCGGGCGCTCCCTCGGGCGTGAGAGCGGGCGGCGGGGCGTCGTCCATCTCGAAGGCCATCGGGAACGGCGCCTTTCCGGCCAACCGGAAGTACCGCACCAATCGGTGCTCGCGCACCGCCCGGGCCGCCCGCACCGCGTCGTTGTGGAACCGCCTGGCCATCGGCACCCGGCGCACCGCCGCCGTCAGGTCCCGCACCGCGTCCTCGCCACCCGGCTCGGCCACCAGCGCCGCCACCTGCTCGGGCTCCTCCAGCACCGCCCGCAGCGCCAGGCTCAGCTGGCTCTCCGCCACCTCGCGCTGCTCGTCCTCGGCCTGCCGGGCCGCGTGGGCCGCGTCCAGCAGCAGCAGCGAGGCCGCCGGGTCCAGCAGCGAGGAGGTCGCCAGCTCCATCGCCACCGAGGCCCGGCGGACCAGCTGCGCGTCCAGCGCCGCGCGCGCGGCGTCGATCCTGGCGTGCAGCCGGTCCAGCCGGCCGGCCGTCCAACTCAGGTACATGCCGAACAGCACCACGGCCACGCCGGCCCAGATCCAGGTAGTCACGGGGCGCAACGCTACCCGGTGTCACCGGCCCGACGTGCTCGCAGCGGCCGGGCCGGTGCCATGCCCTACCCGCCGAGGGCGGCGCTGCGGTAGGACTCCCGGTCGATGTCCGAGACGTTCACCGCGGTGTGCAGCCGCACCCCCGGCTCGGGCCGGACGTGCTCGGCCAGCAGCGCCAGCACGCCCTCGCTGAGCGCCGCCTTCGCCTCCGGCGTCCGGCCCGGGAAGATCTGGAACTCGACGTACACCTGCGCCGCCGGCTCCTCGCCGTCCCCCACCACGAAGTCCTCGTCGCAGCGGAACAGCGTCTTGCAGGCGCCCGGGGTCGCGTCGATCGTCTTCACCGCGAGCCGGTTGATCGCCACGCCCAGCGCCCTGCGGTCGAAGGAGCCGGCCAGGCCCGGCGAGTAGTCCACGGAGATCTGCGGCATCGGAATTCCCCCATGCGTCGACACCAGTACGGACCACCGACCCTAACCCGGCCCGGCCGCCGCCCCGCAGGGTCCCCCCGCCGACGCGGATCAGTCGCGCGCCAGCCCGAACCGGCCGCGCCGGCCGCTGCGCACGTCCTCCTCGACCACCGCCGCGGCCCCCGCCGTCACCGTCTCGTACACCGCCAGGATGTCGGCGCCGACCGTCGACCAGTCGAACCGCCGCACGTGCCGCGAGGCCGCCTTCCGCAGCTCCTCCAGCCGCCCCGGGTCGCCCAGCAGGCGCAGCGCCGACCGGGCCAGCGCGTCCGCGTCCTCCACCGGGAACAGCTCGCCGGCGTCGCCGCCGTCCAGCACCTGCTTGAACGCGTCCAGGTCGCTGGCCAGCACCGGGGCGCCCGCCGACATCGCCTCGACCAGGATGATCCCGAAGCTCTCGCCCCCGGTGTTCGGCGCCACGTACAGGTCCACGCTGCGCAGCAGCCGGGCCTTGTCCCGGTCGCTGACCATGCCGAGGAACTCCACCTGCGCACGGACCTCGGGCGCCAGGCCCGCGACGGCCTCCTCCTCGTCGCCCTTGCCCGCCACCAGCAGCCGCACCCCCGGCCGCTCCGCCAGGATCCTCGGCAGCGCGGCCAGCAGCGTCGGCAGGCCCTTACGCGGCTCGTTGATCCGGCCGATGAAGCCGATCGTGCCCGGCTCGCCGTCCGCCGCGCCGCCGGTCCAGCGCTTGTCCGGCTCGGCCTCGGCGAAGAAGCCGACGTCCACGCCGTTCGGGATCACCACCGCGTCGCCGCCCAGGTGCTCCACCAGCGTCCGCCGGGCGTACTCCGACACCGCGATCCGGGCCCGCATCTTCTCCAGGCCCGGCTGCAGGATCGGCGAGGCCGCGATCATCGCCCGCGAACGCGGGTTCGAGGTGTGGAACGTCCCCACCATCGGCCCGGAGGCCGACCACGCGGCCAGCATCGACAGGCTGGGCGAGGCCGGCTCGTGGACGTGCAGGATGTCGAACCGCCCGTCGTGCAGCCACCGCCGCACCCGCGCCGCGGACAGGATGCCGAAGCTCAGCCGCGCCACCGAGCCGTTGTACGGCACCGCCACCGCCCGCCCGGCCGAGACCACGTACGGCGGCAGGGCCTCGTCGTCCTCGGCCGGCGCCAGCACCGACACCTCGTGGCCCAGGCCGATCAGGTGCTCGGCGAGATCCCGGATGTGGAACTGCACCCCGCCGGGGACGTCCCAGTCGTACGGGCAGACGATGCCGATCTTCACGGGTTCCTCATGCTCCTTCGGGTACTCCTGCGGGCACTCCTGTTGACCGGGGCCAGGACCCGGTCGGCCGGGATCAGGACCCGGAGGCCTCGGCCGCGGGCTCGCCGGCCTGCTCCGGCCCGGCCTCCCGGGCCCGCTCGGGGCGCGGCCCGGCCGCCTCCCCCACCGTCTCACGGACCGGGAGGTCGGCCAGCCAGAAGCGCTGCAGCATGTGCCAGTCCTCCGGGTGCTCGCCGATCCCCCGCTCCCACACGTCCGCCAGCGCCTGGGTCATCGCCCGGGTCCGCTCCTTGCGGTCCTCCCCCGGCGGCACCGGCACCTCGGGGTGGATCCGTGCCCGCATCACCGGGCCCTCGTACCAGAGCGTCACCGGCAGCAGCGCCGCCCCGGTCCGCTGGCACAGCGCCGCCGGACCGGCCGGCATCCTGGTCGCCTCCCCAAAGAAGGACACCTCCAGGCCCGCCTCCGAGAGGTCGCGGTCCCCCACCAGGCAGACCAGCCGCCCCTCGCGCAGCCGCCGCGCCAGCGTGCCGATCACGTTCACCCCGCCGCCGGTCAGGGCCAGGACCTCCATGCCCTGGCCCTCCCGGAACGCCACGAACCGGTCGAACAGCCGCTCCGGCTTCAACCGCTCCGCGACCGTCGTGAACGGGAAGCCCTGCTGGGCCACCCAGGTGCCCGCGAGGTCCCAGTTGCCCATGTGCGGCAGCGCTATCACCGCGCCCCGCCCGGACTCCATCGCCTCCCGCAGGTGCTCCGTGCCGTCCACCCGTACGTCGCGGGCCACCCGCTCGCGGCTCCACACCGGCAGCCGGAACGACTCCATCCAGTACCGCAGGTACGAGCGCATCCCGGCCCGGGACAGCTCCCGCACCCCCGCCTCGTCCAGCCCCGGACGGACCCGGCGCAGGTTGGCCTCCAGCTGGAGCACCCGCTTGCCGCGCTTGCGCCAGGCGTAGTCCGCCAGGCCGTCGAAGAGGCCCCGCGCCGCCCGCTCCGGCAGGTGCTTGAGCACCGCCCAGCCCAGCGCGTACGCCCAGTACACCAGTCGGTCCGTCACCGCAGGACGCCCCCCATCAGCTCCCGGCCGCCGCTCGGTCGGCCTCGAACGCCTCCCGGCGCACGGTCAGCATCCGCTGGAACACCGTCACCAGACTGCCCGCCGCGACCAGCCACAGCGCCACCGGCAGCAGCCACTCCACGTACGGCACCCCGAACGTGTGCAGCCCCGAGACCCCGGCCGCCACCAGGCTGATCACCAGCCGCTCCGCCCGCTCCACCAGCCCCGACACGTCGCACGGCAGGCCCTGGCTCTCCGCCCTCGCCTTGGTGTACGACACCACCAGACCGCTCGCCAGGCAGAAGATCGCCACCGCGCACAGCAGGTCGTTGTCGCCCTTGCCCGCGTACCACATCGCCAGGCCGCCGAAGATCGCGGCGTCCGCGACCCGGTCCAGCGTGGAGTCCAGGAACGCCCCCCACTTGCTGGTCCGGCCCAGCTGGCGGGCCATGTTCCCGTCCACCAGGTCCGAGAAGATGAACAGCGTGATCGTGATGGTGCCCCAGAAGAACTCCCCGCGCGGGAAGAACACCAGCGCACCGGCCACCGAACCGGCGGTACCGATCAGCGTCACGGCGTCCGGGCTCACGCCCAGCCGGATCAGGAACGCGGCGAACGGGGTCAGGACACGTGTGAAGAAGGCACGCGCGTATTTGTTGAGCATGGCCTTCCCGACCGCTCCGATCTCCCTGGTACCCGCCTGGCGCAGTTCGCGCGGCAGACGACCGGACGGATCAGCCCGGCCGGCGCACCCATCGTAGCCAGGCCGGGGAGCCGCTCCGTCGCACCCACCGCCCCGCGACACACCCGTCCCGCCCCGCACCCGCCCGTCGTACGACACGCGCCGCCCCGACACCCGCCCCTAGACTTTCGAAGGACACCCCCGGCGCTACGGGAGGAGACCCCGATGCCCGACCGCAGCACGGCACGAGCCGCTCAGGCGCCCGCCGTCACCGGCCCCCGGGACCTGCGCAACGTCGTCCTGATCGGCTCCAGCGGTGTGGGCAAGACCACCCTCGCCGAATCCCTGGCGCTCGCCGCCGGCGCCACCGGCCGGGCCGGCCGGGTCACCGACGGCACCACCGTGTCCGACCACGAGGACATCGAGCACCACCAGCAGCGCTCCGTCCAGCTCTCGCTGCTCCCGCTCGAGTGGAAGGGCGTCAAGATCAACCTGATCGACCCGCCCGGCCACCCCGACTTCACCGCCGACCTGCGCGCCGCGCTGCACGCCGCCGACGCCGCCGTCTTCGTCGTCTCCGCCACCGACCCGGTCACCGCCCCCACCCGCGCCCGCTGGCGCGAGTGCGCCGCCGAGGGCATCCCGCGCGCCATCGCCGTCGCCAAGCTCGACCTCGCCCACACCGGCTTCGACGACATCCTCACCGCCTGCCACGACGCCTTCGACCTGGGCCCGGACACCCTGCGCCCGCTCTTCCTGCCCGTCCTCCACGACGGCCACCCCGACGGCAGCGTCGACCTCCTCACCGGCGACACCTACGGCCGGGCGGCCCCGCTGCCCGACACCGGCCCCGCCCACGACAGCCTCGTCGAGGCCATCTCCGGCCAGGACGACACCCTGATGGAGCGCTACCTGGCCGGCGACGCCCTCGACACCGAGGCGCTCGAAGCCGGCCTGCGCCGCGAAGTCCTCGACTGCGTCCTCCACCCCGCCGTCCCCACCAGCGACAACGGCCTCGGCGCCGCCGAGCTCCTCGACCTGATCGTCCACACCTTCCCCGACCCCACCGAACGCACCCGCCCCGCCCCCGACTGCGACCCGGACGCCCCGCTCGCCGCCCAGGTCGTCCGCGTCACCGGCGACGCCTACGTCGGCCGGATCAGCCTGCTGCGCCTGTACGCCGGCACCCTGCGGCCCGACACCCGGATCCACCTCACCGGCCCCGCGCACACCGCCGACCAGAACGGCGACGAGCGCGTCACCGGCCTCACCAGCCCGTTCGGCAAGCTCCAGCGGCCCGTCCCGCACGCCGTCGCGGGCGACCTGGTCTGCGCCGCCAAACTCACCACCGCCCGCGCCGGCGACACCGTCCACGACCCCGGCCACCCCGTCGACCTCGACGGCTGGACGCTGCCCGAGCCGCTGCTCCCGATCGCCGTCGAGGCCCACAGCAAGGCCGACGACGACAAGCTCTCCCAGGCCCTCGCCCGCCTCACCGCCGAGGACCCGGCCCTGCGCCTCGAACAGAACCCGGACACCCACCAGCTCGTCCTCTGGTGCACCGGCGAGGCCCACGTCGACGTCGTGCTCGACCGGCTGCGCAGCCGGCACGGCGTCCACGTCGACACCGTGGAGCCGAAGGTCGCCCTGCGCGAGACCTTCGGCACCGCCGCCGCCGGCCACGGCCGGCTCGTCAAGCAGTCCGGCGGCCACGGCCAGTACGCCATCTGCGACCTGGAGGTCGAGCCGCTCCCGGCCGGCTCCGGCTTCGAGTTCCGGGAACGGGTCGTCGGCGGCGCCGTCCCCAAGCACTTCATCCCCTCCGTCGAGAAGGGCCTGCGCGCCCAGCTCGCCAAGGGCGTCGCCACCGGGCACCCGCTCGTCGACGTCCGGGTCACCCTCACCGACGGGAAGGCGCACTCCGTCGACTCCTCCGACGCGTCCTTCCAGAACGCCGCCGCCCTGGCCCTGCGCGACGCGGCCGAGCACGCCGTCATCCGGCTGCTCGAACCCGTCGCCGCCGTCACCGTGATGCTGCCCGACGACTACCTCGGCGCCGTCCTCGGCGACCTCGCCGCCCGCCGCGGCCGCGTCCTCGGCACCGAGACCGGCGGCCCGGGCCTGACCCTGCTGCGCGCCGAGGTCCCGGAGCTCGAACTCGTCCGCTACCCCGTCGACCTGCGCTCACTCACCCACGGCACCGCCGAGTTCTCCCGCGCCTACCTGCGCCACGAACCCATGCCGACCGCCGTGGCCGCCCGCTACACCGACTGAACGCCGCCCGGCCGGTGCGGCAGCGCGCACGCCGCCGTGCCGCCGGGCATCCGGTGGCGGTTGCGCGACACCCAGCGGTAGGCGAGCCCCGCCACCGGCCGCACCGGCGCCAGCGTCAGCACCGCGCCCAGGAAGGCCCAGGCACCGCCGGTGCGCAGCAGCAGCCGGGCCACCGCCTGCGCTCCCCCGTACACCCGGCCCGTCGGCGTCAGCCAGAGCACCTCGCGCTCCGCGCGCTCCGCGGTCAGCTCGCCGCGCCCGCCGGCCCGCGCGTCCAGCGCGGGCAGGTCCGCGAACTGGAACGGCACCGCCTCCCAGCCGCCCGAGGCCAGGGTCTGGCGCAGGTAGCGCTCCCCCCACCGCACGCAGGACGAGCAGAACGAGCAGTCCCCGTCGAACACCAGCACCGGGTCCATCGGGTGGGCCCCCTTCCTCGCGGTCACCACCATCCTGCCCCACCCCCACACGCCCCCGCCGCCCGGGTATCGACCCGCCCGAAGCTGGGCATCATGCCCCTCGGGCCGGGTGCGGCCGGATCGTGACGGCACTTCAGACGATCATGAGCGCGGCGGCACCACGGCACGGTAACCTGCCGCTGACAAGGGGAGGAGGGTCGCCACCGTGACCACACTCGACATGACCCCGGGTGCGCAGATACCCCGGACGGACGCCGGGCCGCAGACCGGAGTCACCCAGGCGCTCTCCTCGGTCGCGTACCGCGACGGCAAGATCGAGGACTTCGTCGGCAAGGTCACCGCCGCGACCCACAAGAAGCCCCGGTTCAAGCTCTTCGAGGCCAATCTCGGCGAGGCGTTCAGCGCCGCCGTGATCGCCCGCACGGTGGGCGCCGGGCGCAAGCCGATCGTGCCCTCGTTCGGCACCGACACCCGCCAGATCGTCGAACACTGCCTCGCCGCCCAGGAGTTGCGCGCCGCGCGGGACCGCAGGCTGACGGTGGTCACGCTGCTCTTCGGCCTGCTCGCACTGCCCGGCACCCTGCTCTGGGTCGGCGCGTTCTACCTGCGGATCTACCTCATGAAGGGGAAGGCCCTCCAGGACGAGCTCTACGGCAGCCTCGCCCTGCTGGCCGCGGCCGTGGTGTCCGTGCTGGTGCTGGTCAAGCCGCCCGTCCAGGGCCCGCTCGGCGTCTACCTGCGGATCGCCATGGTCCCGCCGATCATCGGCTGGATCCTCGCCCGGCGCATCGTGCTGCAGTCCACCAAGGACCTCCGCGCGCGCTGGCAGGCCCTGGTCGAGGGCAACGCCGTCGCCGCCAGCGTCGCCAAGGCCGTCCCCCGCGACGACCTCGACAAGAAGGCCGTCGACCTGCGCGACCGGCTCGCCCGGATGGACGGCGAGCAGGAGACCAACATCCAGCACTACGCCGGGCCCAAGGGCATCCTCGGCATCGGCCGGCGCTGGGGCGAGTGGCGCCTGGTCGACGTGATGCGCCCCGCCGAGGGCCACTCCGACTTCCGCGCCTTCCACCCCTGGGACCTCGTCCGGAAGATCTCCTCGCACCTCAAGGGGCTCGCCGTCAGCGAGGTCGCCAACAGCGGGATGACCAACATCACGGTCAAGCAGTGGGCGGTCATGGAGATCGGCGAGAACGCCGACGAGATCTCCCGCCCCGGCAACGCCGACATGGACGGCGACCGGATGCGCGACTTCGCCCTGCAGACCATCGCCGACAAGCAGACCTTCGCCGGCGGCGGCCCCCGGCACTACCTGGCCACCCAGTTCATCACCTTCGACGGCAAGCTGATCATCACCTTCACCATCACGGTGACCCTGCTCGCCAACACCCTCACGGTCACCGTCGCCGGCTACGCGCTCGGCCCGGTCAACGGCGTCTTCGGCGACAAGCCGGCGCCCAAGGAGAAGACCGTCCAGAAGACCGGCAAGTTCTGGGAGGAGCGCACCGTCCAGCTCCCCCTGATCGACAACGACGAGGTGGTGCGCCAGGCCCTGCGCGCGCCCTTCACCCGGGCCCCCGGGCTGCTCGCCTGGCTCGGCGGCGGCATGGGCTTGCCCGAGCCGTTCGGCTTCCGGCACGCCTGGGCCAGCCCGCCGTGGGGCAGCCGCTTCATGACGGACAACGCGCTCAACGCCTCCGTCCCGGTGCTCGGCGCGGTGCACGCCGCCACGCTGGAGTTCCTGGAGGAGCACGACCTGGACACCGAGCGCTTCAAGAACCGCGCCTCGATCATCAAGTCCGAGGCGCAGGGCACCCGCCCGTACAGGGTCGACCAGTTCGAGTAGGCCGCGCAGGCGCCCGTACGACCGACAACACGGAGGGACCCGCCACCGGATCGACGGTGGCGGGCCCCTTCCGGCGTTCCGGCCGGCCGGGCCGGTCGCGGAACGCCGCGGTCAGTCCTGCGGCCAGGCCTCGGCCAGCATCTTGCGGGTGTCCGCCAGCAGCTGCGGCAGCACCTTGGTGTGGCCGACCACCGGCATGAAGTTGGTGTCGCCGCCCCAGCGCGGCACCACGTGCTGGTGCAGGTGCGCGGCGATCCCGGCCCCCGCCGCCGCGCCCTGGTTCATCCCGATGTTGAACCCGTGCGCGCCCGAGGCGGCCCGCAGCGCGGTCATCGCCCGCTTGGTGAAGTCGGCCAGCTCGGCCGTCTCCGCCTCGTCCAGGTCGGTGTAGTCCGCCACGTGCCGGTACGGGACGACCATCAAGTGGCCGCCGTTGTACGGGTACAGGTTCAGCACCGCGAAGACGGCGCTCCCCCGGGCGATGACCAGGCCGTCCTCGTCGCTCAGCGAGGGGATCGAGCAGAACGGGCAACCGTCGTCCGGAGCCGGGCCGGTGGGCTTGTTCTCACCCTGGATGTACGCCATCCGATGGGGGGTCCACAGGCGGCGGAAGCCGTCCGGCTCACCGACGCCCCGCTGCAGTTCCGGCTCAGTCGTCATGCTGATCAGCATATTCGCCCGGCGGTGCTTGCAAAGCCGCGCGGGGCAGACTCGTCGAGAGCCTGCCCCGCGCGTGACGGTCGTGCCAGCGGATCACACCTGGATCCGGCTCCGCACCGCCTCGACGATCTCCTGCACCGCGTCCGCCACCGGGACGCCGTTCTTCTGCTCGCCGTTGCGGTAGCGGAAGGACACCGCGCCCGCCTCGACGTCGTCGTTACCGGCGATGAGCATGAACGGGACCTTGCTCTTCTGGGCGTTGCGGATCTTCTTCTGCATGCGGTCGTCGGAGGTGTCCACCTCGACCCGGACCCCGTGCTTCTTCAGCTCCGCCGCGACGTCGAGCAGGTACGGCACGTGCTCGTCGGTGATCGGGATGCCGGTGACGGTGACCGGGGCCAGCCACGGCGGCATGGCGCCGGCGTAGTGCTCCAGCAGCACCGCGAAGAAGCGCTCGATCGAACCGAAGAGGGCGCGGTGGATCATGACCGGCCGCTGGCGCGAGCCGTCCGCCCCGGTGTACTCGAGGTCGAACCGCTCCGGCAGGTTGAAGTCGAGCTGGATGGTCGACATCTGCCAGGTGCGGCCGATGGCGTCGCGCGCCTGCACCGAGATCTTCGGGCCGTAGAAGGCCGCGCCGCCCGGGTCCGGGACCAGCGGCAGGCCCTGCTTCTCGGCCACGCTCGCCAGGACGGCGGTGGCCTCCTCCCAGGCCTCGTCGCTGCCGACGAACTTCTCCGGGTCCTTGGTCGACAGCTCCAGGTAGAAGTCGGTCAGACCGTAGTCGCGGAGCAGGTTGAGCACGAAGGTCAGCGTGGAGTCGAGCTCCTCGGCCATCTGCTCGCGAGTGCAGTAGATGTGCGCGTCGTCCTGCGTGAAGCCGCGGGCGCGGGTCAGGCCGTGCACCACGCCGGACTTCTCGTAGCGGTACACCGTCCCGAACTCGAAGAGGCGCAGCGGCAGTTCACGGTACGAGCGGCCGCGCGCGTCGAAGATCAGGTTGTGCATCGGGCAGTTCATCGGCTTGAGGTAGTAGTCCACGCCCTCGTCGAGCTGCATGGGCGGGTACATACCGTCCGCGTACCAGTCGAGGTGGCCGCTCTTCTCGAAGAGCTTCCCCTTGGTGGCGTGCGGGGTGTAGACGAACTCGTAGCCCTCCTCCTCGTGCCGCTTGCGCGAGTAGTCCTCCATGGCCCGGCGGATGACGCCGCCCTTGGGGTGGAAGACCGCGAGGCCGGAGCCGATCTCCTCCGGGATGGAGAAGAGATCGAGCTCGTTGCCGAGCTTGCGGTGGTCGCGCTTCTCCGCCTCGACGAGGAAGTCCAGGTGGGCCTTCAGCTCGTCCTTGCTCGGCCACGCGGTGCCGTAGATGCGCTGCAGCATCGGGTTCTTCTCGCTGCCGCGCCAGTAGGCGGCCGCGTTGCGCATCAGCTTGAACGCCGGGATGTGCCGGGTGCTGGGCAGGTGCGGGCCGCGGCAGAGGTCGCCCCAGCACTGCTCGCCGGTCTTGGCGTCCAGGTTGTCGTAGATGGTGAGCTCGCCGGCGCCCACCTCGACGTCGGCGCCCTCGCCGGCGGTGGCGGCGGAGCCCTTGAGGCCGATCAGCTCCAGCTTGAACGGCTCGGCGGCCAGCTCCTCGCGGGCGGACTCGTCGGTGACCACGCGGCGGGAGAACCTCTGCCCGCGCTTGATGATCTCCTGCATCTTCTTCTCGATGGCCTTGAGGTCATCGGGGTGGAAGGGCTTCTCGACGTCGAAGTCGTAGTAGAAGCCGTCCTTCACCGGCGGGCCGATGCCGAGCTTGGCCTCCGGGAAGAGCTGCTGCACGGCCTGGGCCATGACGTGCGCGGTGGAGTGGCGCAGGATGTCGAGGCCGTCCTTGCTGCCGATCTCGACCGGCTCGACCTCCTCGCCGTCCTGCAGGACGTACGCGAGGTCCTTGAGCTGGCCGCCGACGCGGGCGGCGATGATCGAGCGGTCGTCGGCGAAGAGCTCGGCGGCCGTGGTGCCCGTCGTCACCACGCGCTCTTCCCGATCGGGTTCGCGGCTGATGATTACCCGGACGTCCGTCACCGGTCTCTCCTGACGTGCTGGATTCAGAGGACGCAACACTGCGCTGCGCGTGACGATGGTACCGAGAGCGTCACCCCCGCCGCGCACCTACGCCCCCTCTCCCCCTTCGCCCGGGCCCTCCCCCCGCCCGTCCCCGAGGGACTTCAGCAGCCGCTCGCGCTCGGCGTCCTCCCAGCCGCAGGGTTCCAGGCCGTGCGGCCGGGTCAGCCGGCGGAAGGCGCCGTGCCGTTCGAGCCGGCCGGAGACCCGGACCGGCAGGCCCGCGAGGTGGGCCTCGGCGGCGATCCGGTAGTCCGGGTCGGGCAGGCGGAGCTTGAGCTCGCGGACCTCCGCGCCGCCGAGGACGCGCAGCCGCACCGCGCCCGGCCCCGTCGGGCCGGCGCGCTTGAGCCGGACGACCACGCCGACGACGGTGACCGCCACCGCGGGCTCGATCCGCTCCAGCAGGTCGGCCGCCTCGGCGAGGGCGGGCAGGTCGCCGGGCGAGAACTCGAGGACGATCCGGCGGTCGCCGAACCCGCCCGGCGTCCCGGCGGCGGCCGACCAGGCGACCGCGAGCCGGGCCGCCGTCGTGCCGCGGACCAGCTCCTCGACGGACTGCACCAGCTCCCGGCTGACCCCGGCCCCGACGGCGTTCTCGAAGACGTCGGACCCGCCGCTGACCCGCCGGTAGTCGACGGCGTCGCGCAGCGCCTCCAGGGCCCGCACCAGCGTGGTGACGGCGGCCCGGCCCTCGGGGGCGGGGGTGTGGGCGGTCAGGTCGGTGCCCTGTTCGACGACCAGGACCCGGTCCAGGAAGTCCGCGGCGTGGTCGTCCAGCCGCGCCCCGAAGTAGGCGGCCGTGCTCCGGGCGGCCTTGGCGCCGGCGGCGAGCATCGCCCGGGCGGCGCCCCGCAGCCGCTCGGCCTCCGCCCAGGGGGCGGCCCCGGCCGGTCCGGGCAGTTCACGGTGCCAGCGCAGCTCGTCGCCGGGCACCGCGAGGGCCCGGAGGACGGCTCGGGCGGAGGGGGTGGCGGACCGGGACAGCGCGGTGACGGCGTCGGCGAGGAGGTCGACGGCGTCGTCGAAGCCGTCCCCGGCGGGGACGAGCAGGCTGGTGCCGGGCTCGTCCTCCGGGGGCGTCCAGCGTCCGTAGCGCGCGGCGGGGCCGCCCCGCCGGACCCAGCCGTGCCGGGCCAGCAGGGTGGCGAGCACCGCCGGGTCGACGGCGGCCGGGTCGGGCAGGGCCGGGGCCGGGCCGTCCGGTGCGTGCGGCGGTGTCATGGATGCTGCTCCTCGCTGCCGGGGCCCGGCCGTCACGGGCTCTCACCCGCGCCGACCCGGGCCATGATGTCGCAGAGCGCGCGGTCGTCGAAGACCCTTCCGGTGGGCACCCGCACGTTGGTGCGCCGCTGCCCGGTGACCGGGTGGCCGGCCAGGTTGACCCAGTAGCAGCAGTGCCGCAGCTCCAGGGCGTCCGGGCGGGCCCGCAGCCAGTGGTCGACCCGGCGCGGCAGCAGCATCACGACCAGGATGCGCGGCACCGCGACCCGTGCCCGGGCCAGCTTGCGCAGGTGGTCGTTGTCCAGGGTGAAGCTGAAGAACGGCCCGGGCGGCCCGGGCGCGATCTGCTGGGTGGCCTTGAGCTGGATCTTGACGGTGACCTCGTCGTCCACCTCGTGCTCCCGGGAGCCGTGGCTGACCTGCCAGTCGATGCCGTTGTCCGGGAACGGCTGGGAGAGCGAGCAGCCGGCCGCGGCGGCGACCGCGTGCAGGTAGCCGACCTGCAGCGTCTCCATGCAGGCGGTGACCGCGAGGTTCCCCCGCAGGACGGCCGCCGCCCCGTCGGGCTGCGGCTGCGTCAGTGCCATCTCCCCGTGGCCTCCCCCGGCTCCGGGCCCGTCCGGAACCGAACGGGACGTCCCCCCGGAGGATCCCCGGTCCGCCCTGCGCCAAACGGTTGAAAGGGCGTCAGGAGCGGGTATCACCGGGGTGCGGAACGCTCGCCTGAGGGGCAGTCATGCAGCAGCACTGGTACACCGGCCCGCTCGCCTCCTTCGACACCGAGACCACCGGCGTGGACGTCGAGTCCGACCGCATCGTCTCGGCCGCCCTGGTCGTCCAGTGCGCCCCCGGCGCGGACGTCCGGACCACCACCTGGCTCGCCGATCCGGGCGTGCCCATCCCGGACGGCGCCCGGGCGGTGCACGGCATATCCGACGAACAGGTCCGCGCGCACGGGCGGCCGGTCGGCGTGGTGGTGGCGGAGGTCACCCGCGCACTGGCGGCCCAGGCCCGGGCCGGCGTCCCGGTGGTGGTGATGAACGCCCCGTACGACCTGACGCTGCTGGACCGGGAGCTGCGCCGCCACCACGGCCTGACGCTGACCGGCGGGCTGGGCGCGGCCGGGCTGGTGGTGCTGGACCCCCGGGTGCTGGACAAGCACGTGGACCGCTACCGCAAGGGCCGGCGGACGCTGACCGACCTGTGCGCGCACTACGGCGTGGAGCTGGCCGGGGCGCACGACGCGGCGGCGGACGCGACGGCCGCGCTGGCGCTGACCCGGCGGATCGGGTTCCGTTACCCGGCGGCGCTGGGCGGGCTGACCGCGGCGGAGCTGCACCTGCGGCAGGCGATCTGGCACGCGGCGCAGGCGCGGGGCCTGCAGAGCTGGTTCGACCGGTCGGGGACGCCGGAGCGGGTGGACCTCTCCTGGCCGCTGCGCCCGGCCCGGTGCGGCTGCGGCCGCCGGCTGGAGCCCGGGCACGGCTGCGAGGCGGCGGCGTAACCGGGCCCGGACGCGCCGCAGGCCCTGACCGGTTTCCTGGTCAGGGCCTGCGTGCTGTCCGGTGGGCGATACTGGGATCGAACCAGTGACCCCTTCGGTGTGAACGAAGTGCTCTCCCGCTGAGCTAATCGCCCGGGCAACGAGAAGAACTGTAGCACCATTTGGCGGTCGTCGTACAACTCGCGCCCTCCGGGTGACGCTGGCGCACCGGCAGAACTCGCGCTCCGCGCGGAAGATGACTGATCCTCAGTCGCATTCCCACCGGCCACCGTTCGGGGATTCCGGAAATACACGTGAGGCCCAGCCGATAATCGGCTGGGCCTCACGTATCACTATGCATTCCGGTGGGCGATACTGGGATCGAACCAGTGACCCCTTCGGTGTGAACGAAGTGCTCTCCCGCTGAGCTAATCGCCCGGGTGCAGGGAAAACATTACCGCATCCCCGGGGGTGCTCCGAACACCCCTGCTGCGGCCTCCCCCGCCCCCGGGCCGGTCAGCCGCCCCCGCTCCAGGGGAGCGCCAGCCCGTACCGGGCGAGGTACCAGCCGCCGGCCCCCGCGAGCACGGCGAGGCCGACGGCGGTGACGGTGAGGTTGCGGCGGCGCACCCGCGGGTCCATGGCCCGGTGGGCCGCCTCGGTGACCTTGCGGCGGGTCCAGCGCAGCACCGACCGGGCCCAGCCGAACTCGGTGGCCCAGATCCCCATGCCCAGGAAGATCACCACCCAGCCGGGGCCGGGCAGCGGCAGCATGACCACGCCGAGCACGACCACGGCGAGGCCGGCCGTGAAGACCCCCACCCGCCAGGCCTGGTGCAGCGCGCGCGAACGGCGGACGAACGCCGGGGCCCGGGAGCCGGCCGCCCGGCCGCCGTCGGCACCGGCACCGGCACCGGCCGGTCCGTCCGACGGATCCGGTTCACCCGTTCCCGTGTTCCCGGCCGTCTTGTCGTTTCGCACAGTCATGCCAGGAAAGTAACCGAGAAGCGCCCGGTAATGCGGGCCCCGGCCGCTCCGCCGCGATTCCGCAATGCGCCGTAAGGGGTACGACTCGCGCCCGAATCGGGACAGAGGGGTTTACATCGGTCTTGGGGGTGGGATGGTCCGTTCGCCGACGTGCGATTCCCCGAGCGCACACTGAGCGAAAGGCCATGGCGCTTATGAACACCACGGTCAGCTGCGAGCTGCACCTGCGCCTCATCGTGTCCAGCGAGTCCTCACTGCCCGTCCCCGCGGGCCTGCGCTACGACACCGCCGACCCCTACGCCGTGCACGCCACGTTCCACACGGGCGCCGACGAGACCGTGGAGTGGGTGTTCGCCCGAGATCTCCTTGCGGAGGGGCTGCACCGACCCACCGGTACCGGCGACGTCCGGGTGTGGCCGTCCCGCAGCCACGGGCAAGGGGTGGTCTGCATCGCGCTGAGCTCTCCGGAAGGAGAAGCCCTGCTGGAGGCCCCGGCCCGCGCGCTTGAGTCGTTCCTCAAGCGGACGGACGCCGCGGTGCCCCCCGGCACCGAACACCGTCACTTCGACCTCGACCGGGAGCTGTCCCACATCCTCGCCGAAAGCTGACCCACCCGGAGGCGGTCACGCCCCGCTGTCGGCGGGGTCGTACCCCCTGCCGTCACCGCAGCCGTCCTACTCGGGGGCACGGCAGCAGACTCAGCCGCGCACGACGCGGTCTCGGGGCCGGTGACCGGCCCGCTCCCACCGGAGCGGACAGTGACACCGCAGGCGCCCGGCACCGGAGCCGGCCATCCGTACGGGTGGCCGGCCTCGCTGCCGGGCGCCGTCGGTTCCACCGGCCCGCGGGCCGCCGGCCGCCCGGTTTGCGACGCTCTGACGAGATCCGTACACGCCTTCGAAAGAACGCGCCGCCCTTCTGCCGCAAGGCCCGGTATGGTCTGGGGTAACCGTGGACGCGGGGTACCGGAGCCCCCTGCGCGAGGAGCCCCCAACGTGCTGATCACCCATGACACCGAGTGCGCGCTGAGCATCCTCGTCGAGCTGCTCAACACCGCGCCCGAGGTCTGCGGGACCGAGCGCCTGCCCGACGTGGCCGCGCTCGACGCCTTCGTGGTCGGCCAGGCGATCAGCGAGATCGACTCGCTGACCGACGACGACCTGAGCAAGGTGCACGAGCTCCGCACCCGCCTGCGCGAGGTGTTCGGGACGGAGTCCACCGCCGAGGCCGCCGAGCTGGTCAACGGGATCGTCGCGGCCGCCGGCACGACGCCGCGGCTCACCAACCACGACCACCACGGCTGGCACATCCACTACTTCGCGCCGCACGCCGCGCTCGGCGACCACCTGGCCGCCGAGCTGGGCATGGCGCTGGCCTTCATCCTCATGGCGGGCGAGCGGGAGCGGCTGCGCCGGTGCGAGGCGCCGGACTGCGCCCGGGTCTTCGTCGACCTCTCCCGCAACCGCTCCCGGCGCTACTGCGACAGCCGCACCTGCGGCAACCGGCTGCACGTCGCCGCCTACCGGGCGCGGCAGCGGTCGGCGGAGGCCGTTCCCTCCGCCTGAGCCGCCGCGCCGCAGGCGCCCGGCGCCGGAGGTCAGATGCCGCGCTTGCGGAGGATCTCCTCGATGTCGGCGAAATCGCCGAGCCCGTCGTCGCGCTTGCCCGCCGCCGGCCGCTTCGGTGCGGCCGGGGCCACCGCGGGGCGCTCCGCCGCCGGGCCGGCCGCGGCCGGACGCGCCGGTGCGGCCACCTGCTCCGCGTCCGCCGCGCCCCGGCGGCCCAGCCAGCGGGTCGCGACCAGCAGGGCGGCGGAGACGCCGAGCAGCACGATGCCCGTCCAGACCCGGGGGTCGAAGACCAGCCTGGTCGCCCAGTCGGCGAACTCGTCACCGATCGTCCGGGCCACCGGGAACAGGCCCGTCAGGTAGAGCCCGGCGGGCAGCAGGGCCACCGCGAACCAGCGGGTCGCGGACAGGTAGCGCCGCCGGTAGGCCCGCAGACCGGCCACGGCCACCCCGCCGGCGGTGAGCACGAAGCTGACCGCCGCCGTCAGCACCGGCCCGCCCCTTCGAGTCCGGTCGTCCTGGTCATCACTGCCTCCCTGTCGGCCTGCACCGGGGCGCACCGTCGGCCGGAGCGGGCGCCCACTAGTGGAACACTGGGGGGATGATCGATGGTTCCCTCCCCCGCCTCGAGTTCTGGTGCGACCTCCAGTGCCCGGACTGCCGCACCGCGCTGGACGACGTACGGGCGCTGCGCGCCGCGTACGGCGACGCGCTGCGCATCGAGGTCCGGCACTTCCCGCTCGAGAAGCACAAGCACGCCTACGCGGCCGCGGAGGCCGCCGAGGAGGCGTTCGCGCAGGGGCTGGGGTGGCCGTTCGTGGAGGCGCTGCTGGCCCGGGTCGAGGACCTGGACGCACGCGGTCAGCAGGTGCTGCTGGAGGTCGCCCGGGAGGTCGGGGCCGACGTCGAGGAGGTCGACACCGCGCTGATCGACGGCCGGCACATGCTGACCGTCGACGCCGACCAGGCCGAGGGCCGGGCGATCGGGATCACCGGCACGCCCACCTACGTCATCGGCCGGGAGCGGCTGGACGGCGGGCAGAGCCAGGACGGCCTGCGGGCCCGGATCGAGGCCGTCCTCGAGGCGGCGAAGGCCTCCTGACGCCACGTCCGGTCACAGCGGCTTTCCGTAGAGGCGGTTGGTGACCCGGTAGCCGAGCGAGGCGTAGAGCCCGATGGCGACCTCGTTGTCGGCGAAGACGTTGAGCCCCAGGTCGCGCACCCCGGCGGCCAGGCACTCGCGTTCGGCCAGCAGCATCAGCGTTCGGCCGTGTCCCCGGCCCCGGTGGGCCGGGGACACCTCGACGACCATCACCCAGGCGAGCGGCGCGCCGTCGGGGAGGTCGCGCAGGTGGAGGTCCAGCCAGAGCGAGCCGAGCGGCTCCTCCGTGCCGTCCGCGCACAGCCGGCGCAGCGCGACGCCCGGGCTGTCGGCGCCCTGCGGGAGCTGGCGCAGGTGGTCCAGCTCCGACTTCGCGCGGGCCTGCTCCTCGCTCAGCCCGGAGTCGACCAGGGACCGCACGTAGTGCCGGGCGGACCGGTCGAGCCACGCCGGGAACTCGGCCTGCCCGATCCGGCGGGCGGTGGCGCCGGGCGGGAGGGCCGGGGCCGCCGTCAGCCGCTTCGCCAGGTTCCTGGTCCGCTCGGTGTAGCCGAGGGTGACGGCCAGCTCCCTGGCGATCCGCGCCGGCTCGGGGACGTTGGCGTCCAGCCGGGTGCAGCCCCAGCTGCGCAGCACCTCCTCCGCGGCCAGCGCGCCGAACGTTCCGCGGCCCCGGCCGCGCCCTTCTCTGACCTCCAACTCCGATATCTCACCCCAGAGTTGGGAGCCGTGCGGGACGGCAGTGGTGCGCAGCGCGCCGACCGGGCGGCCGTTGGCGCAGATCTGCCAGCGCCTGGTGCGGCCGCCGGCGGCAGTGGGTGTCTCGGGACCCTCGGGACGCAGCGTCGTGGTCATGTGGTGGTCCCTTCCCCGTGCCCGGATCCCTCTACCCCGGATCCCTCCACCCCGGTGGCCGGACCGCGTCGGCGGTGCGGCCACCGGGTCCGTCGCCGGGCCGGAGTCACGGGCCGGGGCCGGGGCCCGAGTCACGCGCCGGGGTCACGGGTCGAGGTCGTCCCCGCTGCGCTCGGCGAAGACGGCCATCGCCTTGGCGGTGACGGGGCCGACGCCCGGCAGTTCACGGTCGTCGACGCGGGTCACGGCCTGGACGTCGCGGGTGGTGGAGGTCAGGAAGACCTCCTCGGCGTCCTGGAGCGCGCTCAGCGGCAGGTCGGCCTCCTCGGCGCCGCACCAGTCGACCACCAGTCGGCGGGTGATGCCGGCCAGGCAGCCCGACTCGAGCGGCGGGGTGAGCAGCCGGCCGCCGATGACCACGAAGACGTTCGAGCCGGTGCCCTCGCAGAGCCGGCCGGCGGTGTTGGCGAAGAGGGCCTCGGAGGCACCGACGCGGTGGGCGGCCGCCAGGGCGACCACGTTCTCGGCGTAGGAGGTGGTCTTGAGGCCGGCGACGGCGCTGTGCTCGTTGCGGCGCCACGGGACGACGGCCACGGCCGTCTCGTCCGGGCGGCGGTCGATCGCGCCGAGGGCGACGACCAGGGTGGGGCCGGTGGTGCCGCGCTCGGAGCCCAGCGGGGCGTTGCCACCGGTGTAGGTGATCCGCAGCCGGCCCAGCGGGACCGGGTTGGCGGCCAGGACCTGCGCGCAGGCATCGCGGACCAGGTCGCGGTCCGGGTCGGCCAGGCCGAGTCCGCGGGCGGAGCGGGTGAGCCGGTCGAGGTGGCGGGTGACCGCGAAGGCCCGTCCGTCGACGGCCTTCATGGTCTCGAAGACCCCGTCGCCGGTGGTGAGTCCGTGGTCGAGGACCGAGACGGCGGCGTCGGCGGAGTCGACGAGCGTCCCGTTGACCCAGCTCGTGGTGGGGTTCTGCATGGAGGGCTGCTCCTAGGGCGGGAGTCGGGGTGGCTTACGTCCCGGTCGGGTCGGTTTCGCCGCCCGACGCTATCGCGACCAGCCGAGCGGCCTTCAGTTCGGTTTCCGCCCACTCCCGGTCGGGGTCGGAGCCCCAGGTGATGCCGGCGCCGGTCCCGAAGCGCAGCACGGGGGCCGCCGGGTCGCTCCGGTCGATCCAGAAGGTGCGGATGCCGACGGCGAGCTCGCCCTCGCCGCGGTCGGCGTCCACCCAGCCGACGGCACCGCAGTAGGGGCCGCGCGGGGCGGTCTCCAGGGCCTCGATGATCCGCAGGGCGCTGGACTTGGGGGCGCCGGTGACCGATCCGGGCGGGAAGGTGGCGGCGAGCAGCTCGGGCCAGCCGGCGCCCTCGCGCAGGGTGCCCTCGACGGTGGACACCAGGTGGACCAGCCCGGGGTGCTTCTCGACGGCACAGAGGTCGGGGACGGTGACGCTGCCGGTGGCGCAGACCCGTCCGAGGTCGTTGCGGACCAGGTCCACGATCATCACGTTCTCGGCGTGGTCCTTGTCGAGGAGGTCGTCCTCGGTGCGGCCGGTGCCCTTGATCGGCCCCGAGGAGACGGTGCGGCCGGTGCGGCGCAGGTAGAGCTCGGGCGAGGCGGTGGCGATCTCGACGCCGTGCGCGGGGAGCCGGATGGTGCCCGCGTAGGGCGCGGGGTTGCCGTGGGCGAGCAGACCGGTGAGGGCGTCGACGTCGCTGAGCTCCGGGTCGGGCAGCGGCGCGGAGAGGACCCGACAGAGGTTGGCCTGGTAGACCTCGCCGGCGGCGATGTGTTCGCGTATGCGGCGCACGCCCGCGGTGTAGGCGGCCCGGTCCAGCGAGCTCTGCCAGTCACCGGCCTCCGGTCCGCGCCAGCCCGCTCCCGAGGGCGGTGCGGGGGCGGGGCGGACCTCGTCGAAGCGCGCGCAGGTCAGCCGGCCCTCGAAGTCGTAGGCGACGGCCCAGTGGCCGGTGGAGTCGAGGGCGGCCGGGTCCGAGGTGACGTCGCGCAGGCCGGTGGCCAGGCGGCCGCCGAAGCGGGCGAGCGGGGTGCGGGGGTCGATCGGGCCGGACACGGTTCTCCTGCGCGGTGGTGCTGGGCGGCGGTGCCTGAAGTGTAGGTCGGGGGCGCGGGTCCGGCCCGGGGGGCGTGAGCAGCTCCGGAGGTCGCGCGGGTGTGCGCCAGGTGGCCTGCGGATGATCGTCCGGGAGCGCCGCAGGTGGCGGCCGGTGACCGGCTCCGGGGCCCGGCCGGACCCCCCTCCGCGGGCATCCCCTCGGCACGCTGCGGGAACGGATTTTTAGCTGGCCCGGGAATCCGCTAGAGTTCAACACGTCGCCAGGGAGCGCAGCCGAAGAAAAGCGGTGAAGCCCCCGGGAGACAGGCGGACGTGGCTCAGTTGGTAGAGCATCACCTTGCCAAGGTGAGGGTCGCGAGTTCGAATCTCGTCGTCCGCTCGATGGAGAACAGTGTAAGATCGTTCTTCGTGTGTTGCCTGGTGGAGTGGCCGAGAGGCGAGGCAACGGCCTGCAAAGCCGTGTACACGGGTTCAAATCCCGTCTCCACCTCCAAGAGGACGACCGGTTCCACCGGACGACCTCCCCGCGCGATTAGCTCAGCGGGAGAGCACTACCTTGACACGGTAGGGGTCACTGGTTCAATCCCAGTATCGCGCACGTCGGGCCCTTAGGGGTCTGCTGCAGGACCGCCACACCAGGCGCGATTAGCTCAGCGGGAGAGCACTACCTTGACACGGTAGGGGTCACTGGTTCAATCCCAGTATCGCGCACAGCAACGGCCGGGGCCGTGATCCGTGAGGATCACGGCCCCGGCCTTTCGGCGTTCCCCCGGCGGTCCGATGACGTCGCGCGGCGGGGCCTCGGAAGGGGGCGTGGGTTCCCGGCGCGGCCCCTGGAGGGGGCTCGTGGGGCCGGGGCCCGGGGCTGCCCGGCCCGGGAAAAGGGAAGAGCCGCGTACGGTCGCCCTCACCGACGTCCGTACGCGGCGTCTCCGCCTGCCGGGGTGCTCTGCGCACCGCTCCTCGCCCGTCCGCGTGTCAACGCGGCCACGGCCTCCCCGGCGGCACTGCTCCCCGTCCCCAGGGGACCAGTGCCCGTTCTGTGGCCGGCCCCTGCGGGCCGGAGTGTGGTTCCCCTCGTGGGTGGTCGCTCTCAGCGCGAGATCAGGTCGGCGACGGCCTGGGCCTGGTTCGCCATCTGGTCCCAACCGCCGAACAGGATCACCAGCAGCACCGCGCAGGGCAGCGCCATGGCGAGCGCCACCGCCGGGTGCCTGGTCGGCTGCTCCGTCGACCGGGACTGGGTGAAGGCCGGCCGACGGCGGCGGGGGGTTCCCGTGAGCTGCGGTGCCATGCCCTTGCTCCTGTGATCCGATCGAGTTGGCGCGGTGGACGGCTTACCTCGGGGGACGAGCTCCCCGTCCACCGCTGACCACAACGCTATGGCTCGGGGGGCCGTTCGGGCGTCATGCCGTCGTACTGTTCCGCGGGCATCCCGGAGTATGACGCCCGGACTCGGGGCGTACTACCGGAGGGGGAGAGAGCCTTCGCCGCACCCCCGGGGGAACCCTGAGGGGCAACCCCGAGAAACGATCCGGCACCCCTGTGACCTGCGGGTCAACGCAAGATCCGACAATCGCACGGCCGCTTGAGGTGTTGCGTATCAGCACACCGCAGCAGGCAGTCCGTAAGCTGTGCCAGACAGGAACTGACGATGCCCCAACCGACGGGGCCTCACCCACGGGCTGACGGGGACGGAACATGGCGATGATGCGGCTGAGGCGTGAGGACCCCCGCATCGTCGGGCCGTACCGTCTGCACCGGCGACTCGGCGCCGGCGGCATGGGCGTCGTCTACCTCGGCTCCGACCGCCGCGGCCAGCGCGTCGCCCTCAAGCTGATCCGCGCCGAACTCGCCGAGGACCAGGAGTTCCGCACCCGCTTCGCCCGCGAGATCGCCGCCGCCTCCCGCATCCGCGGCGGCTGCACCGCCCGCGTCGTCGGCTCCGACATCGAAGCCGACCGCCCCTGGCTGGCCACCGCCTACGTGCCCGGCCCCTCGCTCTACAAGCGGGTCGGCGACGAAGGGCCGCTCAGCTGGCCGGAGGCCGCCCGGATCGGGGCCGCCCTCGCCGACGGCCTGGTCAAGGTCCACGAGGCCGGGGTCGTCCACCGCGACCTCAAACCCTCCAACATCCTCCTCTCCCCCCGCGGCCCGCGCATCATCGACTTCGGCATCGCCTGGTCCCGCGGCGCCAGCACGCTCACCCACGTCGGCACCGCCGTCGGCTCCCCCGGCTTCCTGGCACCCGAACAGGTCCGCGGCGCCGCCGTCACACCCGCCACCGACGTCTTCGCCTTCGGCGCCACCCTCGCCTACGCGCTCACCGGGGACACCCCGTTCGGATCCGGCGCCTCCTCCGAGGTCATGCTCTACCGGGTCGTCCACGAGGAACCCGACCTCTCCGCGCTACCGCCGCAGCTGGCCCCCCTCATCCGGGCCTGCCTCGCCAAGGAGGCCGCCGAGCGGCCCGGCGCCGCCGCCCTGCACGAGCGGCTCAGCGAACTCGCCGCCCGCGGCGCGGCCGCCGGTGCCCCTCGCGCCACCCGGCCCGGACCGGGCCGCGGCGCGCCGCCCGCACCCGCACCGGGGGGACCGCCCGCGCCCGACGCGGCGCGGCACGGCGTACCCGCACCCGGGCGCTCGCCCGAACCCGCGGCGGCCCGGCCCCGCGCGGCGGCGACGCGCCGCCCGCAGGGGTCCGCGGCACCGCTCCCCCGCCCCGAGCCCACCCCGGTGACCCGACGGCTGCAGGAACGCCCGCAGACCCCGCCGCCCGGCCGTCCCGGGCCCCGCGACCGGGGACGCCCCCGCGACCGCCAGCACACTCCCGCCCCCGGCGGCGGGCGCCCCGGCAGCGCCCGGCAGCGGCTGCTGCGGCAGCGGATCGTCGTCTTCGTCACCGTGACGATCGGCGTCGCCCTCGCCATCGCCGCCGCCCAGGGCTGCGAGAACCGCAGCAACCAGGGTCTGCGGCCCCCGGCCTCCCCGGCCGTCAGCGCACCGGCTGCGCCGAGCGGGTCGGCGGGTGGTTCGGTGGGCGGTTCGGTGGGCGGGACCTCCGTGGACGGGGCCGCCGCGCCACCGGCCGCCGCCCAGCCCCAGGCCACGCCGCTCGCGGCGCCGGCGGCCGTCCGGCCCGGGGAAAGCGCGCTGGCTCCCCCGCAGGGAACGGGCCCGGCCGTGGACTGGCCCAACCGCAGCTACCCCGACGGCGCCGGCGGGCCCGGCATCGCCCTGCGGGACGGCCGATCGGTCGGCGGCGGCCCGCAGGTCACCCTCAGCGCGGTACTGCCGGCCCGGTACAAGGGCTCCCCGGCGACGGTGGTCGTCCTGCGCCGGACCGAGGGCTCGGTTCCCGTGGACCTCGTCCAGCTCTTCGCCTTCAGCGGGGACACCCCGGCCGCGGCCTCCTCCCGCTCCTCCGCGGCCGACCCGCAGGCGGCGGCCGCCTGGCGGCTCGACGGCGGCACGGTCGTCCGTGACGAACGCGCGCCCGGCGGCGCCGTCACCTCCACGCGCTACACCGTCCGCGCCGACGGCACCCTGGAGGAGTCCTGGCCCGGCGCCTCCACCCCCGGCACCCCACCGCCCGCCGCCGCCCCACCCCCGCCGACCTCCCCCACCGGCTGACCCCACAACCACCCAGGAAGTCGGCCCGGCCGACTTTTCGTGCCCCGGGTGAACCCACCGGCATCGAGTCCCCCCATTACCAACCCGACTACCTCACCCAAAAGTCGGCCAGACCGACTTCCCACGCCCGAAGCAGACCCTGAAAGCATCGCCGCCCGCGAAGTCCGGCGGGGCGACTTTTCATGTGCGAGGAGAAACGCCGAAGTGCCGCGGGCACGGGCTGCAGCGATCTGCTGCCTACCGGCGCGGGAAGTCGGACGGGCCGACGTCTCGTGCTGGGGTAGTACCGGATCCACGCCGGCCGCCCAGGGCATCCCGCATGGGAAGTCGGGCGGGCGACCTTTCGTGGCCGCAGGGAGCCGCCGAAGTGCCGCGGGCACCGGACGGGGTGGGCCTGCCGTTCGGCCGGGTGGGAAGTCGGGCGGGGCGATGTCTCGTGCTGGGGGTGAAGCGCCCGGATCCGGGTCGAGCGGCTGGGGGTCTTGCGTGGGAGGTCGGGGAGGGCGACGTCCTGTACGCGAGGCGACGGCTGGGGGCTGCCGCCTGGTGGGGCGGCTTTTCGGTCGGCGGCGGGGTCAGGGGGTGGGGGCGGTGACGGCGTAGAAGGACACTGCGGCGGCGGCGCCGACGTTCAGGGAGTCGATGCCGTGCGCCATCGGGATGCGGACGGGGTGGTCGGCGGCCGCCAGGGCCGCGCGGGTCAGGCCGTCGCCCTCGGCGCCGAGCATCAGGGCGGCCCTGGGGAGCCGGTGCGGGGAGAGGGTGGCGAGGTCGACGGCGGTGTCGGCGGGGGTGAGGGCCAACAGGGTGAACCCGGCGGTGCGCACCGCGTCCAGGGCCGCGGGCCAGGGATCGAGTCGGGCGTAGGGCACCGCGAACACGGCCCCCATCGAGACCTTGACGGCGCGCCGGTAGAGCGGGTCGGCGCAGTCCGGCGAGAGCAGGACGGCGTCCATGCCGAGCGCGGCCGCGCTGCGGAAGATGGCGCCGAGGTTGGTGTGGTCGACCAGGCCCTCCAGGACGGCGACCCGGCGGGCCCCGGCGAGCAGCTCGGCGGCCTCCGGCAGCGGCTTGCGCTCCATCGAGGCGAGGGCGCCGCGGTGCACGTGGTAGCCGGTGACGGCCTCGGCGAGCCCCGGCTCGACGACGTGCACGGGGGCGTCGGCCTCGGCGATGACGTCGGCCATCACGTCCAGCCACTTGGCGGTCAGCAGCATCGACCGCATCCGGTAGCCGGCGGCGAGGGCGCGGCGGATGACCTTCTCCCCCTCGGCGATGAACAGGCCCTCGGCGGGTTCGCGCCGGCGGCGCAGTTCGACGTCGGTGAGGCCGGTGTAGTCGCCGAGGCGAGGGTCGGCGGGGTCGGTGATGGCACGGGGTTCGGACACCCTGCGATCTTGCCAAGGCGGGGCGGCGAAGGCCAAACGGCCCAAGCGGTCGGATCCGCTGGCCTTGGCTCTCCGCCAGCCATAGTGCAAATATGACCGTATGGCCCGTTTTCCGGGTCGATCCTGGGCTCCGTCGGCCTCTGGTGCTACTGGTTCCGCCGGCCCCTCCGGTGGGCGCCCATACGGTCGGCAACAGCTGCCACGCGCGAAACGGCCGTGGCCCGTCAAGCACCGGTCGGTGGCCGGGCAGGTCTTCGCGCTGCAGATCCTCGTCGTGCTGCTGCTCGTGGTGGCGGCCGCGGTGGCTCTGGTGGTGCAGTCCCGCAACGACGCGAACAACGAGGCCCGCAACCGGTCGGTGGCGGTCGCACAGACCTTCGCCAACTCGCCGGGCATCGTGGCGGCGCTGCGCTCCCCCGATCCCACCGCGATCCTGCAGCCGAAGACGCAGTCCGCGCGGGTCGCGGCGGGCGTCGACTTCATCGTCGTGCTGAACAACGACGGCATCCGGCTGACCCACCCCAACCCCGCCAGGATCGGCCAGAAGTTCATCGGCACCTACGAGCCCGCCCTCCAGGGCCAGGTGGTGACCGAGGAGGTCACCGGCACCCTCGGCCCGCTGGTCCAGGCCGTCGTCCCGGTCTACGCGCCGGACGGCTCGGTGGCCGGGATGGTCTCGGCCGGCATCACGCTGGCCAACGTGAGCACCGCGAGCGAGCGCCAGCTACCGGTGGTGCTGGGCGCCGCCGCGGGCGCGGTCGGGCTCGCCACGCTCGGCACCGCGCTGATCAGCCGGCGGCTGCGGCGGCAGACCCACGGGCTGGGCCCGGAGGAAATGACCCGCATGTACGAGCACCACGCGGCCGTGCTGCACGCGGTGCGCGAGGGCGTCATGATCGTCGGCGGCGACGGGCGGCTGATCCTCTGCAACGACGAGGCCCGGCGGCTGCTGGACCTGCCGGCGGACGCCGAGGGCCGGCCCGTCACCGAGCTGGGCCTGGAACCGGCCCCGCTGGAGCTGCTCACCGCCGACCGCCAGGTCACCGACGAGGTGGTCATGGCCGGGGAGCGGCTGCTGGCCGTGAACGTCCGGCTGACCAGTACGGCGGGCGGTCCGCAGGGCTGCGTCGCCACGCTGCGCGACTCCACCGAACTCCTCGCGCTCTCCGGCCGGGCGGAGGTCGCCCAGCGCCGGCTGCGGCTGCTCTACGACGCCGGGGTGACGGTGGGCAGCTCGCTGGACGTGACGCGCACGGCGGAGGAGCTGGCGCAGGTGGCGGTGCCGCGGTTCGCGGACTTCGTCACCGTGGACCTGGCGGAGCAGGTGCTGGCCGGCGAGGAGCCGCCGCCGGGCCCCTCGATGGGACGGATGCGGCGCGCCGCGTTCGCCGGGATCCGGGACGACGCGCCCTTCTACCCGGTGGACACCGTGCTGGACGTGGTGCCGGAGACGCCGCTGGCCGGGGCCCTGCACAGCGGCAGACCCGGGCTGGAGCCCCGGCTGGCGGACGCCCGGGACTGGCGCGAGCAGGATCCGGAGCGGTCCGCGAGGGTGCTGGCGTACGGGGTCCACTCGCTGGTGCGGGTGCCGCTGCGGGCCCGCGGGGTGCTGCTGGGGGTGGCCCGGTTCTGGCGCTCGGACCGGCCCGAGCCGTTCGAGACGGACGACGTGGCGCTGGCCGAGGAGCTGGTGTCGCACGCGGCGGTGTGCATCGACAACGCCCGCCGCTACACCCGCGAGCACGCGATGGCGGTGACCCTCCAGCACAGCCTGCTGCCGCGCAACCTGCCCGCGCAGAACGCGCTGGACGTCGCGCACCGCTACCTGCCGGCCCAGGCCGGTGTCGGCGGCGACTGGTTCGACGTGATCCCGCTGCCGGGCGCACGGGTGGCGCTGGTGGTCGGGGACGTGGTGGGGCACGGCCTGCACGCGGCGGCGACGATGGGGCGGCTGCGGACGGCGATCCACAACTTCTCGACCCTGGACCTGCCACCGGACGAACTGCTCGGGCACCTGGACGAGCTGGTCAACCGGATCGACCAGGACGAGTCCGCGAGCGGCTCGGACGCGGCGCTCGCCGGGGCGACCTGCCTCTACGCGATCTACGACCCGGTGGCGCGCCGGTGCACGATGGCCAGCGCCGGGCACCCGCCGCCGGCCGTGGTGGCCCCGGACGGCCGGGTGGTGTTCCCGGAGCTGGCCACCGGCCCGCCGCTGGGGCTGGCGGTGCTGCCGTTCGAGACCGTCGAGCTGGACCTGGCGGAGGGCAGCCGCCTGGTGCTGTACACCGACGGCCTGGTGGAGGACCGCCAACGGGACATCGACGAGGGGCTGGAGCTGCTGCGCGCGGCGCTGACCGGGCCGCCGCGCACGCCGGAGCAGACCTGCGCGGACGTGCTCGGGGCGATGCTCCCGGAGCGCCCGCTGGACGACATCGCCCTGCTGGTGGCCCGGACCAGGGGGCTGGCACCGGACCAGGTGGCGGAGTGGGAGGTGCCCTCCGACCCGGCCGCGGTGGGCGCCGTGCGGTCGTCGGTGGCGGAGCGGCTGGCGTCGTGGGGGCTGGACGAGGCGGCGTTCGTCACCGAGCTGATCCTGAGCGAGCTGGTGACCAACGCGATCCGCTACGGCTCCGGGCCGATCCGGGTGCGGCTGCTCCGGGACCGCGCGCTGATCTGCGAGGTCTCGGATGGCAGCAGCACCTCGCCGCACCTGAAGTACGCGGCGACCACGGACGAGGGCGGGCGCGGGCTGTTCCTGGTCGCCCAGTTCGCGGACCGCTGGGGGACGCGCTACACGGCGACGGGCAAGGTGATCTGGACGGAGCAGCCGCTGGAGTAGCCCGCCAGGGGCCCGGCCGCCGGTGCGGCGTCCCCGCGCGGCTCCGGGGGCGGGGCCTGACCCGTCGCCCGCCCCGGAACCGCGCGGCGCTCAGCTGCGGAAGGCCGCCGCGAGCACGTTGACCACGTCGCCGACGACGATCACCGCCGGCGGCTTGATCCGCTCCGCCTCGACCACGGCGGCGACGGTGGCCAGGGTCGCGTCCACCCGCCGCTGGGCGGCGGTGGTGCCCTCCTGGACGATCGCCACCGGGGTGTCGGCCGGGCGCCCGTGCTCCACCAGGCGGGCGGCGATCGCACCGATCTTGTCCACCGCCATCAGCAGCACCAGCGTGCCGCTCATCTGCGCGGCGGCCGCCCAGTTGGTCAGCGAGCGCTCGTCGTCCGGGCCGACGTGGCCGGAGATGACGGTGAACTCGTGCGTCATGCCCCGGTGGGTGACCGGCACGCCCGCCGCCGCCGGGACGCTGATCGAGCTGGAGATGCCGGGCACCACGGTGACCGGCAGCCCGGCCTCCGCGCAGGCCAGCAGCTCCTCGCCGCCGCGCCCGAAGACGTACGGGTCGCCGCCCTTGAGCCGGACCACGAACTTGCCGGCCTTGGCGTGCTCGACGAGCGTCCGGTTGATCGCCTCCTGGGCCATGAACCGGCCGTACGGGATCTTGGACGCGTCGATCACCTCGACGTGCTCGGGCAGCTCGGCGAGCAGCTCGCGCGGGGCCAGCCGGTCGGTGACCACCACGTCGGCGTCGGCGAGCAGCCGGCGGCCGCGCACGGTGATCAGGTCCGGGTCGCCCGGGCCGCCGCCGACCAGGGCCACGCCGGCACCGTGCGCACGGAACTGGCGGGCGGCCAGCGAGCCGTCCCGCAGGCCGTCCACGATGGCGTCGCGCAGGCCCGCCGAGTGGCGCGGGTCGCCGGTGAGCACCGCGACGGTGGCACCCGCGTCCCGGCCGCTGGCCGGCGTCCAGGCGGTGGCGGCGGAGGCGTCGTCGCTGCGGGCGCAGAACACCCGCTCGCGCTCGGCCTCGGCGCTGACCGCCCCGTTGACCTCCGGGTCGTCGGTGGCGACCAGGGCGTACCAGGCACCGGCCAGGTCGCCGTCCCGGTACGGGCGGGCGTGCCAGGTCAGCTCGCCGGCGTCGGCCATGGCCTGGACGGCAGGGGTGGTGGCCGGCGATATCAGGTGCAGGTCCGCACCCGTGGCGATCAGCGCCGGGAGCCGGCGCTGCGCGACCTGGCCGCCGCCGACCACGACCACGCGGCGGCCGGCGAGCAGCAGGCCGACCGGGTAGGGCGTGCGTCCTTCGGTGCTGGGGTGCGGGGTGGGCGCGGTCATCGGCGCTGCTCCTGGATCGGGGGTGCGGGTGTGGGGGTGGGGGTACGACGTGACGCCGCTCCGCGGACCGGCGCGCCCTCGGGCCGGTCCGCGGAGCGGTGACGGGGTGCGTCAGGCCTTCTCGGTGACCCCGGCGGAGTCGAAGGTGGCTACATCGTGCATCGCCCGGGCCGCACTCTGCACCAGCGGCAGGGCCAGCAGGGCACCGGTGCCCTCGCCGAGCCGCAGGTCCAGGTCGATCAGCGGACGCAGGCCGAGCTTCGCCAGCGCCGCCTGGTGGCCGGGTTCGGCCGAGCGGTGGCCGGCGATGCAGGCGGCCAGCACCTCGGGGGCGATCGCCTTGGCCGCCAGCGCCGCCGAGCCCGCGATGACCCCGTCCAGGACCACCGGGGTGCGCAGCGAGGCGGCGCCCAGCAGGAAGCCGGCGATCGCGGCGTGCTCCAGTCCGCCGACGGCGGCGAGGACGCCGATCGGGTCCGCCGGGTCGGGCTGGTGCAGGGCCAGCGCGGCGCGGATGACCTCGATCTTGCGGGCGTGGGTCTCGTCGTCGATGCCGGTGCCGCGGCCGGTGACCTCGGCCGGGTCCAGGCCGGTGAAGACCGAGATCAGGGCGGCCGAGGCGGTGGTGTTGGCGATCCCCATGTCGCCGGTGACCAGCGCCTTGTTACCGGCGGCTACCAGGTCGCGGGCGGTCTCGATGCCGACCTCGACGGCCTGCAGGACCTCCTCGCGGGTCATCGCCGGGCCCTGGGTCATGTCGGCCGTACCGGGCCGGACCTTGCGCGGCAGCAGACCGGTGGTGCGGCCCTGCTGGATGGCGTCCGGCAGCTCGGCGGCCACGCCGACGTCGACCACGCAGACCTCGGTGCCGATCTGCTTGGCGAAGGAGTTGATCACCGCTCCCCCGGCCAGGAAGTTGCCGACCATCTGGGCGGTCACCTCCTGCGGCCAGGGGGTGACGCCCTGGGCGTGCACGCCGTGGTCCGCGGCGAAGATCGCCACGCAGGCGGGCTCCGGGATCGGCGGCGGGCACTTGCGGGACAGCCCGGACAGCTGCGCGGAGATGATCTCCAGCATGCCGAGCGATCCGGCCGGCTTGGTCATCCGCTTCTGGCGGTCCCAGGCCTCGCCGAGCGCCTTGGCGTCCAGCGGGCGGATCCCGCGCAGCGTCTCGGCGAGCAGGCTCTGCGGCTCCTCGCCCGGCAGGGCGCGGTTGCCGTACTGCTCCTCGTGGACGACCCAGGACAGCGGGCGCTTCTTCGCCCAGCCCTGCTGCTCCAGCTCGGGCTCGTCCGGGAAGCTGTCGACGAAGCCGACGCAGAGGTAGGCGACGACCTCCAGGTGCTCGGGCAGACCGAGCTCGCGGACCAGCTCCTCGTCGTCGAAGAAGCTCACCCAGCCGACGCCCAGGCCCTCGGCGCGGGCGGCCAGCCAGAGGTTCTCGACGGCCAGGGCGGCCGAGTACGGGGCCATCTGGGGCTGGGTGTGCCGGCCCAGCGTGTGCCGGCCGCCGCGGGTGCGGTCGGCGGTCACCACGATGTTGACCGGCGTGTCGAGGATGGCCTCGATCTTGATTTCCTTGAACTGCTTGGCCCGGCCCTTGGGCAGCGAGTCCGCGTACGCCTCGCGCTGGCGCTCGGCCAGGGCGTGCATCCGGCGACGGGTCTTCGCCGAACGGATCACCACGAAGTCCCAGGGCTGGGAGTAGCCGACGCTGGGCGCGGTGTGGGCCGCCTCCAGGACGCGGATCAGCACCTCGTGCGGGATCGCGTCCGGGCGGAAGCCGTTGCGGATGTCACGGCGCTCGCGGATCACCTGGTGGACGGCCTCGCGGCCGGCCTCGTCGAAGCCGGGGGCGGCCGGGCCGCGCGGCTCGGCGGGCTCCTCGACGGCCGCCTCGGCCGCGGGCTGCTCCTCCGGCTGCTCGGCGGACTGGCCGGCGGGCTGCTCGGGCGCCCCGGCGTCGGCGGCCACGGCCTCCGCCGCGGCGGCCTCGGCGGCGGGCGCCTCGGTCGCCGGCGCCTCCACGGCCTCCACGGCCTGCTGGGGCTGCTCGGCCTGCTCGGCGGCCGGGGCCGCCTCCTGACCGGCCTCCGCCGTGGTGGGCACCTCGGCCTCGACGGCGGGCTCGGCGGCGGGTTCGGCAGCGACCTCGGCCACGGCCTCGGGGGCCTGCTCCACGACCGCCTCGGCGACGGGCTGCGCCTC
>NZ_JBITCO010000014.1:0-128619 GCF_044453265.1 Kitasatospora sp. NPDC051705 | reverse complement strand
CTCCGGGACCTCCTGCACCGCAGGGGCCTCGGCCGACTCCACCGACTCCACGGCCTCGACGACCACGGGCACCTCGGCGGCGGCCTCGACGACGGGCGCCTCACCCTCGGCGACGGGAGCCGCCTCGGGGGCGGACTGCGGTGCGGCGCCCTCGGCGACGACCTCGGCCGCGGGCTCGGCGGCGACCTCGGCCACGGCCTCGGGGGCCTGCTCCACGACCGCCTCGGCGACGGGCTGCGCCTCCGGGACCTCCTGCACCGCAGGGGCCTCGGCCGACTCCACCGACTCCACGGCCTCGACGACCACGGGCACCTCGGCGGCGGCCTCGACGACGGGCTGGCCGGAGGGCATCTCCCCGGTGCCGGCGGCCGTCTCGGCGACGGCCTCGACGACCGGCTCCGAGGCGGGGGCCGCGGTCTCCCCGGCCTCGACCGGCTGGGCGGCCTCGACCGGCTGGGCGGCCTCGACGGGCTGGGCGGCCTCGACCGTCTCCACGGGCTGAGCGGCCACGACCGGCTCGGTGGCCGCTATGGGCGCGGGCTGCGGTGTGGCGGCCTCGTCGGCCGCAGGGTTCTGACCGACCGCCTCGACCGGGGGCAGACCGTGCGGGGGGGGCGCGGCGAGGAAGGCCGAGATGCGGCGCGGCTGGCCGGCCTGGGCGGCCTCGGCCTGCTCGGCGGGCTCGGTGGCCGGCGCAGCGGCGGGCTCGGTGACGGCGGCGGCCTCGACGGCGCCCTCCGCCACGGCGACGACGGGCTCGGCGATCGGCTGCACGGCCTGCGCCTGCTCGGCCGCCACGGCCTCGACCGCGTCGACGGCCTGGGCCTGCTCGGCGGCGGCCGGCTCGACGACCGACTGCTCGGCGACCGGCTGCTCGACGGCGGCACCCGCGGCCGACAGGACGTCCGGCAGCTCGACGACCTCGACGACCTCGATCGCCCCGACCGTCTCGACGCCCAGCAGGCCCTCGACCGGCTGCCCGGCCAGCGGCACCTGCTGGTACTGCGGGACCTCCTGGGCCACCGGCGCACCGGCGGCCGGAGCCGTCGGCGGCACGGACACCGGGACGGCCTGCGGCGCGGTGGCCGGCACCGGCGCGACGGGCTCGGCCGTCGGCGGACGGCCGACCACCGGGATGCCGTGCGCGGGCGTGCCGCCCTGCGACGGGCCGCGGTCGGCGAGCGAGCGGACCGGGACCTGGCCGGTCATCAGCGACGGGTCCGGGATCGGCGGACCGGCGTGCAGCGGGCGGCGCGGCGGCTGAGCGGCCGTCATCTGGTCCTGCGCCTGCGGCTGCAGCGGCGCGCCCTGGAGCGGCTGCTGGGACTGCTCGGCGCCGAGCACCGGCGGGTCCAGCGGCGGCCAGGACGGCTCGACCGGCATGCCGTCGTGCTGCGGCGCGAGCGGCTGCTCGCCCCAGGAGCCCTGCGGGCCGGGCATCAGCAGGACGTCGTCCTCGTCGTCCAGCCCGTCGGGCTGGTCGAGGAAGTGGAAGGCCGGGCGCGGGGCGCCCTGGTCGGCGCCCCAGCCCTCGACGGGCACGCCGGGCATGCCCGGGGCCGGAACGCCGGGGGCCTGCATGCCGGGGGCCGGGACGGCGAATCCGGGCGCGCCCAGCGGCTGTCCCATCGCCTGGCCCACCGGCTGGCCCTGCGGCGGGATGACACCCGCACCGGGGGGCACCGCACCGGGGAGCCCGTGGCCGGGTGCCGTCGGGTTCGGGATCACGCCGCCGTCGGTCGCGACGCCCTGCAGGGGTGCAACGCCCGCGGCGCCCTCCGGTCCGCCGAGCGGGTCGGGCCCGGCGTACAGGTGCTCCGGCAGTCCCTCGCCCGGGACGTGGCCGCCATCGGTCATTGTCAAAGCTCCTTCCAGGCCGCTGCCGCGCCCTTGGCGACACGATCACCGACCGCAGCGCCCATCCGCACGGGCCGGGCCTGCACCGACCCGCCCCTCAACCACACGCGGCCGCCGCGCCGTGGCGCTGCGGCCCAAGTCCTTCCGGCGCGCTGCGGCACCCCGGCCCGCGCCGTCCTCGGAGGACGGCGCACCATCTGAAACAACGACAACCCGGAGCAACCGGCACGACCGCACCGGACCCTACGGCATTCTCCAGGTCCGGCACGCGGCCCGTCGAATCGCCCACACTCCGGGCGGTCCCGGCCTGCGCCACGTCAAAAAGGCGACAAACCGACCCGATCGGGCGGGTCGCCGACCGCCGCAGCCGTCCAGGACGCCACACTACCGGCCCGGCGCCGTCACCTCTCGAATCATTGTCCGGATGCGACCTGGATCACCGCCCGGGCCGGGCCGCGCGGGGCGCCGGCCGCACAGGACCGGCGCCGGACGGGCCCAAGGCCTTCACGTGATCTGCTCACCCCAGAGCAGCAGCACGCCCTCCTCGCCCGACCCCGGCAGCAGGCCGCCGCCGGGGCTCCAGGCCGGGCGCAGCGGGGTGGACTGCAGCAGCGCGCCGTCCGCCCGGTAGCCGGCCTCGGTCATCGCCCGGTGGACCTCCTCGGCCTCGCCGAGGCTGCGCGGCACCGCGACGAACCGCTCCGGCCTGCGGGCCAGCACCGCGCGCACCACCTCGGGGTCCGACGACTCCACCACAGCCGCGTCCGGCTCCGGCAGTCCGCCGAGCACCTCGGGGCCCTGCCCGTGCACCGTCTCCACCTCGACGCCGTAGCGGCGGGCGTTGACGGTCAGCCGGGCGCAGGCGGAGCGGGAGGCCTCCACCGCGACCACGGCGGCGCCGAACCCGGCGGCCTCCACCGCGAGGGCGCCGTTGCCGGCGCCGACCGACCAGACCAGGTCCCCGGGACGAGCACCCAGACGGGCCAGCACCAGGGCGCGCACGTGCGCGGGGAGCGCGTTCGACGCGCCCGGCTCACCCTCCGTGCGCCCGGCGCCCGCGTAGGCGTCGCCGGGGAGCGCCCAGCCGCGGTCAGCGCCGGGGAATCCCACCGGGCGCCCCGCGAGCCAGCCGGCCGCCCCGTCGACCGCCCCGGCCTGGGGGCCGCCGTTGCCGCCGATCACCAGGACCACGTTCGGGTCGCGCCAGCCGTGGTCGGCGATCCGGTCGGAGGTGAGGACGGTGACGTCCTCGTCCGGTGTGCCGAGCGCCTCGCAGACCACGAAGGTCCGGTGCACCCCGCGGAGCATGAGGGCCAGTTCGCCCGGCCCGGCACCCGGCGCGGTGAGCACCGCGACCTTGGGGTGGGCGCGGCAGATGTTGGCCGCGCGGCGCAGCCGCCCGCCGTGGGCGCTGACCACCTGGGCGTCCTCCCAGGGCATCCCGGCCCGGGCGAAGGCGGCGGCGACCGAGGAGACCGCGGGCAGCACCTCCAGTTCGAGGCCGTACTCGGGGCGGCGCAGCGCGCGCACGACGCCGAAGAAGCCGGGGTCGCCCTCGGCGACCACGACGGCGGCGCCGCGGTGCTCGGCGATCCGCCTGGCGGCCTGCGGGATGTTGCCGAGGGCGATCCGCTCGGCGGCCTCCGGCACCGGCAGGGCGCCCAGTTGGTAGGGGGCGCCGGCCACCAGGGTCGCCGCGGCGAGGGCCGCGCCGGCGGCCTCGGTCAGCGGCGTGCCGTCCCACCCGATGACCGTGATCCGGTCAGCCATCTGCGGCCGTTCTCCCTCGACTCGGTGCGCCGACAAACCACGCCGAACTGCGGCGCCGGAGGAAGGTTACCGGGTGTGATCCCCCTGCCGCCGACATCTCGCACACATGTCCGCGCCGGACGGCCGCCGGACGGCCGCCGCACCGGCCCCGGAGCGGCGCACGGGCGGACGGGCGGGCGGCTCAGTCCCGCAGCACGTAGCGCTGGTCGCCGTGCCGGCCGCCCCGGTGCGGCTCGGGCACCTCCATGTCCTCCGGCAACAGGCTCCACAGGATCAGGTCGCTGCGGCTCTCGCCCCCGGCCCGGCGCCCGGGCGGCGCCCCCACGCCCGTGTCGGACTCGCCGGACTCGCCGCGCACTATCCAGGCGCTGCGCAGCACTCCCTCACTGATCCCGCCGATCTTCTGGGCGACCTGCTGGGCGGAGGTGTTCCCCGCGGCGGTGCGCATCTCCAGGCGCAGGAAGTCGCGGTCCTCGAAGAGCCACTGGGCGACGCCGAGGACGGCCTCCGGGGCGTAGCCCTCGCCGCGCGCCCAGGCGGCGGTGACGTAGGAGATCTCGGTGGTGCGCAGCCGCCAGTCGGTGTTGCGCAGTTCGACCAGGCCGACCAGGCGCTGGGTGAGGTGCTCGGTGACCGCGAGGACGATGCCGCGGCCGGCGGCCCGGTGGGCCGGGGCGAGGGTGCGGGCGAGCTCGACGGCGTACGCCTCGGTGAAGGGGTGCGGCAGGTCGGTCCAGGTGACGACGAGGTCGTCGGCCATCATGGTGGCGAGGCCGGGGGCGTCGTCCTCCGCAAGGGGACGCAGCAGCAGCCGTTCGGTGCTGATGGCGGTCTCGGGGAAGCTCGCTGCCATGCCGTCTCTCCTCGCCGGGTCGTGGACACAACACCGTACGCCTCCCGTGCGCCCCGGGTATCACGCGGTGCGCCGCCCGCACGACGGTACGTCAGAACGCCTTCGGCGGCGGCGTCCCTGGTGCATACTGCCCGACCGGGCCCCCGCCGAGGTGCGGCGGGGGCCCGGTCGGACGGGGCGCGGATCGGTCCGCGGCTCAGAAGGCCGGGATGACGGAGCCCTTGTAGGTGTCGTCGATGTACTTCTTGACCTCGGCGGAGTGCAGCAGCTCGGCAAGCTTCTTGACCCGCGGGTCGTTCTCCTTGCCCTTCTTGACGGCGAGGATGTTGGCGTACGGGTTGCCGTCGGCCTTCTCCAGCACCAGCGCGTCGGTGGCCGGCTTCAGGCCGGAGTCGAGCGCGTAGTTGCCGTTGATGACGGCCGCGTCGAGGTCGGCGACGGAGCGGGGCAGCTGGGCGGCCTCCAGCTCCTTCCACTTGAGGTTCTTCGGGTTGCCCGTCACGTCGGCCGGGGTGGCGGCGGTGGTGACGCCCTCCTTGAGGGTGATGAGCTTGTTGTCGGCGAGCAGCTTGAGCGCGCGGCCCTCGTTGGTGGCGTCGTTGGGCAGGCCCACGGTGGCGCCGTCCGGCAGGTCGGCGATCGCCTTGACCTTCTTGGAGTAGAGGCCCAGCGGCTCCAGGTGCACCGGCTCGACGGAGACGATGTCGGTGCCGTGCTTCTTGTTGAAGTCCTCCAGGTACGGGACGTGCTGGAAGTAGTTGGCGTCGGCCGAACCGTCCTGCACCGCCGTGTTGGGGGTCACGTAGTCGGTGACCTCCTTGATGTCGAGCTTGAGCCCGGCCTTGTCCGCGAGGTTGTCCTTGACGTACTTGAGGATCTGCCCGTGCGGGGTGGGGCTGGCGACGACCTTCAGCGGCGCGTTCGGGTCCGAGGAGGACCCGGAGCTGCCGCAGGCGGCCAGCGAGAGGGCGAGGCCGGCGGTGGCGAGGATGCTGGTGGACTTCAGGACGTTGCGCACGAAAAGTGCCTTTCTGCGTGATGCGGGGAGCCGCGTCCGGAGATCGGACGAGGGAGGTCTTGGGGGCGACGGGGCCGGGGGCGGGGCCGCCTAGGAGGCGACGAGGTCCTCGTCGGGGGTCGTCCGGGTGCGGCCGAGCAGCCTGGTCCGCCCGCCGTCGCGGCCGCGGTGGGCGAGCCGGCGGACGGCGAAGTCGCCGATCAGCTGGACAGCGGTGACGATGATCACCAGCTCGGCCACGATGACCCACATGAAGGCCGTCTCGAAGCGCTGGTAGCCGTAGTTGACGGCGAGGGTGCCGAGGCCGCCGCCGCCGACGGTGCCGGCCATCGCGGAGTAGCTGATCAGGGTGATGACCGTGGTGGTCACCGAGGCCACCACGCCGGGCAGCGCCTCGGGGAGCAGCGTCTTGCGGACGATCGTCCAGCTGCTGCCGCCCATCGACTGGACCGCCTCGACCAGGCCGCCGTCGACCTCGCGGATCGAGGTCTCCACCAGGCGGGCGAAGAACGGGATGGCGCCGATGGTGAGCGGCACGGTGGCCGCCTGCCAGCCGATGGAGGTGCCGACCAGCCAGCGGGTGAAGGAGATCAGCGCGATCATCAGGATGATGAACGGCACCGAGCGGGCCAGGTTCACCACGAAGCCGATGGACTTGTTGACGAAGCGGTTGGCCAGCAGGCCGCCCTTGTCGGTGAGCACCAGGAGGACGCCCAGCGGCAGTCCGAGCAGCACGGTGAAGAACGTGGAGACGCCGACCATCTGGAAGGTCTCGCGCGTGGCCGGACCCATCAGGGCCCACATCTGGTCCCAGGTCATGCCACCGCTCCGTCCACCGCGCCGAGTACGTCCACCTGCAGGCCCTGCTCGCGCAGGTAGCCGATCGGCACCACGTTGTCCTGGTGGCCGCCGGACAGTTCGACCCGCATCCGGCCGACCATCCGGCCGGCGATGGTCTCGACGGCGGCGCCGAGGATGTTGATGTCGATCTGGTAGGTGCGGGCCAGCTGGGAGACGAACGGCTGGGCCGAGGTGTCGCCCTGGAAGGTGATCTCCAGCACGGTGGAGCCCGCGTGGCCGGTGCCGAACTCGCTGAGCGGGAACAGCTCGCGGGCCAGCTCGGAGCCGGGCTTGGCGAGCAGGTCGGTCAGCTCGCCGGACTCGACGACCCGGCCGCCGCGCATCAGGGCGGCGGAGTCGCAGACGGACTTGATGACGTCCATCTCGTGGGTGATCAGCAGGACGGTGAGGCCGAGCTGCTGGTTGAGGTCGCGCAGCAGCTTGAGGATCGAGCGGGTGGTCTCGGGGTCGAGCGCCGAGGTGGCCTCGTCGGAGAGCAGCACCTTGGGGTCGCCGGCCAGGGCGCGGGCGATGCCGACGCGCTGCTTCTGGCCGCCGGAGAGCTGGTTGGGGTAGCTGCCGGACTTGTCGCCGAGGCCCACCAGGTCGAGCAGCTCGGAGGCCCTGCGGCGGCACTGGGTGCGGTCCAGGCCGATGATCTCCAGCGGGAGCTCGACGTTCTGCTGGACGGTCCGCGAGGAGAGCAGGTTGAAGTGCTGGAAGACCATGCCGATCCGGCGCCGCGCCTCGCGCAGCTCCTTCCCGGCCCGGTTCTCGCCGCCGGGCAGGGCGGTCAGCTCCACGCCGTCCACGGTGACGGTGCCGGAGGACGGGCGCTCCAGCATGTTCACGCAGCGGATGAGGGTGGACTTGCCGGCGCCGCTGGTGCCGACGACTCCGTAGACCTCGCCCGGGCGGACGTGCAGGTCGACGCCGGCGAGGGCGGTCACCTCGCGGCCTCGGGACTGGTAGACCTTCGTGAGGTCCGTGGTGGTGATCACAGCTGCTTCCGTGGGTCGGGGGCGGGCGGCGGCGTCGACCGCCCGACCGGGTTGCGGTCGGCGGCTTCTACGGCGCTTCGCCAGGGGGATCCGGACCTGCCACCCCTTGATCGTGGCCGCTGGACGGCCGGGCCGCGCGACGGCGTGGCCCTTACGAGTCATCCGGGCGGAGTCGTCGTGGACGACCACCCGCCCGTGGACGGGCAGGCGGGAGGGAGGGGTGCGGCAGGCTGGGCGCGCTCGCACGGACGGGAGCGGCGCCGGGTCTCGCTTCGGGGCGCGAGGTGGGACACCCGGGAGGGGTGCCGGGGGCGGTGGCCCTCAGCAGTGACACATTCGACGGCACATGGCACGCTCACCTGCCGGCAGGGTGCCGGTGGGGGTCCATTTCGTCGTCGCAGTCATGTGAGCCAGTAAATCAGACCGGCCGAGGTGAGCCCAATTATTCGGATGCGCTGTCCGCAATGCGGACACACAACCCTGTGACCTGTATATATGCGACTCGGCGCCGCCTCCGGGGTGTCCGGATGATGGCGGCGCCGAGGAGGTCGGGCGAGCGGGAGGCTCAGGCGGTCGCGGCGAGCGGCGGCAACGCGGGCTTCTCCAGGTGCACCAGGCTGAGCCGGTCGCTGACCGCCTCGACCGCGGCCTGCCGGTAGCCCAGCCGCGCGTAGAGGCGCAGGTTGCCGAGGCTGCGGTGGCCGGTGAACAGGCGGTAGGAGGTCAGCGGGCGGCCGTCCTCGGCGAGGCGGCGCTCCAGCGCGTCCAGCAGCCGGCCGCCCAGGCCGTGCCGCTGCATCCTCGGGTGGACCACCAGTCGCCCTATCCGGCCGACGCCCTCGGCGTCCACGTGGCCGCGGACCGTACCGACCACCTCGCCGCCGAGGCGGGCCACCAGGACGCACTGCTCGGACAGTTCGGCGCGCAGGCTCTCCAGGCTCTGCGTCAGCGGCTCGATCGCCCAGTCGCCGTACAGCTCCGCCTCGGGCTGGTAGCCGAGGTACTGGAGCTTGAGGATCTGTTCCGCGTCCGCGGCGTCCGCCGCCGAGATGATCACGCTCATGCCCATGTGCTGGGGCCTCCCCATCGTCGTGCCCGGCGCGCAAACGTGAGGGTGTCGCACCGGATGCCCTGCCGGAGGTGTCCCGGCCGGGGATCTGCCCTGACCGGGGGTGGCGCACGAACGTACCAGCCGCGCGGCCCGGAAGTGGCCCGGGTCGACGGCGACGCGCTCACGCTCAGTATCCGAGTGATCGCGGCACCGTCAAGAGCTACGTTCGCCAGCGCTCTACCCGCGTGTCAGCTGCGCTCAACCTCCGCGGCACCGAGCGTGAGGAGCGTCACCCGGCCGACCAGGCCGTCGGCGCGGACGGGCTCCGGAGGTCGAACGGCCCGGCGGCGCGGACGGGGCGGCCGGAGCCGGCCGGGGACTCCACGCCCGGCGTGCCGCCCCCGCCGCGGTTCACGGGTAGCGCTCGGCGTGCAGGAGGACGCGCAGGCAGGCGAGGCAGCGGGAGCGGGTCGGGCCGATCGAGCCGCGCGGCATGGCGAGGCGCTCGGCGAGCTCCCGGTAGGTGGGCGGCGGGTCCTCCGCGAGGGCCGCGACCAGCTGGGGGCAGCGCCCCGGCAGGCCGGCCACGGTCTCGCGGACGACCCGGCGGCGGTACTCGGCGAGGTACACGTCCTCGGCGGAGGGGACGGGCGGAAGGGGGGTGCACACACCGTGCATGACGGGCCGGGGCGGGGCCGGTTACGCCCGGCCGGAGGCGCGGACGGCGGAGGGGCGCGCCGGTCGGACCGCCGCGCCCCTCGTCCGCTGACCGGTGGTCAGCCCCGGACCCACTCCTGCTGCCGCGCCAGGTCCGCCTTCACCTCGGCGAGCTGGACCGCGACGGCCGACGGAGCCGTCCCGCCGCGCCCGTTGCGGGCGGCGATGGCCCCGTGCACGCTGAGCACCGAACGGACCTCGGGCGTCAGGTGCGGTGAGATCGCGGCGAACTGCTCGTCCGTCAGGTCGGACAGCTCGATGCCCTCGGCCTCGCAGACCTTGACGCAGGCGCCGGCCACCTCGTGCGCGACCCGGAACGGCACGCCCTGCTTGACCAGCCACTCGGCGATGTCGGTGGCCAGCGAGAAGCCGGCCGGGGCGAGCTCCTCCAGCCGCTCCCGGTGCACGGTGAGGGTGGCCATCATCCCGGTGAACGCGGGCAGCAGCACCTCCAGCGTGTCGCAGGAGTCGAAGACCGGCTCCTTGTCCTCCTGGAGGTCCCGGTTGTAGGCGAGCGGCAGCGCCTTGAGGGTCGCCAGTAGGCCCGTCAGGTTGCCGATCAGCCGGCCGGACTTGCCCCGGGCGAGCTCGGCGATGTCCGGGTTCTTCTTCTGCGGCATGATCGAGGAGCCGGTGGAGAAGGCGTCGTGCAGCGTGATGAAGCCGAACTCCTTGGTGTTCCAGATGATCACCTCCTCCGCGATCCGGGAGAGGTTGACGCCGATCATCGCGGTCACGAACGCGAACTCGGCGACGAAATCGCGCGAGGCCGTGCCGTCGATGGAGTTGCCGACCGAGCCGCCCTCGAAGCCGAGGTCGGCGGCGACGGCCTGCGGGTCGAGGCCGAGCGAGGAGCCGGCCAGCGCCCCGGAGCCGTACGGCGAGACGGCCGTGCGGGCGTCCCACTGGCGCAGCCGCTCGGCGTCCCGGCCGAGGGCCTGCACGTGCGCGAGGACGTGGTGGGCGAAGAGCACGGGCTGGGCGTGCTGGAGGTGGGTGCGGCCCGGCATCGCGGTGTCCGGGTGGGCCTCGGCCAGGCCGACCAGGGCGTGCTGGAGGTCGAGCACCAGACCGCCGATGGTCTTCGCGTGGTCCCGCAGGTACATCCGGAACAGGGTGGCGATCTGGTCGTTGCGCGAGCGGCCGGCCCGCAACTTGCCGCCCAGGTCGGCGCCGAGGCGCTCGAGCAGGCCGCGCTCCAGGGCGGTGTGCACGTCCTCGTCGGCGACCGTGCCGGTGAAGGTGCCGGCGCCGACGTCGGCGAGCAGCCGGTCGAGGCCGTCCAGCATCGCGGCGAGCTCGTCGTCGGACAGCAGGCCGGCCTTGTGCAGGACCCGGGCGTGGGCCTTGGAGCCGGCGATGTCGTAGGGCGCGAGGCGCCAGTCGAAGTGGACGGAGGCGGAGAGCCTGGCCAGCGCCTCGGAGGGGCCGTCGGCGAAGCGCGCACCCCAGAGGCGGACGTCGGCGTTCTGATCGGCGGTCATCGCGTGGGCTCCTTGCACGGGGAGAGGGGTCGGTCGGGGAGGGGCGGATCAGGCGAGGTCGTACAGGTTTACGGCGATGGGCATAAGTATGCACGATGCCGTATGAAACACAAACCCTGGCCGGTGGATCACCGGCCGGGGTCCCGTGGCGTGCGGACGCTACTGCGCCTTGGCCTGGGCGAGTTGCATGAGGTGGTCGGCGAGCGCCTGGCCGCCGGCCGGATCGCGGCTGATCAGCAGGACGGTGTCGTCACCGGCGATGGTGCCGATGATCTCGAACACCTCGGCCTGGTCGATCGCCGAGGCGAGGAACTGCGCGGCGCCCGGCGGGGTGCGCAGCACCACCAGGTTGCCGGAGGCCGTCGCCGAGACCATGAGCTCGCCGGCCAGCCGGGCCATCCGGCCCTCGCTGGCCGACTCCCCCATCGGCGCGCGCGGCGTGCGGTCGCCGCCCTCGGCCGGGACGGCGTAGATCAGCGCGCCGTCCCGGTTGCGGATCTTGACCGCGCCCAGCTCGTCCAGGTCCCGGGAGAGGGTGGCCTGGGTGACCACGAGTCCGTCGTCGGCGAGCAGCTTGGCGAGCTGGCTCTGCGAGCGCACGGGCTGGCGGGTGAGCAGGTCCACGATCCGCCGGTGGCGCGCGGTGCGGGTCTGCGGCACCTGCGGCGACGGGCCGGCGGCGGACTGGCCGAAGGGGGAAACGGTCATGTGACTATTCTCCCGGACGGCGGTCAGCTCGCATCGGCCGGGGCGCTCTCGCGCACCGTCCGGAGGATGCCCGGCAGCGCGGCCAGGAAGGCGTCCGCCTCCTGCTCGGTCAGCACCAGCGGCGGGGCCAGCCGCACCGCGTCCGGGACGGCCGCGTTGACCAGGAAACCCTCCTCCTGCGCGACGGCCTGCACCCTCGCCGAGACCGGCTCGGTCAGCACGATCCCGAGCAGCAGCCCGGCCCCGCGCACGTGCGAGACCAACGGGTCGTCGATCGCCTCGACGCCGTGCCGCAGCCGCTCGCCCAGCTTGCGGACGTGCTCCAGCAGGCCCTCGGACTCGATGGTGTCCAGCACCGCGAGGCCGGCCGCCGCGGCCACCGGGTTCCCGCCGAAGGTGGTGCCGTGCTGGCCGGGGGTGAGCAGCTCGGCGGCCTCGCCGAAGGCCAGCACCGCGCCCATCGGCAGTCCCCCGCCGAGCGCCTTCGCGAGGGTGACGACGTCCGGTTCCACGCCCTCGACGGCCTGGTGGGCGTACCAGTGGCCGGTGCGGCCGACGCCGGTCTGGATCTCGTCCAGGACCAGCAGGGTGCCGGTGGCCCGGGTGATCTCGCGGGCCGCCCGCAGGTAGCCCTCGGGCAGCGGGACGGCGCCGTTCTCGCCCTGGATCGGCTCCAGGAAGACGGCCGCCGTCTCCGTGGTCACGGCCGCGCGCAGCGCCTCGACGTCGCCGAACGGGACGTGCGTGACGTCGCCGGGCAGCGGGCGGAACGGGTCCTGCTTGGCGGGCTGGCCGGTGAGCGCCAGGGCGCCCATCGTGCGGCCGTGGAAGGCACCCTGGAGGGCGACCAGATGGGTGCGGCCGGTCCGGCGGCTGATCTTGAACGCGGCCTCGTTGGCCTCGGCGCCGGAGTTGCAGAAGAACACCCGGCCGCCCTCCCGGCCGTCCAGCGCCAGCAGTCGCTCGGCCAGGGCGACGGTCGGCTCGGCCATGAAGAGGTTGGAGACGTGGCCGAGGGTGGCGATCTGCCGGCTGACCGCCTCGACGACCGCCGGGTGGGCGGTGCCGAGCGCGTTGACCGCGATGCCGCCGAGCAGGTCGGTGTACTCCTTGCCGTCGGCGTCCCAGAGCTTGGCGCCCTCGCCGCGCACCAGCGGGATCCGCGGGGTGCCGTAGTTGTCGGTGAAGGCGTGCTGCCACCGGCTGGTCAGTTGCTCGTTCGCGGTCATGCCAGTCCCCCGGTCACGGTCGGTTCGTCGTCCGGCACGACCATCGTGCCGACTCCCTCGTCGGTGAAGATCTCCAGCAGCAGGCTGTGCTGCACCCGGCCGTCCAGGACGCGGGCGGTGCCGACCCCGGAGCGGACGGCGCGCAGGCAGCCCTCCATCTTGGGCACCATGCCGCTGGCCAGGCCGGGCAGCAGCTCCTCCAGCTCGCTCGCGCCGAGCTGGCTGATCACGTCGTCGGAGTTCGGCCAGTCCTTGTAGAGGCCCTCGACGTCGGTCAGCACGACCAGCATCTCGGCACCGAGCGCGACCGCCAGGGCGGCGGCCGCGGTGTCGGCGTTGATGTTGTAGACGTGGCCGTCGGCGCCGCGCGCGATCGACGAGATGACCGGGATCCGGCCGTCGGCGATCAGCGCCTTGACCGCGCCCGCCTCGATGTTCACGATGTCGCCGACCAGGCCGATGTCGACCTGCTCGCCGTCCACCACCGCGTAGCGCTTGACCGCCGTCATGGTGTGGGCGTCCTCGCCCGTCATGCCGACCGCGAACGGGCCGTGCTCGTTGAGCAGGCCGACCAGCTCGCGCTGCACCTGGCCGGAGAGCACCATCCGGACCACGTCCATGGTCTCGGGGGTGGTGACCCGCAGGCCGTTGGTGAAGCTGGACTCCAGGCCGAGCCGGTCCAGCTGGGCGCTGATCTGCGGGCCGCCGCCGTGCACCACGACGGGGTGCAGGCCGGCGTAGCGGAGGAAGACGACGTCCTGGGCGAAGGCCGCCTTGAGGTCGTCGTCCACCATGGCGTTGCCGCCGAACTTGATCACGACGGTCTTGCCGTGGAAGCGCTCCAGCCACGGCAGCGCCTCGATGAGCGTCATCGCCTTGGGCAACGCGGTGTTGTTGCGGGCCTGTTCGCCCTTGGGTGCGATCTTCACGGATGTCCCTCGTCCGAGGCGGATGTCGCGCGGCGGGTCGGGTGGCCGGTCGGCCCGGGCCCGCCGCGGATCAGGTGGAGTAGGCGCTGTTCTCGTGGACGTAGTCGGCGGTCAGGTCGTTGGTCCACAGCGTGGCGCTCGCCGTGCCGGCGTTCAGGTCCGCGGTGATGACGACCTCGCGCCCGGACATGTCCACCAGGTCGCGGTCCTCGCCCACGCTGCCGTTCCGGCAGACCCAGACGCCGTTGATGGCCACGTCCAGCCGGTCGGGGTCGAAGGCGGCGGCGGTGGTGCCGATCGCGGCCAGCACCCGGCCCCAGTTCGGGTCCTCGCCGTGGATGGCGCACTTGAGCAGGTTGTTGCGGCCGATCGTCCGGGCGACGTCGACGGCCTCCTGCTCGCTCGCGGCGCCGGTGACGTCGATCCGGATGTCCTTTCCGGCGCCCTCGGCGTCGCCGATCAGCTGGCGGGCCAGGTCGGCGCTGACGGTGCGGACGGCCTCGGCGAACTCGGCCCCGTCCGGGACGACGCCGGAGGCGGCCGAGGCGAGCAGCAGCACGGTGTCGTTGGTGGACATGCAGCCGTCGGAGTCGATCCGGTCGAAGGTGGTGCGGGTGGCGTCGCGCAGGGCGGCGTCCAGGGCCGGGGCGTCCAGGTCGGCGTCGGTGGTGAGGACGACCAGCATGGTGGCCAGGCCGGGGGCCAGCATCCCGGCGCCCTTGGCCATGCCACCGACCGTCCAGCCGGCCGGGCTGGTCACCTGGGCGGTCTTGTGCACGGTGTCGGTGGTCTTGATGGCGATCGCCGCGGCCTCGCCGCCGTCCGCACCGAGCTCCCGGGCGGCCAGGGCGACGCCGGGCAGCAGGACGTCCATCGGCAGCCGCACACCGATCAGGCCGGTGGAGGCCACGGCCACCTCGCCGGCGTTCAGGCCCAGCTCCTCGGCGACCTTCTCCGCCGTGGCGTGGGTGTCCTGGAAGCCCAGCGGACCGGTGCAGGCGTTGGCGCCACCGGAGTTGAGGACCACCGCGGACACCTGGCCGCCCTTGAGCACCTGCTCGGACCAGAGCACCGGAGCGGCCTTGACCCGGTTGCCGGTGAAGACGCCGGCGGCGGCGAGCGCGGGGCCGTCGTTGACCACCAGGGCGAGGTCGGGAGCGCCCGAGGCCTTGAGGCCGGCGGTCACCCCGGCGGCGCGGAAGCCCTTGGCCGCCGTCACGCCCACGTCGGTGCTCTTGCTCACGGTGCGACTCCGTTCAGGGGAAGGCCCAGCTCCTCGGGCAGGCCGAGGGCGATGTTCATGCTCTGCACCGCGCCGCCCGCAGTGCCCTTGACGAGGTTGTCGATCGCGCTGATCGCGATGATCCGCCCGGCGGTGGCGTCCAGGGCGACCTGGACCAGGGCGGTGTTGGCGCCGTAGACGCTGCTGGTCTGCGGCCACTGCCCCTCGGGCAGCAGGTGGACGAACGGCTCGGCGGCGAACGCCTCGGCGTAGGCGGCGCGCAGCCCCTCCGCCGTCACGCCGGGCTTCGCCTTGGCGGAGCAGGTGGCGAGGATGCCGCGCGGCATCGGGACGAGCGTCGGCGTGAACGAGACGGTGACCGGCTCGCCCGCGAGCGGGGTCAGGTTCTGCGCCATCTCCGGGGTGTGCCGGTGCACGCCGCCGACCCCGTACGGGCTGACGCTGCCCATCACCTCGCTGCCCAGCAGGTGGGTCTTGGCTGCCTTGCCGGCGCCGGAGGTGCCCGAGGCGGCGACCACGACGGCCTCCGGTTCGGCCAGGCCGGCCGCGTACGCCGGGAACAGCGCCAGGGAGACGGCCGTCGGGTAGCAGCCGGGCACGGCGATCCGGTTGCTGCCCTTCAACGCGGCCCGGTGGCCGGGGAGTTCCGGGAGACCGTAGGGCCAGGTGCCGGCGTGCGCGGAGCCGTAGAACTGCTCCCAGTCGGCGGCGGCCCGGAGGCGGAAGTCGGCGCCGCAGTCGACCACCAGCACGTTGCCGCCGAGCGCCTCGGCGACGACCGCGGACTGGCCGTGCGGCAGCGCCAGGAACACCACGTCGTGGTCGGCCAGCACCTCGGGGGTGGTCGGCTCGAGGACGCGGTCGGCGAGCGGGATCAGGTGCGGCTGCAGCGCGCCGAGCCGGGTGCCCGCGTTCGAGCCGCCGGTCAGCGCCCCGATCTCCACTTCAGGGTGGCCGAGCAGCAGACGCAGCACCTCACCGCCCGCGTACCCGCTCGCGCCGGCGACGGCGACTCGCAATGCCATGGCGTTCCTCCTTGGTCGTGGCATGAATATACGCAGCACGGAACATCCATGCAAGGAGTATGTGCGGGAACCCCGATTGGTAGGTGCCGAACCGGCCAGTGTGCGGACTACCGCTTGACGGCGCGCAGCACCACGAACTTGGGATTTCCGGCCACCACCCGGCAGTTGCCGAAGAGCCGGCGCAGCTTGACGTGGTACCCGAGGTGCCGGTTGCCCACCACCCACAGCTCGCCGCCCGGGCGCAGCGCCCGCCGGGCACCGGTGAACATCCGCCACGCGGTCGCGTCCGTGGTGGCCTGGTGGGAGTGGAACGGCGGGTTGTTCAGCACCAGGTCCACCGAACCCGGGGCGACCACGTCCGCCGCCAGCGCGTCGGCGGTGACGAACTCGGCCGGGGCGTCCGGGCCCAGGTTGGCGCGGAAGGTCTCCTCCGCCGAGGCCACCGCCTGGTACGACTCGTCGACGAACAGCAGCTCCGCGCCCGGCCCGGCCAGCGCCGCCGCCGTCCCCACCACGCCGTTGCCGCAGCCCAGGTCGACCACCCGGGCACCGGGCGCCGGGGTCGGCAGGTGGGCGAGGAGGAAGCGCGTCCCGATGTCCAGGCGCTCGGCGCAGAACGTCCCCGCGTGGTTGACCACCGTGCGCCCCGAGACCGGGCCGACGTCCGCGGGCAGCGCGTAGCGGTGCGGCCACGGATTGGGCCCCGGGTCGGGCACCGGACCCGGGGTGCAGAAGATCAGCCGGGCCTTGCGGACCGCCAGCGAGGTGCGGGTCGGGCCGAGGATCCGTTCGAAGAGCTGCAGGGTCGAGGTGTGGATCTCGGTGACCATGCCGGCGCCCACCACCACCGTGCCCGGGTGGACGGCCGGGGCGAGCCGGCGCAGCTGGTCCTCCAGCAGCGCCAGGCTCTTCGGCACCCGCACCAGCAGGACGTCGATCCGCTCCGGCGGGGCGTCCCGGGTGGTGAGCAGCCGGGCGGGGTCCACCGGGGCGCCGGCCCGGGCCAGGTTGGCCAGGGTGGCCTGCCGGCCCAGGTAGGAGTCGACGATCTGGACCGGGGCGTGGGCGGCCGGCGCGCCGTCCGGCCCGGCGGTGAGCGTGGCGGCCGGCCCGGCGGTCAGCGCGGTGGTCAGCGCGCCCCAGCGGTCGCCCAGCACCACCACGCGGCGCCCGGCCAGTTCCGTGGCCGCGCCGCGGGCGCTGTCCGCCTCGCCGGAGAGGTGGCGCAGCAGGTACTCGTCGGCGGCGTCCCAGGCCCGCAGCGTCTCGCGCGGGTCCTCGGGGAAGCGGGTGAGCGCGAGGGCCCCCCAGGGAGTGGTGAACAGGGGCGCGGGGGCGGGCGTGCTGAGGCGGTTCATCGTGCCCTCAGGCTAGCCGACCCGGCGGCGCGGGCCCGCCCGGCGGCCGATACTGGAAGGGCCCGACCGAGAGGGGTGAGGGCGATGGACTGGAAGCTCGAAGTCGTGGTGGTCCCCGTGTCGGACGTGGACCGCGCGAAGCTGTTCTACGAGGAGCAGGCCGGCTTCACGGTCGACCACGACACCCGGCTGCGCGACGGGGTCCGGGTGGTGCAGCTGACTCCCCCGGGTTCCGCGTGCTCGATCGTCGTGGGCAGCGGGATCATCGAGGCACCGCCGGGCTCCGTCAAGGGGCTCCAGCTGGTGGTGCGGGACATCGAGAAGGCGCACGCCGAGCTGGCCGCCCGGGGCGTCGAGGTCAGCCCCGTCCAGCACTTCGAGGCGGGCGCCCGGGTCGACGGGCACGGCGAGGCGTGGAACTCGTTCGTGTTCTTCAACGATCCGGACGGCAACGGCTGGGCGGTCCAGGAGTCGCCCCCGGCCGCTTCGGTAGGCTCCGGGGGTGGCTGAACACGAGGGACCCGAAGGAAGCGTGCGGGTGGACAGCTGGATCTGGTCGGTCCGGCTCGCGAAGACCCGCGCGCTGGCCGCCGCCGCCTGCCGGGCCGGGCACGTGCGGGTCAACGGCGAGCGGGCCAAGCCCGCGCAGGCCCTGCGCCCCGGCGACGAGGTGCGGGTCCGCGAGGAGGGCTACGAGCGGGTCGTCGTGGTCCGCAAACTGATCCGCAAGCGGGTCGGGGCCCCGGTGGCGGCGGAGTGCCTGGTCGACAACAGCCCGCCGCGCCCGCCCCGCGAGCTCCTCGCGTCGACCGGCGAGCGCGACCGCGGCGCCGGGCGGCCCACCAAGCGCGAGCGGCGCGACCTCGACCAGCTGCGCCGACGCTGAGGCCGCCCTACCCGGCGGTGCCGGTGAGCACCTTGGCGAGGAAGGCCTCCAGGTTGGTGACCGTCCGGGCGATCTGCCGCTCCAGCGGCAGCGACTCGTCGGGCCTGGTCACCAGCGTCGACCTCCTGAGCCCGCGCACGTACAGCGAGCAGGCGAGGTCGCCGCAGACGTAGGTGCCGACGGTGTTGCCCTCCCGTCCGGAGGCCCCGGCCCGCCGGGCGGCCAGCAGGGCGACGCCGGAGCCGGCGTGCGCGGTGATGCACAGCGAGCAGACGTTGCTCCTGGTCAGGCTGCGGCGGACGGTCGGCACGCGGAGCGTCACACCCACCCGCTCGCCCCGGTACGGCGCCACCAGGTACGCCCGGTCGGGGGCGCCCTGGTCCCGCCAGCCGAGGAAGTCCAGGTCCTCCCAGGGCAGTTCCGCCAGACCCCGGGGGAGGCTGAGCCGACTCGCCTCGCCCTTGGAGCAGTTGACGAAGGACGCGCGGATCTCGTTCTCGCTCAGCGGTTCCATGCCGCGGAAGCTAGCACCGCCCCGCCTCCGCCGTCGCGCCGTTTTCCCCCGGCCCGCACGGGAGCCTTGAGGGGTTGTCAGTGGCTGCGCCTAGCCTTCGGGGTGTGGAGGGCCGGTCCCGGCGTAGGAGGGAGGCGCCGGGGCCGGTCCGCCGCGGTCAGGGCTTGAGGGCGACGCCCGCGTAGGCGGAGACGTCCTGCCAGCCCTCGGGGAGGTCGGTGGTGGGGACGTGTCCGGCGGTGGGGCGCCAGAGCGGCAGCTGGACGAGGCCGGGGCCGACGAACTCGAAGTCGCCGAAGAAGGGTTCGACGCCGGCGCGGGGGCGCAGGACGAGCGGCGCACTGGCGCTCTTGTATATCCGGGCCCCCTCGGCGGCGCTCTCCCGGGAGGCGAAGTCGGGGCTGCCGTGGGAGAGGATCAGCGCGCTGCCGGGCGCGAGCGCGTCACGCAGGGTGCGCACGATCTGCTGCGCGCCCTCCTCGTCGCGGATGAAGTGCAGGACGGCGACCAGCATCAGCGCCACCGGCTGGTCCAGGTCGACGGCGCCGCGCAGGCCGGGGTGGTCCAGGATGGCGGCCGGGTCGCGCAGGTCGGCCTCGATCACGGAGGTGTGCCCGGTGGGGTGGCCGGCCAGCAGGGCGCGGGCGTGGGTGGCGACGATCGGGTCGTTGTCGACGTACACCACCCGGGCGTCCGGGGCGACCCTGCGGGCGGCCTCGCTGGTGGAGCCGACGGCGGGGATGCCGGTGCCGATGTCGAGGAACTGGCGGATGCCCCGGCCGGCGGCGAACTCGACCGCGCGGCCGAGGAACTGCCGGTTGGTGCGGGCCAGCAGCGGCAGTGCCGGGTAGGCGGCTATCGCGGCCTGGGCGGCCTTGCGGTCGGCCTCGAAGTTGTCCTTGCCGCCGAGGTAGTAGTCGTACATCCGGGCGGTGTGCGGGATGCCGGTGTCGAGCTCGCTCGGCGGCTGCCAGTCGTCCGCCCTGGCCCAGTGCCAGTCGGTGCCGGTGGTGCCGTCGACGGCCGCGGTCTCCTCGTACATGCTGTTCCGCCCCCCAATGCGTGCCACTGATGCGGCGCCCGCTGCCGGGCACCGGCACCGCGGCGGCGGCCGGCGGTCCTTCCGGTGCGACGGGTGTTCCCGCTCCCGGCCCGGCTACCGTCCCGTAACCCGCGGTGCGCCGTGATCGTATCCGACGACACGCCGTGGAAACAGCGGGAGTTCAGGTTTACGCACCACCCGGGGCACGGTGTGTGTGCACGTCAAGCAGGGTGTTCCGGACGCCCGCCCCGGATCGCTCCAGCTCGCCGCCCTCTCTATGCTGGCTGCCGATGACTGCCGACCGCCGCACCGTACTGCGCACCGCCGCCCGCCTGGCCGCCCTGACCGCCGCCGGCGGTCTCCTCACCGCGTGCGGCAGCGGCTCCCCGCGCCGGGCCGACCCCGGGACGCTCGCCGTCCACCCGGGCACCGTCGACCCGCAGCACACCACCGATCCGGCCTGGAACGGCGGCGAGGGCCCGGCCTCCGCCGAGCCGACCGCCCCGGCGGAGCCGCAGCCCACCGCGGCCGCCGCGGCCACGACCCAGCCGCCCGCCCCGCCGGTGCTGCCGCCGCTCGCGGCCGGCACCCCGGTCGAGGTGGTGAACGGCCCGCGCACCGGCAAGAACGTGGCGCTCACCTTCCACGGCGCCGGTGATCCGAAGCTCGCCACCGCCCTGCTGGAGGCCGCCGAGCAGCGCGGCGCCAAGGTGACCGTGATGGTGGTCGGCAGCTGGCTCGACCAGCAGCCGCAGATGGCCCGGCGGATCCTGGACGGCGGCCACGAGCTCGGCAACCACACCCAGAACCACCTGAACATCTCGGCGATGAACCCGGACCAGGCCCGCGCCGAGATCGCCCAGTGCGCGGACCGGCTGCAGCGGCTCACCGGCTCGATCGGCCGCTGGTTCCGGCCGTCCGCCGCGCAGTACGCCACCCAGATGGTGCGGGACCAGGCCAGGGCGGTCGGCTACGAGCACGTGCTCTCGTTCGACGTCGACCCGCGCGACTACAACGACCCGACCGCCGCCGAGCTGCAGCGCCGGGTGCTGGCCTCGGTGCGCGGCGGCTCGGTGGTGGCCCTGCACATGGGCCACCAGTGCACGGTGGACGCGCTGCCGGGCATCCTGGACGGCCTGGCCAAGGCGGGCCTGAAGCCGGTGACCGCCAGTCAGCTCTGCGCGTAGCGGCCCGGGGCCGGGACCGGGACCGGCTCAGCCCATCGGGTCGTCGTCCTTGTAGGGCCGCAGCCGCAGGGTCCGGGCGTCCGCCGCCCGGATCTCCTCGGCCCGGGCGACCAGCTCCTCCAGGTCGTCCCGTCCGGCGTGGACGAACCGGCCGTGCAGGGCGTCGAAGCGGCCGCGGGCGGCGTCCACGGTGACGGCGACGACGTACGGGATGGAGCCCCAGGCCTTCATGTCCCGGAACATCGGCATCGCGGCGGTCATGTCGGTGGCGACCGCGCCCGGGCTGATGTCGAGGACGACCACGCCGTGCCGGGCGAGCGAGTCCGCCATGTTGTCGGAGAGCTGCAGCAGCGCGCCCTTGGAGGTGGCGTAGGCGGTGTAGTGGCCGTCCGGGCGCAGCGCGAAGCCCGAGTTGAGGTTGACGACCCGGCCGGCGCCGCGGGACACCATGCCGGGCAGGACGCAGCGCAGCAGGTTGTAGGGGCCGCGCAGGTTGGTCTCGACCACCTGCCACCACTGGTTGGCGTCGGTCTCCCAGAGCGGCACCTCGGCGCGGTCGACCAGGCCGGCGTTGTTGACCAGCAGGTCGACCGGGCCGAGGTCGCGCTCGACGATCCGGACGGCCTCGCGGACGGAGCCGGGGCGGGTGACGTCGGCGCTGACGGCGACGCCCCGGGAGCCGTGCTGGACGCACTCCTTGAGGGTGTCGGTCAGCGTCCCGTGGGTGCGGCCGACCAGTCCGACGGCCATGCCCTCGGCGGCCAGGCCGATGGCGATCTCGCGGCCGATGCCCCGGCCGGCGCCGGTGACCAGGGCGACCTGTCCTGTGAGCGATCCCGTCGGCACCGCGTGCTCCCTTCCCGTCCCCGGCCCCCGTCTGCGGCATTCTGTCGGCCGTTCGGCGGACGGGGCCCCGGGCGCACGGGCGACGGGCGTGGCCTCACCCGTTCGGAGGACCCCCGACGAGGTCCCGGAGGGCCCCCGGGGGACCGCTCACCGGTGGCACCCGCCCGGGGAGGGGGTGACCTACTGGCCGGTACGGAGTAGTAACGTCGTCGGGGCGGTGACCGGTGCACCCATTCCGGTTCCCCGGCCCGCTACCCAGCACCTCGCTGGGCGACCAGACGCTGGGCGACCCCCAGCAGCACCGAAGGGCAACTGAGTGAGTGACATCGCGCGCGTCGGAGTGATCGGCTGCGGTCTGATGGGGTCGGGCATCGCCGAGGTGTTCGCCCGGGCCGGGCTGGACGTCCTGGTGGCGGAGGCCAGCGGCGAGGCACTGGAGTTCGGCCGCACCCGGCTGACCAACTCCCTGGAGACGGCGGTCAAGCGGGGCAAGCTGACCCCCGAGCAGCGGGACGAGGCGCTCTCCCGGCTGGGCTTCACCGTCGACCTGGCCGACTTCGCCGACCGCGACCTGGTGGTCGAGGCGGTCGCCGAGCGCGAGGACGTCAAGGTCAAGATCTTCCAGACCCTGGACCAGGTGGTGGAGCGCCGCGACGCGATCCTCGCCTCCAACACCTCCTCGATCCCGATCGTGAAGCTGGCCGCCGCCACCTCCCGCCCGGAGCAGGTCATCGGCCTGCACTTCTTCAACCCGGCGCCGGTGCAGAAGCTGGTCGAGGTCATCCCGACGCTCACCACCTCGGCGGCCACCACCGAGCGGGTCGAGGCCTTCGCCTCCCAGGTGCTCGGCAAGGACCCGATCCGCGCCCGCGACCGGGCCGGCTTCGTGGTCAACGCGCTGCTGGTGCCCTACCTGCTGTCCGCGGTGCGGATGTTCGAGTCGGGCGTGGCCACCGCCTCGGACATCGACAAGGGCATGGAGGCCGGCTGCGCCCACCCGATGGGCCCGCTTCGGCTGTGCGACCTGATCGGCCTGGACACCATCGTGTCGATCGCCGAGTCGATGTACGACGAGTACAAGGAGCCGCTGTACGCCGCTCCCCCGCTGCTGTCCCGGATGGTCGACGCGGGCCTGCTGGGCCGCAAGTCGGGCCGCGGCTTCTACGACTACACCGCGAGCGCCTGAGCACGGGCGCCCCGCACGCGGAGGGGCCCGGGGGCGGACGACCGCCCCCGGGCCCCTTCGGGCTCCGGGTCAGCTGTTGATGCTGTAGCTGTCGCCGTAGACCTTCCACTTCAGCGGCGGGTTGAGGTCGAAGTTCCTGGCGTTCAGGAACACCGTCTGCTCGGTGTCGACCCGGCTGGTGTCGGAGTGGGCCTCCTCCTTCTTCATGACCACCTTGCGGGCGTCGAGGAAGGCCTTGAGGTAGGTGGCCTCGTCGCCGCCCTGGGCGGGGGTCTTGGCCTTCTTCATGGCGGCCGCGCGGATGCCGCCGAAGCTGTCCGAGCTGTTGCCGGGGCCGTGCATGACGATGGCGTCGTAGTAGGCGAACTGGCCGAGCGCGCGCAGGCCGTCCGCCTTGGCCTGCTTGACGGCGGGGTTGAAGTACACCCGGTCGCGCTCGTCGTTCTGGGCCTGCTGGAAGACGGTGTCCTTGGCGGCGGCGGCCCAGTCCTTCTCGAAGGCCGCGCCCAGGCCGGCGTGGGAGTCGCTGCCGTTGACCTTCTTGAGGGCCGGCAGGTACTTGGCGAGGACGTTGCCGGGCTTGAGGTCGGTGTAGTGCTGGACGAGCTCGAGCATGTCGCCGGTGCCGGAACAGAACCCGATGATGCCGGCGGTGTAGCCGCGTCCGTCGCCGATGTCCTCGATGTACTTGTACTGGGCCTTCCAGTCCAGCGAGGAGTTCTCGGCGCTGGACACCAGCTGCATCGCGATGTCCTTCTTGTGCGGGTCGTCCAGGCCGACTCCCGCGAGCCGGACGGACGTCGCGGGTGCCGGCGCGGCCTGGGCGGAGGCGGCCGCGACCGTGGCGGGCACGGCCACCAGGGCGGCGGCGAGGGCTATGCGGAGGGCGCGGCGGGGCTGAGGGCGCATGTGAACGCTCCGTTTCCTCGGGGGGTTAGGAAACTTTCCTAACGTGACGGTAGCGCCCTCGACCCCCAGCCCCGCAAGGCCTTTGACGGAATCTCCTCAAAATCGGCCTCAGGCCGCGCGGCGGCGCACCCACCGGACCGTCACCGCGCACAGCACCACCGCCAGCAGCGCCGTCCAGCCGAACTCGATGAGCTGGAAGGGCCAGTAGCGGCCGTCCGGCTGGTAGGTCTCGTGCACGGCGTAGCCCCCGTCGGTCACCAGCTTCTGCGCGCCGTAGTAGTCGCCCGCCAGGTCGTAGAGCCGGCCGAGGTCCAGCCGGGCACCGCCCGGGTCGGTCGCCCAGACGGCGCCCTCCCAGCGGTGGTCGACCGAGCTCTGCGCCAGCGTGTGCACGGTGTCCTGCAGCGGCGGGAGGTAGTGGAACCGCAGGGACTCGGCGACCAGCGTGGTCACCACCGAGGCCACGACGCCGACCCCCACCGCCACCACCGTCCGCCGCAGCACCGCGCCCGCCAGCGCGGACAACGCGAACACCAGCAGCACCCGGCCCACCAGGGCGGGCGGGGCGCTCGCGAACACCAGTGGCGAGAACCGGCCCGACTCCGCCGCCAGCGGCGCGATCCACCAGCGGAGCACCGTGGCCAGCAGGGCCGTCGCGACGGCCAGGACACCGCCGGCGACGAGCAGCCCGCCGACCGTCCACCGGGTGCGCCCGGCCCCCTGGGTCCAGGCGAAGCGCACCGTGCCGTGCTCGAACTCCCGGGCCAGCAGCGGCGCCCCGACGAAGGCCCCGAGCGCGCCGCCGAGGAAGTAGGTGACGTTCCCGCCGAACGCCAGCTCGGCGCCGTACCCGCGCAGGAACTCCTTCCAGTGCTCGTTGCAGGCGCGCAGCGCCATGTCGCACCCGCCCGCGCCGGAGCGGTCGAGCCCCGCGTGCAGCCGGTACCCCGTGACGGCCAGCAGGGCGGCCAGGGCGGCCAGCACGAGCAGGAGCGTCCGCAGGGAAGGCCGGTGGCGCAGCCCGGCCGCCCGCAGCACGGCGGACCGGGACGGCGCGATGGTGGTCGAACTCACGGCAGCAGCACCTTCTCGTTGGGGCGGACGGCCCCGCGCGGGCCGGGGAGGGCGGAGGCGGTCGGCTCGCGCAGGTAGGCGAGGACCAGCTCCTCCAGGCCGACGCGCTGTTGACGCCACCCGCCGGACACCGGGGCGTCCACGCCGCCGGTGCGCACCAGCAGGTGCGACTGGGCTCCGGCCCGGCGGTCGCGGACCACCGGCAGCCGGGCGGCGACGCCGTCCGCCTCCCCGGTCGGGCCGGTCAGCATCCGGTGGCCGGCCAGCAGGTCGTCCACCTCGCCCGCCACCTGGACCCGGCCGCCGCCGAGCACCACCAGGTAGTCGCAGCTCTGCTCCAGCTCGTTGACGGCGTGCGAGGAGAACACCACGGACAGGCCGTCCTCGGCCACGGCGCTCAGCAGCGCGGCCATGAAGTCGTGCCGGGCCAGCGGGTCGAGCGCTGCCAACGGCTCGTCGAGAAGCAGGAGTTCGGGGCGCTTGGCGAGGGCCAGTGCGAGCGAGACCTGCGCCTGCTGGCCGCCGGAGAGCCGGCCGTACTTCCGGTCCGGCGGGATGCCGAGGTCCGCCAGGTGGGTCCGGGCCCGGGCGGCGTCCCAGCGGCGGTTGAGGTGGCCGCCCATCGCCAGCAGGTCGCGCACCCGCAGGCCCGGGTAGAGGGCGGCGTTCTGGGCGACGTAGCCGATCCGGTCCAGCGCCTCCGGGGAGCCCGGGGTCCGGCCGCCCAGGACGGTCAGCGCGCCCTCACTGGGCAGGCTCAGGCCGGCGGCGAGGCTCAGCAGGGTGGTCTTGCCCGCGCCGTTCGGACCGACCAGGGCCACCACGTGCCCGGCGGGGACGGCGAGGTGGCAGTCCCGCAGCGCCCAGGAGCGGCGGTAGCGCTTGCCGATCCCGCCGCAGTCGATCACGGTGTCCCCGGCCATCACGCGACCACCCCGTCGCGTCCCTCGCGCAGGTCGCGCAGCGCGTCCTCGAACACGGCGACCATCCCCCCCTCGTCCAGCCCGGCGGCGTGTGCCGAGCGCATCCAGTCGATCAACCCCGCGCGCAGCGCGGCCCGTTCGCGCAGCGGCACCACCCCGGCGGGCAGCCCGCGCACGAAGGTGCCCTGACCGCGGCGGCCGGCCGCCAGCCCGCGGTGCTCCAGCTCGCGGTACGCCTTGAGCACGGTGTTGGGGTTGATCGCCAGCCCCGCCACGACCTCGCGCACCCGGGGCAGCTGGTCCCCCTCCGTCAACCAGCCCATCCGCAGCGCCTGTTCGACCTGCTGGACCAGCTGCAGGTAGGTCGGGACGCCGGAGGCCGGGTCCAGACGGAACTCGATGGGAGAGGGCTGGTCACCCGTTTTATCTACTTCCATAGGGAAAGAGTTAAGCTGAGCCGGTGACGGTTCGTCAACCCGCCGGACGCCGGCCCGGAGCCCCGACCGAAACCCCGGCCCGAGCCCCCGGACGCGCGCCGGCCGCGCCGCGAACGCCGAAGGGCCCCGCGCGGACCGGTCGGTCCGGGCGGGGCCCTTCGGGGCCTGCGGGATCAGGCGCCGCGCAGCACCGCGCCGGTGCGGGCGACGGCCTCGGCGACGGCCGCCTCGCGGGCGGCGGTCGCCTCGTCGGCGGTCAGCGTGCGGTCCGCCGCGCGGAAGCGCAGCGCGTACGCCAGCGACTTCTTGCCCTCGCCGACCTGCTCGCCGGTGAAGACGTCGAACAGCCGGATGGCCTCCAGCAGTTCACCCGCGCCCGAACGCAGCGCGGCCTCGACCTCGGCGGCCGGGACGGCCGTGTCGACGATCAGGGCGACGTCCTGGGTGGCCACCGGGAACCCGGAGACGGCCGGCCCGTCGACCTTCACGGCACCGTCGGCGGTGAGCAGGTCGATGTCGACCTCCATCGCGCTGGTGCGGGCCGGCAGGCCCAGCGCCTTCACGACCCGCGGGTGCAGCTCGCCGGCGTGGCCGACCACCCGGTCGGTGCCCGAGACGACCAGCTCGGCGCAGCGGCCCGGGTGCCAGGGCGCCTGCTGCCCCTGGCGGACGGTCAGCTCGACGCCGGCCGCGCGGGCCACCGTGCGGGCCGCCTCGACGGCGTCCGCCCAGGAGGCGCCGGCGCCCTGGCCCCACCAGCCGGACGGCAGCCGCTCGCCCGCGAGGGCGGCGGCGACCCGGCGCGGCTGGTCCGGCAGCGCGGCGTCGAGCGCGGCCAGCTCCTCGTCGCTGGGCCGGCGCTCGACCGACGGCCGCGGGGCCACGGTCAGCTCGTCCTTCGGCAGGAAGACGGTACCGGTCTCGTAGATCGCCAGGTCGGTGTTGCCCCGGCCGACGTTGCGGCGCAGCGCGCCGAGCAGGCCCGGCAGCAGCGTGGTGCGCAGCGCCGGCTCCTCGTCGTTCAGCGGGTTGACCAGCTGGACGGTGCGCCGGCGACGGTCGTCCGGCTCCAGGCCGAGCGCATCGAAGGCGGCCGTGCCGAGGAACGGGTAGTTGTTGACCTCGACGTAGCCGGACCCGGCCAGCGCGACGCCGATCCGGCGGTGGGTGCGCTGGGCCTCGGTCAGGCCCTTGCCCGGCGGCACGTCGGGCATCCGGGCCGGGACGTTGTCGTAGCCCTCGAGCCGGATGACCTCCTCGGCGAGGTCGTACGGGTCGGTGAGGTCGGGGCGCCAGGTCGGCGGCGTGACCTCGAGGACGTCGGCGCCCGCGACCGAGCAGCCGATCTCCTGCAGGCGCCGGGTGACGGTCTCGCGGCCGTACTCGGTGCCGGCGACCCGGTCGGGCAGGTCGGCGGCGATGGTGATGGTGCGCACCGGGTGCGGGGCGGCGATGTCGGTGACCCCGGCCTCGGCGGTGCCGCCGGCGATCAGGACCAGCAGGTCGACGGCGCGCTGCGCGGCCGCGCGGGCGGCCTCCGGGTCGACGCCGCGCTCGAAGCGCTTGGACGCCTCGGAGGGCAGCTTGTGCCGCTTGGCCGAGCGGGCGATGGAGACCGGGTCGAAGTGCGCGGCCTCGATGATCACCTCGGTGGTGCCCGGCCCGGCGGCCGGGTCGAGGATCTCGGTGGAGGCGCCGCCCATGACACCGGCCAGGCCGATCGGGCCGCTGTTGTCGCAGATCAGCAGGTCTTCGGCGTCGAGCTTGCGGGTGACCCCGTCCAGGGTGGTGAGGGTCTCGCCCTGCTCCGCCCGGCGGACCGTGGTCGGGCCGTCGACGCGCTGCCGGTCGTAGGCGTGCAGCGGCTGGCCGACCTCCAGCATCACGTAGTTGGTGATGTCGACGGTCAGCGAGATCGGCCGGATGCCCGCCTTCTGCAGGCGGCGCTGCAGCCAGATCGGGGACGCCGCGTCCGGGTCGACGCCGACGACGGTGCGGGCCACGAAGCGGTCGCAGCCAGCCGGGTCGTTGACCTTGACCAGGTAGCCGAAGGAGTTGGCCGGCGGCACGTCGAGCAGCGCCGGGTCGGCCAGCGGCAGCCCGTACGCGGCGGCGGCCTCGCGGGCGACGCCGCGCATGGACAGGCAGTAGCCGCGGTCCGGGGTGACGGCGATGTCCAGCACCTCGTCGACGAGCTGGAGCAGCTCGATCGCGTCGGTGCCGGGCTCGAACTCCGGCGGCAGCACGATGATGCCGTTGTGGTCGTCGCCCATGCCGAGCTCGCGCGCGGAGCAGATCATGCCGGCCGAGGTCCGGCCGTAGGTCTGGCGGGCCGCGATCGGGAAGGGGCCGGGCAGCACGGCGCCCGGGAGGACCACGACGACCTTGTCGCCGACGGCGAAGTTGCTGGCGCCGCAGACGATCTCCTGCGGCGCGCCGGTGCCGTTGGCGTCGCCGACGTTGACGAAGCAGTGCCGGATCGGCTTCTTGAAGCCGGTCAGCTCCTCGATGGAGAGCACCTCGCCGACCACCAGCGGGCCCTTGAGGTCGCCGCCGAGCTGCTCGACGGTCTCGACCTCCAGGCCGGCCCGGACCAGGCGCTCGGCCACGTCACGGCCGGTCTCGCCGGCCGGCAGGTCGACGTACTCGCGCAGCCAGGAAAGCGGGACGCGCATCAGATCTCCATCCCGAACGGAAGGGTGAAGCGCACGTCACCCTCGACCATGTCGCGCATGTCGGCGACGTTGTGACGATTCATCAGGATCCGCTCCAGGCCCAGGCCGAAGGCGAACCCGCTGTAGCGGTCGGGGTCGACGCCGCAGGCGACCAGCACCCGCGGGTTGACGACGCCGCAGCCGCCGAGCTCGATCCAGCCCTCGGAGGAGCAGGTGCGGCACGGGCGGTCCGGGTTGCCGACGCTCTCGCCGCGGCACACGAAGCACTGCAGGTCGATCTCGGCGCTCGGCTCGGTGAACGGGAAGTACGAGGGGCGCCAGCGCAGCTCCAGGCCGCCGCCGATGAGCTTCTCGACGAGCACCTCGATGGTGCCCTTGAGGTCGGCGAAGGTGATGCCCTCGTCCACGGCGAGGCCCTCGACCTGGCGGAACACCGGGGTGTGGGTGGCGTCCAGCTCGTCGGTGCGGTACACCCGGCCGGGGCAGACCACGTAGACCGGGGGCTCGCGGTCCAGCAGGGTGCGGGCCTGGACCGGGGAGGTCTGGGTGCGCAGCACCACGCCGGAGTCGGCGGAGCCGTCCGGGGCCCGGACGAAGAAGGTGTCCTGCATCGAGCGGGCCGGGTGGTCCGGGCCCAGGTTGAGGGCGTCGAAGTTGAGCCACTCGGCCTCGACCTCGGGGCCCTCGGCGACCTGGTAGCCCATCGCGACGAAGGTGTCCTCGATGCGCTCGGCCAGCGTGGTCAGCGGGTGCCGGGCGCCGCGCGGGGCGCGGTCGTACGGCAGGGTGACGTCCACCGCCTCCTCGACCAGCACGCGGGCGTCACGCTCCGCCTCCAGCTCGGCCTGCCGCCGGGCGAGGGCCTGGTTGACGGCGCCGCGGGCCTGGCCGATCAGCTTGCCGGCGGCGGCCTTGGCGTGCGGGGGCAGGGCGCCGATCTCGCGGTTGGCGAGGGAGAGCGCGGAGCGGTCGCCGGTGTGGGCGACCTTGGCCTGCTTCAGCTCGTCGAGCGTGCTGGCGGCGGCGAAGGCGGCGACGGCCTCGTCCCGCGCCTGCTCCACCACCTCGGGCTTGAGGGCCTCGACCTCGACCGGGTCGTACGACTTGTTGGGTGCCGACATCTCTATCTTTCCCGTGCTCCTGCTCGTCCGTGCTCAGGTAAGGGTGCGCGCCGTGGCGGCACGCCCGGCGGGGCCGGGGCACGGGCAGGCCGTCTCCGTTCACCGGAGGGGCTCACGGGAGGGTGTCCGCGGCTCAGCCGCGCAGGGCGTGGCGCAAACGCCAAAGGTCGAGTGTAGTCGCAGCGCGTAGCGCGACCGCCGCGCTGCCCGTCCGGAGCGGGCCTACAGCATGAAGTCGGGGATCCCTGCGGGCAGGATGAAACGGAACCGGGCGCCGCCGCCGGGGGCGCGGTCGACCCGGATGGAGCCGCCGTGGGCCTCCACGATGCCCTTGACGATGTAGAGGCCGAGGCCGGTGCCGCCGCGCTTGGAGCCGCGCCAGAAGCGGGTGAAGACCCGCGGCACGGCCTCCTCGGGGATGCCGCCGCCCTCGTCGCTGACGGTCACCGCGGTGCCCTCGACGACGCGCGGAGGGGTGCCGGAGCGCTCCCAGGCCGGCGCCTCGACGACCTCCTTGGCGGGGGCGACCTCGATCGTGACGGTCCCCTCGCCGTGCCGGACCGCGTTCTCCAGCAGGTTGGCCAGCACCTGGTCGACCTTGTCTGGGTCGGCCCACAGGACGGTCAGCGGCTCGCCGATCCGGACGTCGAAGCGCTCCTCGGGGATGCCGGTGGCGACCTTGCGCTCGACGTGCCGGCGCACCGCGGCGGCCAGGTCGACGACCTGCTTGCGCAGCTCCAGCCGCCCGGCGTCGATCCGGGAGATGTCCAGCAGCTCGGCGATCAGCCGGGTGACCCGGTCGGCGTCGGCGTCGACGGTCTCCAGCATCAGCCGCTTCTGCCCGTCGGTGAACCGCTCCCACTTGGCCAGCAGGGTCGCCGTGAAGCCCTTGACGCTGGTCAGCGGCGAGCGCAGCTCGTGGGCGACGGTGGCGATCAGCTCGGCGTGGCTGCGCTCGGTGCGGCGCCGGGCCTCGGTGCCGCGCAGCGCGATCACCAGGCGCTCCGGCGGCGCCAGCGGCACGGGCCGGACGTAGCGGGCGGAGACCAGCACCTCCCGGCCGCCGGGCAGCAGCAGGTTGCGCTCGGGCTGGCCGGTGCGGATGGCCAGGCCGCCGTACGGGTCGGTCAGCTGCCACCAGCGGCGGCCGTCGAGGTCCTCCAGCGGGAGGACGTCATCGAGCGGCCGGCCGAGCGCGGCCCGCGGGAGCACGCCGGTCAGCCGGGCCGCGGCCCGGTTGAAGCGGACCACCAGGCCCGTCGCGTCGGCGACCACCAGGCCGTCCGGCAGGTCGTCCGGGTCGAGCTCTGGCCCGCTGCCGACCATGGGTGTCCTCCCCGATTACCCACCGTGCCGTTCCCCCCACAGAGGCAGACCCTAGCGCCTCGCAGCCCCCGGCAGTAGGGCCTGCAACGGGGTGATCCGGGCGCGTCGCGGGGCGTGTCCGGCGGACGGCGCCCCGGCGCGCGGGTCAGACGTTCGCGCGGCAGCCCCCGGGCGATCGCTGCGCCCGGGCCGAGGCGTACAGGCAGACGGCCGCGGCGGTGGCCAGGTTGAGGCTCTCGGCGTGCCCGTGGATCGGCACCCGGACCACCTCGTCGGCGAGCGCGCGGGTCTCCTCCGGGAGCCCCCACGCCTCGTTGCCGAAGACCCACGCGCCGGGCGCGCCCAGGGTGCCCTCGTCGAGCTCCTGGTCGAGGTCGCGCTCCCCCGCACCGTCCGCGGCGAGCACCCGGACGCCGGCCGCCCGCAGCTGCGCGACGGCCTCCTCGATCGGCACGCCGACGGCCACCGGCAGGTGGAACAGGCTGCCGACGGAGGCCCGGACGGCCTTGGGGTTGTAGAGGTCCACGGAGGCGTCGGTGAGCACCACGGCGTCCGCGCCGGCCGCGTCGGCGGTGCGCAGCACGGTGCCCGCGTTGCCGGGGTCGCGGACGTGGGCGAGCACGGCGACCAGCTTCGGGCGGGCCCTGAGCACCTCGGCGAACGGCGTGTCGATGAAGCGGCAGAGCGCCACGATGCCCTGCGGGGTCACCGTGTCGCAGATGTCGGCGATCACCTCGTCGGTGGCGGTCAGCACCGGCAGCCCCTCGGCCAGGGCCTCCTCGACGATGCCGGCGTGCCGCTCGGCGGCCTCCGGGGTCACGTACACCTCGACCACGGCGTGGTCGGCCGAGTCCGGCAGCCGGCCGAAGGCCACGGCCTCCCGGACGGCCTGCGGGCCCTCGGCCAGGAACCGGCGCTCCTTGGTGCGCTGGTTCCGCTTGGCGAGCCGGCGGGCGGCGACGACGCGCGGCGAGCGCAGGGAGGTGAGCAGGGGGGTCTCGGTGCTCGGCATGGTCTCGTTCTCTGTGACGGGTGACGCTGAGGGTCCGCGCCGGGCGAACGCGGCGGGGAATGCAGAACCGGACCCGCAGGAGTGCCTGCGGGTCCGGTCGGAGCTCAACTGATCCGGGGAGATCAGGCGGCGTCGGCGGCGGCCTTGGGGGCGTTCACGTCGGCCGGCAGCGCCTTCTGGGCCACCTCGACCAGGGAGGCGAACGCACCCGGGTCGTTGACGGCCAGGTCGGCCAGCATCTTGCGGTCGATCTCGACGCTGGCGGCCTTCAGGCCCTGCACGAAGCGGTTGTAGGTGATGCCGTTGGCACGGGCCGCAGCGTTGATGCGCTGGATCCACAGCTGACGGAAGTCGCCCTTGCGCTTCTTGCGGTCGTTGAAGTTGTAGACCAGCGAGTGGGTGACCTGCTCCTTGGCCTTGCGGTACAGGCGCGAGCGCTGGCCCCGGTAGCCGCTGGCGCGCTCCAGGATGACCCGGCGCTTCTTGTGGGCGTTCACTGCCCGCTTGACGCGTGCCACTTGATTACTCCTTGGGTAGGACCACGGACTACTTCACGTGGTCCGTCATTCGAATGGGTCGGGAAGGATCAGCTGCCCCGCTCACGGCTCGCGCCGGGCGGGAGGGCGATCACTTGCCGAGAAGCTTCTTGATCTTCTTGGCGTCAGCGGGGGCCATCTCGATCGTCCCGGCCAGCTTGCGGGTCAGCGTCGAGGGCTTGCGCTCCAGGAGGTGGCGGCGGCCGGCGCGCTCGCGCAGCACCTTGCCAGAGCCACTGATCTTGAAGCGCTTGCTGGCGCCACTGTGCGTCTTCTGCTTCGGCATTTCGCCGTATCTCCTCGTCGGTCCCGTTCACGCCCGCGCGGCCTGCACCACGCGGGCGTGAACTGGATGGATCTGCGTGACCGGGCGGGACGCCCCGTCACCCTGGGGGCCGACCCCCGGACTGCCTGGGCCCTGGGGCTCAGGCGCCCTGGGGGGCGGCCGGCTGCTCGACCGGAGCGTCGGCCTCGGCGGCCGGCGCCTCGGCCGGGGCGTCCTGCGCCTCGGTCACGGCCTCGTCGGCCGCCGCCACGTCGTCCTCGTCCGCGGGGGCGGCGTCGGAGCCGACGGTGCGGCCCTGACGCTCGGCCTTGCGGGCGTCGGCGAGGGCGCGGGCCTCGGCCATGGCCTCGGTCTTCTTCTTGTGCGGGCCGAGAACCATGATCATGTTTCGGCCGTCCTGCTTCGGCGACGACTCCACGAAGCCCAGCTCCTGGACGTCGTCGGCGAGCCGCTGCAGCAGACGGAAGCCCAGCTCGGGGCGGGACTGCTCACGACCACGGAACATGATCGTGATCTTGACCTTGTCGCCCTGCTTGAGGAACCGGACGACGTGACCCTTCTTGGTGTCATAGTCGTGCGGGTCGATCTTCGGCCGGAGCTTCATCTCCTTGATGACCGTGTGCGCCTGGTTCTTGCGCGCCTCACGGGCCTTCATGGCCGACTCGTACTTGAACTTGCCGTAGTCCATGAGCTTGCACACCGGCGGCCGGGCGGTCGCCGCGACCTCGACCAGGTCGAGGTCGTACTCCTGCGCGAGCTCCAGCGCCTTCGCAAGCGGCACGATGCCGACCTGCTCGCCGCTGGGACCGACGAGTCGCACCTCCGGAACGCGAATCCGGTCGTTGATGCGGGGCTCGGTGCTGATGGGGCCTCCTCGGTTGCACCTTCTGCGATGCGGCCGTCGGACGGCGGTCGCACGTAGTGGACTCGACCACTGGGCGGGGCTTCATTCGTGCTGCGCTGCCCGGTACCTTCGGCACCGTGTGCACCGCGACACGAAAAAAGCCCCGCTCGGTACAAGCGGGGCTCCACACAACCGGGGGCGGCGCCCTGGTGAGGAGCGCTGCGGCGACTCGGCGCCGTGGCGCCCGTCGCGGACCGGGACCCGTCGACCGCGAGGCCGATCAGGTGGGAGACTTTCGCGGTTGCCCTCTCGGGCCTCCTGAGTGGAGCCTCCACTTGCTGGCCAGGCACCCCTGAGGGATCCCGGCCGGTCAGTCTCGAAGCATACAGCGCTGCGGAGTCGAACGCTATTCCGCCCCGCCGCACCGCCCGCCGCACTGCCCGCCGGGGCGCGATCCGGGCCCTTGTACGCTCCAGGGGTACGGACAAACGCCACGACGGAACGAGCCCCCCTTGAGCACCGAGCCCACCCAGACCCCCGGCGCGGACGACGACGCGATCGGCTTCGACGACCTCACCCGGGACATCGCCGAGGTCCCGGCCGTCGAGGTGATCACCACCGTCGCCGTGCACCTGATGAGCGCCGCGGCGGTCAAGTGCGGCCTGGCCGAGGGCGGCGAGAAGGACAAGGACCTCGACGAGGCGCGCAAGCTGATCACCGCCCTGGCCGGGCTGGTCACCGCCGGCGCCCCGGAGATCAGCAACTTCCACGCGGCCCCGCTGCGGGACGGCCTGCGCTCGCTGCAGCTGGCCTTCCGCGAGGCCTCGCTCGTCCCGGACGCGCCGGGCGCCGGCCCGGGCGAGAAGTTCACCGGGCCCGTCTACTCCTGACGCCGCCGGCCGAGGACCCGCCCGCTCACCCGAGCGGGCGGGTCCTCGCCGTTCCGTCCACGAGGGCGCGGGGTGCGCTACCGCCGGTACAGCGGCTCGCCGGGCAGCTGCGCCGTCGCCGGCAGCACCGCCAGGTCGAGGCCTCGGTCGAGCCGCACCCGCAGCAGCGGGTCCCCGGCCACCGCCCGGCCGACGCGCTGCGCGGCCGCCTGCACGCCCGCCTGGTCCAGCGCCGCGTCGAGGACCACCGCGAGCACCCCGTCCGAGCCCTCGGAGGCCGCCAGCAGCCCGGTGACCACCTGCGGCTCGGCCGCCAGCAGCGCCCGCACCGCCTCGCGCACCTCGGGGTCGCGCACCGGCGGCAGGTAGGGGCGGTTCTCCGCCAGCGCCCGGAGCCGGGCCCCCTCCAGCCGGTAGGGGACCGGGCCGGCCGGGTCGACCAGCAGGGTGTCGGCGCGCTCGGAGAAGGCCACCATCGCCGCCTGCGGGGCCGCCACCGGCGCCGGCCGGGCGTCGGCCCGCCAGCGGGCCATCGTCTCCAGCGAGGTGAAGGCCGGCAGCGCGCGGCGGCCGTCGGGCGCCTCCAGCACCGGGACGGCCATGTCGCTGCTCTTGTCGTGCTTGTGCCCGTGCTCGTCGACCTCGACCTCGCCGAGCAGGGCGACGATCGGGACCATCAGCCGGGTGGGGGTCAGCGCCGCCAGCACCGCGGGCTCCGCCGCGCGGTCCTGCGACCAGCGGGCCAGCGCGTCGGCGAGGGCCGGGTCGGCGGTGCCGTCGTCCTCGCCGAAGCCGGGGTTCGGGATGCTCTTGCCGACGAACGCCGGGTTGGAGAAGTCTTTGCGGTCCACCCGTCCGAGCCTATGCCACCGCACCCGGGCGGTCCCATTTCCCTGCACGCGGGGCCTACCCACCGGTAGCGCGGTGTGGCACCCTGCGCCCATGGTCATCCTCGATGCCCCCGCCCCGGTCTCCGACCGCCTCCGGTACGACCGGGCCACCGCACACCTGGACGGGCCGGTGGCCGTCGTCGACCTCGCGGCCTTCGACGCCAACGCCGCCGACCTGGTGCGCCGGGCCGCCGGCAAGCCGGTCCGGGTCGCCAGCAAGTCGGTGCGCTGCCGGGCCCTGCTGGACCGGGTACTGGCCCTCGACGGCTTCGCCGGGGTGATGAGCTTCACCCTCGACGAGTCGCTCTGGCTGGCCCGCACCGGCGTGCGCGACGTCCTGCTCGCCTACCCCTCCGCCGACCGGTCCGGCTACGCCGAACTCACCGCCGACCCGGAGCTCGCCCGCGAGGTCACCGTCGTCCTCGACGACCCCGCCCAGCTGGACCTGATCGACAAGGCCCGCGGCGGCGACGCCGAGGTGCGGGTCTGCCTGGAGCTGGACACCGCGCTCCACCTGCTCGGCGGCCGCGTGCGGGTCGGCGCCCGGCGCTCCCCGCTGCGCACCCCCGAGGACCTCGGCGCCTTCGCCGAACTCGTCCAGCAGCGCCGGGGTTTCCGGGTGGTCGGCCTGATGGCGTACGAGGGGCACGTCGCCGGGGTGGGCGACCGCCTGCCGGGGCGCCCGGTGCGCTCCCGGCTGATCCGGCTGATGCAGGACCGCTCCCGCGCCGAACTCGCCGAACGGCGCGCGGCGGTGGTGCGGCGGCTGCGGCGGGTGGCCGAGCTGGAGTTCGTCAACGGCGGCGGCACCGGCAGCGTGGAGTCCACGGTGGCCGAGCGCGCCGTCACCGAGGTGGCCGCCGGCTCCGGGCTCTACCAGCCCCGGCTGTTCGACAACTACCGCTCCTTCCGGGGCCGTCCGGCCGCGCTGTTCGGCCAGCCCGTGGTGCGCCGGCCCGGGGTCGGCGTGGTGACGGTGCTCGGCGGCGGCTACCCGGCGTCCGGCGCGGCCGGCCAGGACCGCTCCCCGGAGCCGTACCTGCCGCACGGGCTGCGCTACGACCCGATGGAGGGCGCCGGCGAGGTGCAGACCCCGCTGCTCGGCGCGGCCGCCGACGACCTGCTGATCGGCGACCGGGTGTGGTTCCGGCACGCCAAGGCGGGCGAGCTGTGCGAGCGCTTCGCGGAGCTGCACCTGATCGAGGGGGACCGGGTCGTGCGGACCGTCCCCACCTACCGGGGCGAGGGGAAGGCCTTTCTCTGACCGCGCGTCAGTTCCGTGCTCTACCGTGGTGGCGACACCGCGGGCAGCGACGAGGGGAGCGGCATGGACGCCGAGATCACGGAGATTGCGACGAGGGGTGCGACCGCGCTGGCGGGCCTCATGGTCACCTCGGCCTGGGACCGGGTCAGGCCGAGGGTCGCCGCGATGTTCGGCCGCCGGGCCGAGTCGGTCTCCGAGGCGCTGGAGGAGACCCGGGCCGACCTGGTCGCGGCGCAGGAGGGGGACGGCGAGGCCGCCGCCCGGAGCGCGCAGGGCGAGTGGGAGCCGAAGCTGCGCCGGCTGCTGGCCGACGATCCGGCCATGGTCGCCGAACTCCGCGCGATCCTTGACGAGTTCAGCCCGGCGCCGGCGCCGGAGCCCGGCGCGACGTACATCACCAACACGATCAGCGGGGGCTCGACCTTCAACGAGAGCGTCATCCAGGCCGGCATCATCCACAAGCTGGAGCGCTGACCTTTCCGCAGTCTTAAGCGGGCCCGATGGATCGCCTAACCCGGGTGATCCGTCGGGCCTTTGCACTGCTCCAGGCCGTACTGTCCGTCAGAAAGCGTGACACGCAGGGCTATTGCCAGCTGGTCCAGACCAATCATACGCTCTGGCCGGGGGCCGCCGTCCGGGCCGGCGCCCCCGAACGGGCAGGCGTGTCCGCTCCCCCACACCCGCCCGGAACGACGGTCAAGGAGTCCCCACCCCATGTCCATCAAGCGAAGCGCCCTGTCCGTGGGCGTGGTCGGCGCCGCGGTCCTCTCGGTGGCCGTGTCCACCGCCGGCACCGCCAGCGCCCACGGCACCATGACCAACCCGGTCAGCCGGATCGCGGCCTGCTACGCGGAAGGCCCCGAGCACCCCGTCTCCCAGGTCTGCAAGGACCTCGTCGCCGCCAGCGGCACCCAGCCGCTGTACGACTGGAACGAGGTCAACATCGCCAACGCCGCCGGCAACCACCAGGCACTGATCCCGGACGGCAAGCTCTGCTCGGCCAACCGCGACAAGTACAAGGCCCTCGACTGGCCGCGCACCGACTGGCCGGCCACCCCGGTCAAGGCCGGCGCCTTCACCTTCCAGTTCCGCACCACCGCGCCGCACCTCGGCACCCAGACCGTCTACATCACCAAGCCGGGCTACGACGCCACCAAGCCGCTGAAGTGGTCGGACCTCGACCCGACCCCGGTCGCCCAGGTGCAGGTCACCCGCACCGCCACCGACGGCTACTACAGCTACGCCGGCACCCTGCCGCAGCGCACCGGCCGCCAGCTGCTCTACACGGTGTGGCAGCGCAGCGACAGTCCGGAGGCGTTCTACAGCTGCTCCGACGTCGACTTCGGCGCCACCGCCGCGGCCGGCACCCAGGCCGTGTCGGCGCTCGCCGCGCAGGCCCCGGCCGCGCCCAGCGACGCCCAGATCGCGGCCGACGCGCCCCGGTCCACGGTCGCCCACCACGGCCACGGCGGGGACCCGAACTCCCCCGCGGGCGCGGTGATCCCGACCGCCTCGGCGGCCGTCGGCACCTCGGCCACCGGTCCGCTGCTGCTGGCCGGCGCCGCCGCGATCGGCGTCGGCTGGGCCGGCATGGTGCTCCGGCGCCGTCGCGTCGAGGCTGTTCGACGCGACTCCTGACGCCGGACACGGAGCCGGACCGGCCAATCCCCCGTCCGGTCCGGTTCCGTCATGCGGCACCGCCCTGCGGAGCGCCGCCCGCCCGGCCCGCGGAACGACCACGGCGGCCCGCCCGGAGCACTCTCCGGGCGGGCCGCCGCCGGGTGAGGAGCGGGTGGCTCAGGTGGTGGTGCCCCCGGTGCCGCCCGGGCCCCCGGCCCCGCCGGAACCGGGCATCCCGGGGATGCCGCCGCCGGGCGGGGAGGGCAGCTTGCCCTGGTAGTCCGCGATGCCGCTGACGATGGTGTCCATCACGCCCGGGTCCGGCGCCTTGTCGGCGATGTCGAAGCCGAAGTGCACGGAGATGAGCGCCTTGCCGTCGGCGGACGGGAACACGACGGTCTGCACGTAGCCGTTGTTGCCCTTGGGCGCGTCCACCTTCCAGCGGACCAGGTAGCCGTCCCGGCCGCTGACCTTCACGGCCTCGGACTTCAGCTCCTGGTGGCCGGTGATGTCGCCGTACGCGTCCTTGGCGGCCTTCTCGATGTCGGTCTTGGCCGCCGCCTGGGCGTCCGTGCCGCCGCCGGCGATCCGGCCGGTGGTGACCCCGCCGAGGGAGCAGGAGCCGGTACCGCCGTCGCAGTCGTACGTGCCGATGATGATCGAGGCGTAGCCGTCGGGGGTGTTGCCGGCCTGCCAGCCGGCGGGCACCGGCAGGCTGAGCCGGTTCACCACGTCGACCGCGTTCCCGGCTCCGGGCCTGGTCCGGCCGTTGCCGTTCCCCTGGCCGCCGTTCCCCTGGCCGCCGCTGCCGTTGTTGCCGTTGTTCCCGCCGCCGTTGCCGCCACTGCCGTCGTTGCTGCCGCCGCCGTTGTCACCGCGCCCGTTGCCGCCGAGGCCGGGCAGGCCGCCCCAGGGGCCGTTCTCGCCGTACGGCGCGGCCGGGCGGGCGCTGCGGTGCGGGCGGTCACCGGTGTGGCCGTCCATCGCCAGGTAGGTGATCCCCGAGCCGGCGCCCAGGCCCAGCAGCGCCGCGACGGCCGTCGCGATCACCAGCCGGGAGGGGCGGCGGCGGGCCTTGCGGGGCAGCGGCACGGCGGTGCCGTACGCGGCGCCGAAGGGCGGCGGTTCCGGGTAACGGACGGTCGGCCCGCTGTCCAGCACCTCGCCCTCCAGCACCGTGGGCTCCTCGGCGGCCTCCGGCCCCGGAGCCCCGGCGGCCGGGGCGTCCGGCTCCGGGGCGTCCGAGGGTGCGGGCCGGGTGCTGGCCGTCCAGCCCCTGCCGTCCCACCAGCGCTGCGGTCTCGGGTCGCCGCCGGTGTCCTTCGGGTCCGGGTACCACCCGGCGGGAATCTGCTCGCTCACGACATCGAATCTAAAGGCACGCGGATAAACGCGAAATCAGCGATGCAGGGAATTCCGGCGGTTTTCGATGAGATTACGGTGAGAAGCGGCCCGGCCTCCGCGCCGCGACTACACCGGCGTGACGTACGCCCCCGAGATCCCGCCGTCGACCAGGAACTCGCCCGCCGTCATGAACGACGAGTCGTCACTCGCGAGGAAGGCCACCGCGGCGGCGATCTCCTCCGCCCGGGCGAACCGGCCGAGCGGGATGTGCACCAGCCGGCGGGCGGCCCGTTCCGGGTCCTTCGCGAACAGCTCCCGGAGCAGCGGGGTGTCCACCGGCCCCGGCGACAGCGCGTTCACCCGGATCCCCTCCCGCGCGAACTGCACGCCTAGCTCCCGGGACATCGCCAGCACCCCGCCCTTGGAGGCGGTGTACGAGATCTGCGAGGTCGCCGCCCCCATCCGCGCCACGAAGCTGGCCGTGTTGATGATCGAGCCCCGCCCGTGCCGGCGCATGTACGGCAGCACCGCCCGGCAGCACAGGTACACCGAGGTCAGGTTGACCTCCTGCACCCTCCGCCAGGCGTCCAGGCCGGTGGTCAGGATCGAGTCGTCCTCGGGCGGCGAGACGCCCGCGTTGTTGAAGGCGACGTCGACGCTCCCGTACGTCTCGTACGCCTCGTCGAACAGCGCCTCCACCATGGACGGGTCGGTGACGTCGGTGTGCACGAACAGGCCGCCGACCTCCGCGGCCGCCGCCCGGCCGGACTCCTCGTCCAGGTCGGCGCAGACCACCTTCGCGCCCTCGGAGGCGAGCCGGCGGGCGGCCGCCAGGCCGATCCCGCTGCCCGCCCCGGTGATCACGGCGGTCCGGCCGACCAGCCGGCGGCACACCGCGGCGTGCTTCTCGGTCATCGGGCTTCCCACTCCTCGCTCTGGATGACGACGTCCCCGGCCGGGCGCGCGCCGGCCCGCCTCACAGGCGCTCGAAGGACCGGTAGCGCTCCCAGTCGGTGACGGAGCCGTCGTACGCGCTCTGCTCGACCCTGGCCATGTTCAGGTAGTGGTCGACCACGTCGTCCCCGAAGGCCGTCCGGGCCAGTTCGCTCTGCGCCCACAACCGGGCCGCCTCGCGCAGCGAACCGGGCACCCGGGCGTACTCCTCCACCGCGTAGGCGTTGCCCAGGCACGGCGCCGGCAGCTCCAGCTTCCGCTGCAGCCCGTCCAGGCCCGCCGCGATCATCCCCGCCACCGCCAGGTACGGGTTGACGTCGCCGCCCGGCACCCGGTTCTCCATCCGCAGGCCCGGGCCGTGGCCCACCACCCGGTACGCGCAGGTCCGGTTGTCCCGGCCCCAGGCCACCGCCGTCGGCGCGAACGAGCCCGGCCGGTACCGCTTGTAGGAGTTGATGTTCGGCGCGTACAGCAGGCTGAACTCGCGCAGCGCCGTCAACTGGCCGGCCAGGAAGTGCCGCATGGTGTCGGTCATCCGGCCGTCTCGGTCCGCGAAGGCCGGCGCGCCGACCGCGTCGCGCAGCGACAGGTGGATGTGGCAGCTGTTGCCCTCGCGCTCGTCGTACTTGGCCATGAAGGTGAGCGCGCAACCCTGCTGCGCCGCGATCTCCTTGGCGCCGGTCTTGTAGACGCTGTGCTGGTCGCAGGTGGTCAGCGCGTCCGCGTAGCGGAAGGCGATCTCGTGCTGGCCGAGGTTGCACTCGCCCTTCGCCGACTCCACCACCAGGCCCGCGCCGGCCATCTCGGTGCGGATCCGGGACAGCAGCGGCTCGACCCGGGCCGTCCCCAGCATCGAGTAGTCCACGTTGTAGAGGTTCGCGGGCGTCAGGCCGCGGTAGCCGCCGAGCCAGGCCTGCTCGTAGGTGTCCCGGAACACCAGGAACTCCAACTCGGTGCCGATGTCGGCCGCCAGCCCGTACTCGGCCAGCCGCGCGATCTGGCGGCGCAGCATCTGGCGCGGGGCCGCGTCCACCGCGTGGCCGCCGTGCCGGGCCAGGTCGGCGGTGACCTGCGCGGTGCCCGGCTGCCAGGGGGTCAGCCGCAGGGTGGCGAGGTCGGGGCGCATCGCGAAGTCGCCGTAGCCGGTGGCCCAGGAGGAGAAGGCGTAGCCGTCCACGGTGTTCAGGTCCACGTCCACGGCCAGCAGGTAGTCGCAGGCCTCGGCGCCGTGCTCCACGACCTCGTCCAGGAAGAAGCGGGCGGCGAACCGTTTGCCCTGCAGCCGGCCCTGCATGTCGGTGAAGGCGAGCGCGACGGTGTGCACCTCGCCCGTGTCCACCAGCGTGCGCAGTTCGTCCAGGGTCAGCGGCGGACGGGCCGGAGCGCCCGCGGCGCCGTTCTCGGACATGACGGAACCCTCCTCCTCGATCACGCTTCGAGATCACACGGTCACAGCGAACCGTACGGCCTACGGCGGACGGCGCGGAAGAGGGCGGGCGGGTGTGGCGCGCCGATACGCGTGGTTGACGGGGGAACGAACGGTGCGGGAGGAGAATGCCCGCCATGGATCGCAGGCCTTTCATCGGCGTCAGCACCTACGTGGTCGGCGCGAGTTGGAGCGACTGGCGCGACCGCCGGGTGGCCCTCGTGCCCGAGCGGTACACCGCGTTCGTCCAGGACTCCGGCGGGATCGCCGTCCTCCTGCCGCCCGACGCCCCCGAGCGCGCCCCCGAGGTGCTGGCCCGGCTCGACGCACTGGTCATCGCCGGCGGGCCCGACGTCGACCCCGCCTACTACGGGCAACCCGCCCACCCGCGGACCGAGGTGGACTCGCCCGAGCGCGACCGCTGGGAGGTCGCGCTGCTGCGGGCCGCCCTGGCCGCGGGGATGCCGCTGCTCGGGATCTGCCGCGGCATGCAGGTGCTCAACGTGGTCTGCGGCGGGACGCTCGTGCAGCACCTGCCCGACGTCGTGGCGGTGGACGTCCACGCGGGGACGCCCGGCCGGTACGGCACCCACCTGGTGCGGCCGGTGCCCGGCACGCTGCTCGGCGGGCTGCTGCCGGAGAGCGAGTTGGAGGTGCCGACCTTCCACCACCAGGCCGTCGACCGGCTCGGCGACGGCCTGCGGGTCGGCGCGCACGCACCGGACGGCACGGTGGAGGCGGTGGAGGGCCCCGGGTTCACCCTGGGTGTCCAGTGGCACCCGGAACAGGGCGAGGACCTGCGGGTGATGCAGGCCCTCGTCCAGGCCGCGACCGCGGCCCACCTGGACGCGGCGGTGCTGCTCTAGCGGCCGGTTCCCCCGCCCGGTGGAGCACCCTGAACGGCAACGACAACGGTCACCAGTACAACCTTTGGATCTTTGTCCGATCTGGGGTTCACTTCGGGTGCGGGGCGATCGCGGCCCGTCTCCTCCCACCCGTGCGTCCAGAGAGGACTTCGATGGCCGGGCACGAGCACTCCCTCGACGATCATGCGCATGACCACAAGCACTCCCACGGCCACGGCGGTCACGGCCACGGCCACGGCCACGGCGGCCACTCGCACGCCGTCGCCGCCGACGCCGACCGCCGCTGGTTGATCAGCGCACTCGCCCTGATCGTCGTCTTCATGGCCGGCGAGGTCGTGGTGGGCTTCGCCGCGCAGTCGCTGGCCCTGATCTCCGACGCCGCGCACATGCTCACCGACGCCGCCTCGATCGTCCTCGCCCTGGTCGCGATGCGGCTGTCCGCCCGTCCGGCCCGCGGCGGCTACACCTACGGGCTCAAGCGGGCCGAGATCCTCTCCGCGCAGGCCAACGGCGTGACCCTGCTGGTGCTCTCGGCCTGGCTGGGCTACGAGGCGATCACCCGCCTGCTCGAACCGCCGGAGGTCACCGGCTCCCTGGTCCTGATCACCGCGCTGGTCGGGATCGTGGTCAACCTGGCCGCCACCTGGTGCATGTCCAAGGCCAACCGCAGCTCGCTGAACGTCGAGGGCGCCTTCCAGCACGTGCTCACCGACCTCTACGCGTTCGTCGCCACCGCCATCGCCGGTGTGGTCATGCTGACCACCGGTTTCGTCCGGGCCGACGCGATCGCCTCGCTGATCGTGGTCGCGCTGATGCTCAAGGCCGGCGTGGGCCTGGTCCGGGACTCCGGCCGGATCTTCCTGGAGGCCGCCCCGGCCGGGATCGACCCGGACACCGTCGCCGACCGGATGGTCGCCCAGCCGCTGGTCGAGGAGATCCACGACCTGCACATCTGGGAGATCACCTCCAACCAGCCGGCCCTGTCGGCGCACATCCTGGTCACCCCGGGCGGCGACTGCCACGCCGTGCGACGCGCCCTGCAGCGGCGGCTGGCCGACGAGTACGGCATCACCCACAGCACGCTCCAGGTCGACCACGTCGGCGAGGACGAGGCGGGCGCGCTGCTGCAGATCGCCGCCCCGGGCGAGCTGTCGGCCGAGCACTGCGCGGACGCGCACGGCCCGGTCCACCGCGCCGGCCCGCACGAGCACTGAAGACCGCCCGCCGTCGCCCCCGTACGGCATGATCTGACGCGTGACCGCACCCCGACTGATGCTGCTCGACTCCGCCAGCCTGTACTTCCGGGCCTACTTCGGCGTACCGGACACCCTGCGCTCCCCGCAGGGTGAGCCGGTCAACGCCGTCCGCGGCCTGCTGGACTTCATCGCCCGGCTGGTCCACGACCACCGCCCCGACCAGCTGGTCGCCTGCATGGACGCCGACTGGCGCCCGCAGTGGCGGGTCGACCTCGTCCCCTCGTACAAGACCCACCGGGTCGCCGAGGCGGCCCAGGACGGCGAGGAGGAGGTGCCGGACACCCTCGCCCCGCAGGTCCCGGTGATCGAGCAGGTGCTGGACGCGCTCGGCATCGCCCGGGTCGGCTCCCCCGGTTACGAGGCCGACGACGTGATCGGCACCCTCACCGCCCGCGCGACGGGCCCGGTGCAGATCGTCACCGGGGACCGCGACCTCTTCCAACTGGTCGACGACGCCCGGCGGATCACCGTGCTCTATCCCGTCAAGGGGATGGGCAACCTGCAGGTCACCGACGACGCCCTGCTGGTGGGGAAGTACGGCGTGCGGGGCGCGCAGTACGCCGACATGGCGGCCCTGCGCGGGGATCCGTCCGACGGCCTGCCCGGCGTCAAGGGCATCGGCGAGAAGACCGCCGCCCAGCTGATCAACGAGTACGGCGACCTCGCCGCCATCCGGGCCGCCGCCCTCGACGTCGGCTCGAAGCTCACCCCGGCCCGCCGCCGCAACATCGTCGAGGGCGCCGGCTACCTCGACGTCGCCCCCACGGTGGTCCGGGTCGCCGAGGACGCCCCGCTCCCCGCCTTCGACCCGGCCCTCCCGCACGAGCCGCTGGACCCGATGACCCTGGAGGAGCTCTCCACCCGCTGGGGCCTCGGCACCTCCCTGGACCGCGTCCTGGAGGCCCTGGCCGCCCGCTGACCGCGCGACGCGGACGCGAGGGGCCCGCACGGAGCGATCCGTGCGGGCCCCTCGCGCTCCCCGGTGCGGCTCAGCCCACCGAGGAGTAGGCGATGATGCCGCGGCGGAGGCCGTCGACGGCCTTGCGGGCCGTCCTGCGGAGCTCGACGTCCTCGCCCGCCGCGTCCTGGATCTGGCCGAGGACGTCGATCAGCTGCTTCGTCCAGCGCACGAAGTCGCCGGCCGGCATGTCGGCGTCCCGCAGGACCTGGTCCAGGCTGTGGCCGAGGGCCCAGCGGTAGGCGGCCCAGGCGAAGCCGAGGTCGGGCTCGCGCTGGCCGACGCCCTCGGCGGTGTTGATCCGGTGCTGCTCCTCCAGGGCGTCGAGGTGGCCCCAGATCCGGACCATCTGGCCGAGCGCCTCCTTGGCGGCGCCCTCCGGCACCCGGGGGGCGCCGGCGTCGTCGGCCTGCCGGGCCTCGTAGACGAGCGCGGAGGCGCAGGCGGCGAGCTCGGCGGCGGCCAGGCCGCTCCAGACGCCCTCGCGGATGCACTCGGAGGCGAGCAGGTCGAGCTCGCCGTAGAGCCGGCCGAGCCGCTTGCCGTCCTCGGTGACGGCGTCGCCCTGCAGGTAGCCGAGGTCGGCGAGCAGTCCGCAGACCCGGTCGAAGGTACGGGCGATGGTGTGGGTGCGGGAGCGCATCCGGCGCTCCAGCAGCTCGGTGTCCCGGTGCAGCCGGTGGTAGCGCTCGGCCCAGCGGGCGTGGTCCTCGCGCTCGTCGCAGCCGTGGCAGGGGTGCTGGCGCAGCTCGGTGCGCAGCCGGGTGATCTCCGGGTCGTCGGCGGCGACGGCCCGGCCGCGGCGGAACCGCTCGGGCTCCAGGTGGCCGGCCTTGGTGCGCAGCGCGGAGGCGAGGTCCCGGCGGGACTGCGGGCTGCGCGGGTTGAAGGACTTCGGGATGCGCACCCGCTCGACGGCGACGACGGGGTGCGGGAAGTCGATCATGGCGAGGCGCTTGACCTGCCGCTCGGCCGTGAGCACCACCGGGCGCGGTCCGTCCTGGAAGTCGGGGTGGCGCGAACCGCCCCGGCCGGAGCGGTCGACCGGCGGCAGGCCCGGGTCGAGGACCAGCGCCAGACCGGCGAACTTGCCGGTGGGGACGTGGATGACGTCGCCCGGCTTGAGCCGCTCGATGGACTCGACGGCGGCGGCGCGGCGCTGGCTGCTGCCCTCGCGGGCGAGCTCGTTCTCGCGGTCCTTGAGCCGGCGGCGCAGGTCCATGTACGCGTCGAAGTCGCCGAGGTGGCAGGTCATCGACGCCCGGTAGCCGTCCAGGCCCTCCTCGTTGCGCTGGACCTGGCGGGCGATGCCGACCACCGAGCGGTCCGCCTGGAACTGGGCGAAGGAGGTCTCGAGCAGTTCGCGCGAGCGGTGCCGGCCGAACTGGGAGACCAGGTTGACGGCCATGTTGTAGGAGGGCCGGAAGCTGGACTTGAGCGGGTAGGTGCGGGTGCCGGCGAGCCCGGCCAGCGCCTCCGGGTCGAGGCCGCGCTGCCAGAGCACCACGGCGTGGCCCTCGATGTCGATGCCGCGCCGCCCGGCCCGGCCGGTGAGCTGGGTGTACTCGCCGGGGGTGACGTCGGCGTGGGTCTCGCCGTTCCACTTGACGAGCTTCTCCATGACCACCGAGCGGGCGGGCATGTTGATGCCGAGGGCCAGCGTCTCGGTCGCGAAGACGGCCTTGACCAGGCCCTTCACGAACAGCTCCTCGACGACCTCCTTGAACCGCGGCAGCATCCCGGCGTGGTGGGCGGCGATGCCGCGCTCCAGGCCGTCCAGCCACTCGAAGTAGCCGAGGACGTGCAGGTCCTCGTCGGGGATGTCGGCGCAGCGCTCCTCGACGATGGCCCGGACCCTGGCGCGGTCGCCGTCCTTGTTGAGCCGCAGGCCGGAGCTGAGGCACTGCTGGACGGCGGCCTCGCAGCCGGCCCGGCTGAAGATGAAGGTGATCGCGGGGAGCAGGCCCTCGGCGTCGAGCCGGTCGATGACGTCCACCCGGCCCGGGGTCCAGACCCGGCCGGGGCGCCCGTTGGGCATGCTGCGGCCCCGGCCGCGGCCGAAGCGGTCGCGCGGGTTGCGGTCGAGCTCGGAGCGGGCGAGCCGGACGAGCTCGGGGTTGACCAGCTTGCCGGGGTTGCGCGGGCCGGCCTTGGGGCGGCCGTCGCGGTCCGGGTCGGCGAACAGGTCGTACATCCGGTTCCCGGCCATCACGTGCTGCCACAGCGGCACCGGACGGGTCTCGGAGACGATGACCCTGGTGCCGCCGCGGACGGTGTCCAGCCAGTCGCCGAACTCCTCGGCGTTGGAGACGGTCGCGGAGAGCGAGACGAGGGTGACCGACTCGGGGAGGTGGATGATGACCTCCTCCCAGACGGCGCCGCGGAAGCGGTCGGCGAGGTAGTGGACCTCGTCCATGACGACGTAGCCGAGGCCGTCGAGGGTGCTGGAGCCCGCGTAGAGCATGTTGCGGAGCACCTCGGTGGTCATGACCACCACGGGGGCGTCGCCGTTGACGGTGTTGTCGCCGGTGAGCAGGCCGACCTTGGCGGCGCCGTAGCGCTTGACGAGGTCACCGTACTTCTGGTTCGACAGCGCCTTGATCGGCGTGGTGTAGAAGCACTTGCGGCCGGCCTGGAGGGCCAGGTGGACGGCGAACTCGCCGACGATGGTCTTCCCCGAGCCGGTGGGGGCGGCGACCAGCACGCCGGAGCCGGCCTCCAGCGCCTCGCAGGCCTCCACCTGGAAGTCGTCCAGCGGGAAGTCGTACAGCTGCCGGAAGCCGTGGAGGGCGGAGGCCTGCTCCTTGGCCCGGCGGCGGCTGGCCGCGTACGCCTCGGCGGGGCTGAGCTCCCGGTCGTCGTGGGGCTCGGGCTCAGGGGTGTTCATCGCCGTCCGGGTGTGGTTGGTGTGATCTCGCATCTCAGCGAGAGGTTACCCGGCGGCACTGACATCGATAGCACCGTTTTTCCGAGCTGCGAGATCAGATCTCTCTCAGATCCATAGTTGCAAATGTCTTCAAGTGATCAGAGTCCGACCAGCTTCGAACGTCTCCGATCATTCGCGGTGGAACCCGAGCGGTCCTGCTTACCTTCGGTCTCACAGCGGGCTCACCGCCACCTACTCACGGGAGGACACCGACGATGGCGAACCTGGAGACGTCCCTCAAGGAGGCCATGGCGATCGACGGCGCGATCGGCGTCGCGCTGGTCGACTACGGCAGCGGCATGGCGCTCGGCAGCCTCGGCGACGGCGGGGAGCTCGACCTCAACGTCGCCGCCGCCGGGAACACCGACGTGGTCCGGGCCAAGATGCGGGCCATGGAGATGCTCAACCTGCACGACAACGACATCGAGGACATCCTGATCAGCCTCACGAACCAGTACCACATGGTCCGGCCGATCACCACGCCCAGCGGCCGCGGCCTCTTCCTGTTCCTCGCCCTCAACCGCACCCGCTCCAACCTGGCGATGGCCCGCCACCAGCTCAAGCGGATCGAAGTCGCGCTGGAGATCTGAGCGGGCCGACACCAGGGAAGGGGGGCCTCGTGGCGGTAGCGCTTTACCAGGCCAAGGCCGAGTTCTTCCGGATGCTCGGCCATCCCGTCCGGATCCGGGTGCTGGAACTGCTCCAGGCCGGCCCGACACCGGTGCGCGACCTGCTGGCCGAGCTGGCGGTCGAACCGTCCAGCCTCTCCCAGCAGCTCGCGGTGCTGCGCCGGTCCGGCATCGTCACCGCCACCCGGGAGGGCAGCACCGTGGTGTACGCACTGGCCGGCGGCGACGTGGCCGACCTGCTGCGAGCGGCCCGGCGGATCCTCACCGGGCTGCTCGCGGACCAGAACCTGCTGCTCGCCGAACTGCGGGCCGGCGCCGACCGGGCCGACGGGCCGGGCACCGAGCAGGGTGCCGACCGGGAAGCCCAGTTGGGTGCCGGGCAGGCCGCCGGGTAGGAGGCCGGACGGCGGCGCGGGCCCGACGGGGCCCGGCCCGCCCGGCCCGCCCCGCCCGCTCAGCCCTTCAGCAGCCCGGCCAGCCCCTCGGCCAGCCGCTCGTACTCCCCCGGCCGGTTGTACAGCTGTGCACTGACCCGCAGCACCCCGCCGCCGGCCCACGGGCGCACCGCGATCCGGGTGGCCAGCCGCCGCCACACCTCGGCCATCAGCGCCTTCGCCTCCTGCTCCGTCTCGCAGCGGCCGGCCGGCAGCCGGACGGCCCGCATCCACACCCCGGGCGTGCCGGGCAGCGGCGGCAGGCCGGCCCGCTCGGCGAGCACCCGCTGGCCGTACGCGGCGAGCGCGGTGTTGTGCGCGGCCACCGCGGCGGCGTCGAGCGAGCGCAGCAGGTCGAAGCCGGCCGGGGCGGCCAGCCACGGTGTGTAGTCGCAGGTGCCGCGCCATTCGACGTTGCCGGGGAAGCCCTTGTCGTGCTCCCAGGACAGGGCGAGCGGGCGCACCCGCTCCGTCCAGTCCGGCGCCACGGCGAGCACCCCGGTGGCGCGCGGGGCGAAGGCCCACTTGTGCAGGTTGCCGAACCAGAAGTCGGCGTGCGGGTCGGCCGGGGCGGGCAGCATGCCGGGCGCGTGGGCGCCGTCCACGACGGTGGTGACACCGCGCGCGCGCAGCTCGGCGAGCAGGGCCGGACCGGCCACCAGCCGGGCGGTCGGCGAGGTGAGCTGGTCGAGCACGGCGACGGTGACCCGCTCGTCGACGGCGGCGAGCACGGCCTCCCGCACGGCCCGCTCGTCCGGGGCGTCCAGCGGCACCTCGGCCACGACCAGTTCGGCGCCGGTCTCGGCGGCCCGGCGGGCCGCCGCCCCGGTCACCGCGCCGTAGCCGTGGTCGGTGACCAGGATCCGGTCGCCGGGCCGGAGCGCGACGGTGTCCAGGGCGATCGCGACCGCCTCGGTGACGTTGGAGACCAGGGCGAGCCGGTCCGGGTCGGCCGCCAGGTCGGCGGCGATCCGGATCCGGGCCGCCGCGATCCGGGCCGGCAGGTCGGCGAAGAAGCCGTCCGGGTCGAGCTCGTGCTCAGTGCGCAGCTCCTCCTGCACCCGCTGCACCGGGACGGGCACCGCACCGAACGAGCCGTGGTTCAGGTGCGCCGCGCCCGCCGAGACGCTGAACAGCCCGTCGGCCGCGGGCAGCGGGGCCGGGGGTTCGGCGGCCCACAGGTCCTCGATCACGGCATCCTCCCAGGTCGTGATGTGTGACATTTCACATGACAGAGTACTGGTCCGGCCCCGGGCACCGCGACCACCATCGGGCCGTGACCATCACCGATCCTTTCCTGTCCCGCAGCGCCCGAACCGGCCGGTTCACCTTCGGCGCCCCGCGCGCGTTCACCCTCGCCGAGGACGGCACCCGGCTGCTGCTGCTCCGCTCCACCGGCCCCGAGGACCCGGTCGACCGCCTCCACCTGCTCGACACCGCCACCGGCACGGAACGGCTGGTCGCCGACCCCGCCGCGCTCGCCCCCGGGCGCACCGGCCACCGCGACGACCTGCCCGCCGTCGAACGCAGGCTGCGCGAGCGCACCCGGCTGGTCGCCGCCGGCATCGGCGGGTACGCGGCCACCGCCGACCTCGCGACCGCCGTGTTCGTCCTCGACGGCCGGCTGTTCCGCACCGACACCGCCACCGGCACCAGCACCGAACTCCCCGTCGCCGGGCCCGCGTTCGACCCCCGGCCGGACGCCACCGGCGAGCGCGTCGCCTACGTCGCCGAGGACGCCCTGTACGTCACCCCGGACCCCGTGCCGCTCTCCCCCTCCGACGGTGCCCGCTGGGGCGTCGCGGAGTTCGCCGCCGCCGAGGAGCTCGGCCGCTCCCGCGGCCACTGGTGGCGCCCGGACGGCGGCGCCCTGCTGGCCGCCCGGGTCGACGAATCCGCCCTCCCCCGGCGGTACTTCGCCGATCCGTCCCGGCCCGGCGAGCCCGCCGAGGACTTCGCCTACCCGCTGGCCGGCGGCCCCAACGCCGACGTCCAGCTCTGGGTCCTCGGCCTCGACCGCGGCAAGGTCCGGCTGCAGTGGGACGCCGCGGCGTACCCGTACCTCTGCGCCGCCGAGTGGGCCTCGGACGACGAGGTCCTGCTCACCGTCGCCGACCGGCTGCAGCAGAACGTCCTGCTGCTGACCGCCGACCCGACCACCGGCGCGGTCCGCGAACTCTCCCGCACCGCCGACGCGTTCTGGGTCGACGACCTGCCCGGCACGCCCGCCCGGCTGGCCGACGGCCGGCTGCTCACCGTCCACGACACCCCGCAGGCCCGCGGACTCGCCGTGGACGGCAAGCCGCTGGACACCACCGGCCTGCAGGTCCGCCGGGTGGTCGGCCGGCTGCGCGGCCGGCTGCTCTGCGAGACCGGCCACGGCGATCCGGCCGACCAGCATGTCCACCTGGTCGACCCGGACGGCGGCGCGCCCGAGGCCGTCAGCACCGGCGGCGGCGTGCACTCGGCGCTGGCCGCGGCCGACACCCTGCTGCTCACGTCGGCCGACGCGGACGGCGTCCGCCGCCGGCTGCTGCGGGGCTTCGGCACGGAGGGGGACGGCGCCGAGCTGCCGCTCACCGACCTCGCCGCCGCACTGCCGTTCCGGGTCCGGCCGAGCCTCGCACGGGTCACCGAACTCGCCCTGCCCACCGCCGTGGTGTACCCGCGCGGGCACGTCCCCGGCCGCCGGCTGCCGGTCCTGCTGGACGTGTACGGCGGCCCCGGCTTCCAGGCCGTGGCCAACGAGCCGCGCCGCTGGCAGCTCCGCCAGTGGTGGGCCGACCAGGGCTTCGCCGTGGTCACCACCGACAACCGCGGCACCCCGTTCGTCTCGCCGGAGTTCACCCGCGCGATCTTCCGCCGCTTCTCCCGGGTGGCCCTGGACGACCAGGTGAACGCCCTGCACGCGCTCGCCGAGCGGCATCCCGACCTGGACCTCGACCGGGTCGGCGTCCGCGGCTGGTCCTACGGCGGCTACTTCGCGGCGCTCGCCGTGCTGCGCCGCCCGGACGTGTTCCACGCGGCCTGCGCGGGCGCCCCGCCCACCGACTTCCGGCACTACGACACCGCCTACACCGAGCGCTACCTGGCGCTGCCCCGGGACAACCCGGAGGGCTACGCGGACGACTGCCTGGTCACCGACGCCCCGGGGCTGACCCGGCCGCTGCTGCTGATCCACGGGCTGGCGGACGACAACGTCCACCCCTCGCACACCCTGCTGCTGTCGGAGGCCCTCACCAGGGCGGGCCGCCCGCACGCCGTGCTGCCGCTGCCGGGCGTCACCCACATGACTCCGGGCGGGGTGAACGAACAGGTCGCGCTGGCCGAACTGGCCTTCCTGCGCTCCTCCCTGGGCTGAATCCGCCCTCCCGCGCCGCCCCCCGGGCCGAACCGTTGAGCTCCCCGGGCCGAACCGTTGAGCTCCCCGGGCCGAACCGTTGAGTTCGCCGGGCCGGGCTGCGACACTCCGCGTGGTCGCCGCCCGGCCCGGGCGGCGCGACGACGACGGGGAGAGCGGACGGATGAGGATCGAAAGACCCGGACCGATCGGCCGACGGCAGTGGACGCCGCTGACCGTGGTCAACGGCGGGCTCGCGTTCGGACTGGAGCTCGCGATGCTGGCGGCGCTCTGCTACTGGGGGTTCAGGACCGGCTCCACGCTCGCCGTCCGGCTGCTGCTGGGCATCGGCGCGCCCGCCCTCGCGGCCGGGCTGTGGGGCCTGTTCCTGGCCGCGGGCGGCCCGCGGTTCCCGCAGCCGCTCGCCGTGGAGATCGTGCTCAAGCTGGCCGTGCTCGGCTCGGCCGCGCTGGCGCTCCACGGCGCCGGGCGCAACACCCTCGCGGTGGTGTACGGGGTGCTCGTGGTGGTGAGCGTGACGGTGGAGTACACCACCCGCTGACGCGCCGACAGGAGGGGCGTCGCACCGCGGTGCGGCGCCCCTCCGCTTGCGCCGACCCTCTTCCACGTGACCCGTGACATGTGAAATATTACCTGCGCTTCGCCGAAGCACGATCCCCCATCCCCCGGAAAGGACCGGTCAGTTGCGCAGACTGTCCGCGGCACTCGCGGCCGCGCTCACCACGAGCGCGATAGCGGCCACCCTCTTGGGCACCCCCGCCCAGGCCGCACCCCCCGCACCCGCCACCATCGCCGCCGCCGAGCAGGGCGCCGGGGCCGGCGGCGCCGAAGCCCCGCCCGCACCGCTCGTCCCCCAGGAGCGCGAACGCCAGGCCCTCCGCAGCAAGGCCCTGGAGCAGCTCAACAAGGGCACCGTCGCCAAGACCGCCGACAAGCGGGCCCCCGCCAAGGTGAAGGTCGGCAACGACTACGTCGAGCTCGCCCACCAGCGCACCGACAAGGTCTTCGTGATCCTCGCCCAGTTCGGCGACCAGGTCGACAACACCACCGAGTACAACGGCCAGCCCCGCTACGGCGGCACCCCGGGCCCGCGGCACAACCAGATCCCCGAGCCGGGCCGGGACGACAACCACACCCTGTGGTCCGCCGACTTCGACCGGGACCATTACCAGAAGATGTTCTTCGACGACACGCCGGGCGCCGTGTCGATGCGCAACTACTACCGCACCCAGTCCTCCGGCCGGTACGACGTCCAGGGCACCGTCAGCGACTGGGTCACCGTGCCGTACAACGAGGCCCGCTACGGCAGCAACAAGGGCCCGCAGGGCTCCGGCGCCTGGACCCAGGCCCAGGAGTTCGTCCGGGACGCCGTCAAGGCCTGGTACGACGGTGAGATCGCCAAGGGCCGCAGCGCGGCCGACATCAGGGCCCAGCTCGCCCAGTACGACGTGCACGACCGCTACGACCACGACAAGGACGGCGACTTCGACCGCCCCGACGGCTACCTCGACAACGTCATCGTGGTGCACGCGGGCGTCGACGAGACCTGGGGCGGCGGCGCCCAGGGCGCCGACGCCCTGTGGGCGCACCGCAGCTGGGCGTTCCCGGACGCCACCGGCCAGACCGGGCCGGAGGGCGACAAGATCGGCGGCGCGCCGGTCGGCGACACCGGTCTCTACGTCTACGACTACGTCCAGGCCGGCGAGAACAGCGGTGTCGGCCTGTTCGCCCACGAGTACGGCCACAACCTCGGCCTGCCGGACCTGTACAGCACCACCGGCGGCGACAACAGCGTCAACTTCTGGTCGCTGATGTCCTCCGGCTCGTACCTCGGCAAGGGGCCGAACACCACCGGCGGCTACCCGGGCGACCTCGACGCCTGGAGCAAGCTCCAGTTCGGCTGGCTCAACTACGACGAGGCGCAGGCCGCCACCCGGTCCAGCCACGCCCTCGGGGTGAGCAGCTACAACACCGACCAGGCCCAGGCCGTCCTGGTCCACCTGCCGGACGGCACCACCAGCACCGATCTCGCCGACCCGTACGAGGGCGGCAAGCAGTGGTGGAGCGACACCGGCGACAACCTCGACAACTCCCTCACCCGGGACGTCGACCTGCGCACCGCCGCCGGACCGGCCGCCCTGGACGCGGCGGTCTGGTACGACACCGAACAGGACTACGACTTCCTCACCGTCGAGGCCACCACCGACCAGGGCAAGCACTGGACGGCACTGGGCGGCACCGTGGACGGCTCGCCGATCGGCAACACCACCGCCAACACCCCCGGCCTCAGCGGCAGTTCGGGCGGCTACCGGAAGCTGCACATCCCGCTGGACGGCTACCTCGGCCAGCAGGTCCGGCTGCGCGTCCACGCCACCTCGGACGGCAACACCCACGGCCGCGGCGTGCTGGTCGACGCCGTGCAGCTGACCGCCGGCGGCACCGTGCTGTTCGCCGACGGCGCCGAGAACGGCACCGGCGGCTGGACCGCCACCGGCTTCACCGTCATCACCGGCCGCACCGCCGTCAAGCAGCACCCGCGCGCGTACATCGCCGAGAACCGCCGCTACACCGGATACGGCGCGTTCCTGAAGACCGGCCCGTACAACTTCGGGTACACCGGCGTCACCGGCAAGGCCAACGTCGTCGACACCTACCCGTACCAGGAGGGCGTCCTGCTCTGGCTGTGGGACACCTCCTACGGCGACAACAACACCAAGGACCACCCCGGCGGCGGGCTGATCCTGCCGATCGACGCCCACCCGGCGCCGATCCGCTTCGCCGACGGCACCCTGGTCAACGGGCGGGCGCAGACCTACGACGCGACGTTCTCGCTCAAGCCGACCACGCCGTTCACCCTGCACAAGGGCGGCGTCGCGGTGCGGATCCCGTCCGAGCCGGCCGTCCCGGTGTTCAACGACCACACCGGCGTGTACGCCGACCCGGCCACCCCGCAGCTCTCGGTGAAGGTGCCGGACACCAACACCCGGATCGAGGTCGTCCGGGAGTCCCAGGGCGGGCGGATCACCACCGTGCGGGTGGGGCCGGCCTCCTGAGGCACGACCGGACCACGACCGGACCACGGTCGGACACCGCCGAGCACAACTGATCCACGACCGTCCGGGTGCGGCCCGCCGGATCGCACCCGGACGGCGAAGGCCCCGGTTCCCTTCCGACGAAGGGGACCGGGGCCGTTCCGTGCCCCGCCCACCGCACCGGGCGGGCGCACGTCCCGCCCGGGCGAGGGCCGTTCGGCCGACGGCGACCCGGGCGAGGGCCGAGTTCGGCCGTCGGCGACCGGGGAGAGGGCCGTTCGGCCACCGGCGACCTGGGCAAGGGCCGTTCGGCCGACGCGACCCGGCCGCAGACCGAAGCCCGGCGGGGCGCCCCGCCGGGGCCCCGCCGGGGCCCCGCCGGGCAGCGCGAGAACCCGGTCGGACGCGGCCCTCGTGAGGTTCCCCGCCGCGTCCGACCGGGCGCGTGACGGCGAGGGGGTGCCCCTCGCCCGTTGGATGCCGCACCGCCCCGCGTGGGAACAGCGGGACGGTACGGCGGTCTGTGCCGGCCGGCCGCGGGGTGCGCCCCCGCGGCCGGCCCGTACCCGGAGTCAGGCCTCCGGGAAGTGGCAGGCCGCCTGCCGGCCGCCCGCACCGGCGATCTGCAGCAGCGGACGCTCCGTCCGGCAGACCTCCTGCGCCTTCGGGCAGCGCGGGTGGAAGGTGCACCCGGACGGCGGGTTGGCCGGGCTCGGCGGGTCGCCGAGCAGCACGATCCGTTCCCGGGCCCGCTCCGCCGCAGGGTCCGGCAGCGGCACCGCGGACAGCAGCGCCCTGGTGTACGGGTGCGCGGGGTTGCCGTAGACCTCGGCCTTGTCGCCGATCTCGACGATCCGCCCGAGGTACATCACCGCCACCCGGTCGCAGACCCGCTTGACCACCGAGAGGTCGTGCGCGATGAACACGTACGCCAGGCCGAGCTCCCGCTGGAGCCGTTCCATCAGGTTGACCACCTGGGCCTGGATGGACACGTCGAGCGCGGAGACCGGCTCGTCGGCGATGACCAGCCTGGGTGAGGTGGCGAGCGAGCGGGCGATGCCGATGCGCTGCGCCTGGCCGCCGGAGAACTCGTGCGGGTAGCGGTCGATGTGCTCGGGGATCAGCCCGACCAGGTCCATCAGCTCGCCGGCCCGCCGGCGCGCGTCCGCCGCGCTCGAACCCTGGATCAGCATCGGCTCGGAGATGATCCGGGCCACCGTCTGCCGGGGGTTGAGCGAGGAGTACGGGTCCTGGAAGACCATCTGCAGGTGCCTGCGGTACGGCCTCAGCCGGGCCTGCGGGAGCCCGCCGATCTCGGTGCCGTCGAAGGTGACGGTGCCCGAGGTCGGGTCGAGCAGCCGGACGATCATCCGCCCGGTGGTCGACTTGCCGCAGCCGGACTCGCCGACCAGGCCGAGTGTCTCGCCGCGTCCGACGTCGAAGCTGACGCCGTCCACGGCCCGGACCGGGGGGCCGGGCCGGCCGGTGCGCCCGCGCCGACCGGGGAAGGTCTTCACCAGGTCCCGTACGGACAGCAGGGTGTCGGTCATGGCCGTGCTCCTTCCGGCACCAGGGGCAGGTGGCAGGCGGCCTGGTGGCCGGGGGCGAGCGGGCCGAGCAGCGGGCGCTCGGCCCGGCAGCGGGCGTGTTCCTCGGCGGACGCGGCGGTGGTGCGGGCGCAGCGCGGGGCGAAGGAGCAGCCGGGGGCGGGGGCGATCAGTGACGGCGGACTGCCGGGGATGGCCCGCAGCGGGGCGTCGTCGGTGTCGTCCAGCCGGGGCAGCGAGTCCAGCAGGCCTCGGGTGTAGGGGTGCGCGGGGGTGGCGAACAGCCGGTCCACCGGCGCTTGTTCGGCGGCCCGGCCGCCGTACATCACCAGCACCTCGTGGGCGACCCGGGCGACCACGCCGAGGTCGTGGGTGATCATGACGACGCCGAGGCCGCGCTCCTGCTGGATGCGGGCGATCAGGTCGAGGATCTGCGCCTGCACGGTGACGTCGAGGGCCGTGGTGGGCTCGTCGGCGATCAGCAGCTCGGGCTCGCAGGCGAGCGCCATGGCGATCATGACGCGCTGGCGCATGCCACCGGAGAACTGGTGCGGGTACTCGTCGACCCGGCGGGCCGGCTCCGGGATGCCGACCTCCGCCAGCATCTCGACCGCGCGTTCGCGGCCGGCCTTGCGGGAGGCCCTGAAGTGCACCCGGTAGTGCTCGGCGATCTGCTCCCCGACGGTGTAGAAGGGGTGCAGGCTGGACAGCGGGTCCTGGAAGATCATCGCGATCCGGCGGCCCCGGACGGCGCCGAGTTCGCGCTCGCCCAGCCCGTTCAGCTCCTGCCCGTTCAGCCGGATCGAGCCGGTGACGGCGGCGCCGCGGTGCAGTCCCATGACGGCCAGCGAGGTGACCGACTTGCCGCTGCCGGACTCGCCGACCAGGCCGAGCGTGCGCCCGGCCCCGACGGTGAAGGAGATGCCGTCCACCGCCCGGACGACGCCGCGGGGCGTGTCGAAGGAGACCCCGAGGTCCTCGACCTCCAACAGTGCGGTCATCAGTACCTCACTCTCGGGTCGACGAACGCGTAGAGCAGGTCGACCAGCAGGTTCGCCGCGACGATGAAGAAGGCCGCGAGCAGGGTGACGCCGAGGATGACGGGCTGGTCGGAGCGGCCCAGGCCGTCGTAGAACAGCCGGCCGACGCCCGGCAGGCCGAAGATGGACTCGGTGATGACGGCACCGGCCAGCAGCCCGCCGAGGTCCATGCCGAAGATGGTGAGGATCGGCGTCATCCCGGCGCGCAGTCCGTGCTTGACGGTGACGGTCCGCGCCGGCAGGCCCTTGGCCCGGGCGGTGCGGATGTACGGTTCGGCCATCGTCTCGATCATCGAGTTGCGGCTCTGCCGGGCGTACATGGCCGCGTACAGCAGGGCCAGCGCGATCCACGGCAGCAGCAGGTTGGAGGCCCACGCGAAGGGGTTCTCGCCGAACGCGTGGTACGCCGGGTAGGGCAGCAGCCCGGCCGTGCGCACGACGCCCCAGATCAGCATGATCGAGGTGAAGTAGACCGGCAGCGAGGCGGTGCCGACGGAGAGCACCATCAGGGTCCGGTCGGTGACCCCGCCCTTGCGCAGCGCCGAGGTGACGCCGGCGCCCAGTCCGAGGAGCAGCCAGAGCACGGCCGCGCCGAGGGCCAGCGAGATCGAGACCGGCAGGCGGTCGGTGAGCAGGTCCCAGACCGGCAGCCCGTACTCGTAGGAGTAGCCGAGGCACGGGAAGCCGCAGTGCACGGCGCTGGGGCCGCTGCCGTAGTCGCGGCCGGCGAAGATGCCGCCCAGGTAGGCGAGGAACTGCTCCCAGACCGGCTTGTCCAGGCCCATCGCGGCCTTGACGTCGGCGAGCCGCTCGGGGCTGCAGGTCTTCCCGCAGGCCGCCGCGGCCGGATCGTTCGGCAGCAGGTAGAAGATGGTGAAGGTGATGGCGCAGATGGCGAGCAGGATGCCCGCCACGCCGAGCAGGCGGCGCCCGAGGTAGAGGATCACGACCGGCCTCCCCGGGGGTCGAGGATGTCGCGCAGCGCGTCCCCGAGCAGGGTGAAGGCGAGCACGGCGAGGAACAGGAAGACCGTCGGGATCAGGAAGTACGTCGGGTCGGTCTCGTAGTGGACGATGCTCTCGGCGATCATCTGGCCCCAGGAGGGCGTCGGCGGGCGGACGCCCACGCCGAGGTAGCTGAGCGCGGCCTCGGTGGCGATCATGCCGGGGATGAGCAGCGTGGTGTAGGCGATGATCGGACCGGAGACGTTCGGCAGGATCTCCCGGGTGAGGATCCGCCAGGAGCGGGCCCCGCCGACCTTGGCGGCCTCGACGTACTCCCGGTGCTTGAGCGACAGGGTCTGTCCGCGCACCACGCGGGCGATGCCGGGCCAGGTGAACAGGCCGATGACCAGGGTGATCAGCAGGATCCGGTTGACGTCCCTGGCCACCGACATCATCGCGATCATGAAGATCAGCGAGGGGAAGGACATCGTGAGGTCCATCAGCCGGGACAACAGGGTGTCGGTCCGACCGCCGAAGTAGCCGGCGGCGATGCCGGCCAGCGTGCCGGTGGCCACGACCACGGCGGTGGCCGTGAAGGCGATCAGCAGCGAGACCTGGCCGCCGTGCAGCACCCGGGCGAACAGGTCGCGCCCGGTGATCGGCTCGACGCCCAGCCAGTGCCGGGCCCCGATGCCGCCGAAGTCGCCCCGGGGCATGCCGCCCAGGTACGGGTCGACGGCGCGCTTGTCGAACTCCTCGGGGGACCAGCCGCCGAGCGAGCTCAGCGGTCCGGCCAGGGCGGCGGCGAGCAGCAGCACGCCGACCGTGATCAGGCCGAAGCGGGCCGACCCCTTCGCCCACAGCTGGTCCCAGACCAGCCGCCACGGGCCGCGTCCGGCGGCCTTCGCGGGGCCCGCCGCCGTGCTGTCCACGGCGGCGGGCTCAGTGGTGGTACTCATCGGTGCGGCCCCTCAGCCCTTGCCCTTGGCGGGGTCCTTGAGGCCGACCACGGCGAGGTCGATCATGCCGGCGTAGCCGGAGTTGCCGAACGCGCCGGCCACGTTGGTGCCGACCAGCAGCGGGCGGCGCTGCCACATCAGCGGGACGGCCGGGGCCTTCTTCATCAGGTCCTCGTCCAGCTGCTGCCAGGCCTTGTTGGCCTCGTTGACGTCCGTCATGGCCGCGATCTGGTCCATCCGGTCCATCGTGGCCTGGTCCTTGAACTGGCTGTAGTTGCCCTGGTTGCCCTTCTCCTTGATGGTGCGGCCGTCGAAGAGGAACGGCAGGAAGGTCGCACCGGACGGGTAGTCGGGGCACCAGCCGTTGATGGTCAGCTCGGGGGCGTTCTTGATGTCGCCGATGGTGTCGGCGAAGGCGGACGGGTCCACGGTGTTGACGGTGACCTGGACGCCGACCTTGGCCAGCGACTGCTGGATCGCCTCGGCGCGGGTCTTGTCGCCGAGCGAGACGGTGAGCCCGACCTTGAGGTCGGTCTTGCCCGCCGCCTTCAGCAGGTCCTTGGCCTTCTGCGGGTCACCGGCCGCCGGGATCTTCAGCGGGTCGGCCTTGACCCCGCCGGTCAGCGAGGGCGGCAGGAAAGAGGTCGCCACGTCGGTCACCGCCGGGCCGCCGAAGGCCGTCACCTGGGCCTCGCGGTCGACCGCCCACATCATCGCCTCGCGCACCTTGGGGTCGTCGAAGGGCGCCTTGGCGGTGTTCATGTAGAGCATGTCGGTGCAGCCGGTCTGCTCCGCCGCCATGCGGGACTTGACGTCCGCCTTGGGCAGCACCTTGGCGACCGACTCGTGCTGCATCCAGGGCATGTTGATGGCGTTGGCGTCGGCGCCGTCGCTGGCGATGATCCGGTCGTCCGCCTGGCCGCCCTTGATGCCCTGGGTGACCACGATCCGGTCCGGGTACGCCTTGCGGACGGTGTCGGTGGACTGGTCCCAGTTGGTGTTGCGGACCAGCACCAGCTGCTTGCCGCGGTCGTAGGTCTCGATCTTGTACGGCCCGGAGGAGAACACGTGCGAGTCGTACTGGGTGCCCTTCTCCTGGGACTGCGGCACCGGGGAGAAGGTCGGCAGGGTGACGGTGTCCGAGAACTCGGCGACCGGGCGCTTGAGGTGGAAGACGATGGTCCGGTCGTCCGGCGTCTCGATGCTCGCCAGGTGCTCGCCGCTCAGCGGGCCCTTGTAGTTCTCGCCGCCGGCCAGGTACTGGGCCGCGTAGTCGGGGCCGCCGGTGAGGTCCGGGGAGAAGGACCGCTCGACGTTGTACTTGATGTCGGCGGACTTGATCGGGCTGCCGTCCTCGTACTTGAGGCCGTCCTTCAGGGTGAACGTCCACACCTTGCCGCCCTCGGAGGACTTGCCCAGGTCGGTGGCGAGGTCCGGGACGATCTCGCTGCCGGCCGCGCCCGGCTCGGACTTGAAGGTGGTCAGCGTGCGGTAGAGCAGCCGGGTGCCGAAGTCCATGTGCGGCACCACCCAGTTGCGGGCCGGGTCGAGGTGGGCGAAGTCCTGGTTGGTGAGGACGGTGAGGGTGCCGCCCTTGACCGGCGTGCCGCCGATGACCGAGCCGGACTCCGCGCCCGGGCCCTTGCTGCTGGAGGGCGCGGCGTCGCCGCCGGTGTCGCTCTTGTCGTTCTTGCAGGCCCCGAGGCCGAGGGTGAGGGTGGCCGCGAGTGCCGCCGCGAGGGCGGCGTGGGTGCGCCTGGTCATGTGCAACTCCGCTGTGGGGGGCCTGCCGTGAAGCCCGTGGTCCACCCCGGCAGTGGTCCGGGGCCCGACCGGGAGGGCGGCCGTCAAGGCCTGGCCGCTCCGCGGTGTGACCCGTAACATAGTAATGTGAAATTGCACTGCACAAGAGGTGACGCCGCTCGTTACCGAGCTGTGTCCGTGCCGCACCTCCCCAGCCCCGCATAGGAGTTCACCGGTGACCACGCCCCAGACCGGCCTCCACACCGGAAGCCACGACCTCCCCGTCTCCCCCGCCCTCGACGCCTTCATGGCCACCCGGTGGGCCCCCACCCCCCTCCCCGCCGACCGGCGCGCCCCCGGCCACAACCGCCTGCCGGGCCGTCACGCCCGGCTCTCCGCCGCCTTCCCCGGCGAACGCCTGGTCGTCCCCGCCGGCCGCCTCAAGGTCCGCTGCAACGACCTCGACCACCGCTTCCGGCCGCACAGCGCCTACGCCTGGCTCACCTGCCTCACCGGCGAGGACCAGGCCGACCACGTGCTCGTCCTCGAACCGGCCGGCCCCGCGGGCCACGAACCCGTCCTCTACCTGCGCCCCCGCTCCCCCCGCAGCGGCGGCCACGCCGCCGGCTCCGAGTTCTACCGCGACCGCCGCTACGGCGAGTTCTGGGTCGGCCGCCGCCCCGACCTCGCCGAGGCCGCCGCCCTCACCGGGCTGCGCACCGAACACCTCGACGACCTCGGCAAACTCCTCACCGGCCCCCAGCCGCCCACCCGCGTCCTGGCCGGCACCGACCCGCTCGTCGACGAGGCCACCGGACGGCCCGGCCCGCACGCCCGCGCCGACGGCGAACTCGCCGCCGTCCTCTCCGAACTGCGCCTGGTCAAGGACACCTGGGAGGTCGACCAGCTGCAACTCGCCGTCGACCACACCGTCACCGGTTTCCAGGACGTCGTCCGCGCCCTGCCCACCGCCCTGCACCACCCCCGCGGCGAACGCTGGATCGAAGGCGTCTTCGACCTGCGCGCCCGCGCCGAGGGCAACGGCACCAGCTACACCACCATCGCCGCCTCCGGCGCCCACGCCTGCGTCCTGCACTGGATCCGCAACGACGGCGCCCTCGACCCGGACTCCCTGCTCCTGCTCGACGCCGGCGTCGAGACCGACACCCTCTACGCCGCCGACATCACCCGCACCCTCCCGCTCAGCGGCACCTTCAACCCCGTCCAGCGCCAGGCCTACGACCTCGTCCTCGCCGCCCAGAGCGCCGGCATCGCCGCACTGCGCCCCGGCGCCCGCTTCCGCGACTTCCACCGCGCCGCCATGCGCGTCATCGCCGAAGGCCTCGCCGACTGGGGCGTCCTGCGCATCCCCGCCGAACAGGCCCTCGAGGACGACAACGGCCTCCACCGCCGCTACACCCTCTGCGGCAGCGGCCACATGCTCGGCCTCGACTACCACGACTGCGCCAGGGCCCGCGCCGACCGCTACCTCGACGGCGTCCTCGAACCCGGCATGGTCCTCACCGTCGAACCCGGCCTCTACCTCCAGCCCGACGACGAGACCCTCCCCGTCGAGCTCCGCGGCCTCGGCATCCGCATCGAGGACGACCTCGTCATCACCCCGGACGGCGCCCGCCTGATGTCCCACGCCCTCCCCAGGACCGCCCCGGCCATCGAGTCCTGGATGTCCGACCTCCTGCGCTGACCACCCCGGCGGGGGAGCGACGCTCAGGCCACCTTGACCGTCCGCTCCCCCTGCCGGACGGTGACCTCCACCTCGCCGCCGATCGCGGCGGCGTAGGCCCGCAGGTTGTCCAGGCTGTCCACCTGCCCGTGCTCGATCTGCGAGACGCGCGCCTGGCTCACGCCCATCAGCCCGGCCACCTCCTTCTGCGTCAGGCCGTTACCCCGCCGCAGCTCAGCCAGCTCGTACCCACGGATCTGGGCCAGCGTCTCCTGTCGGACCCGCGCCCGATCCGCCTCCGCCTCCGGCGTCGCCAGTTCGGGGAACCGTTCCAGAACCTCGGCCCGTACCTCGGTCCAACTGCGCCCCTTCATGCACGCACTCCCTTCCGTTGCTCCTCGACGTAGTCCGCGTACCGCTTCTCCGCCAGAGGAATCGACTCGTCGTACCACTCCGACCAACGACCCGACTTGTCGCCCGCCACCAGGATGATGGCCTCCCGCTCCTGGTCGAACACGAAGAGCATGCGCACCTCGCTCCCGCCCGAGGACCCGGGCCGTAGCTCTTTCAGGTTGTGCAGCCGGCTGCGGTGGATCCGGTCCACCGCGGGCCGGCCCAAGGTCGGGCCCTCGTCAGCCAGCAGGTCCAACGCCTCAAGGATGTTGCCCGCGGTCTTCGGATCGTCCTCGCAGATCTGCAAGTACCACTCCTCAACCGGCGCCAGAAGTGTGATCTCCCACATGGCCACCAACTTAAGTGGTCTCTTATACGCTACAGCGCGCTTTCCCGCCCGATCCACCCCCGCGGGGGACGACACGCCCGGGCCTCGCACGCGCCGGGCGCACTACCCCCGCGCGGAGTGCCAGAGGCGGGCGACGATGTCCGCCGCCGGGCCCGGGCGGGTGAGGCGGTGGGCGGTGCCGGCCCAGAGGTGCATGGCGGTGGTGTCGGCGTCGCTGGTGGCGGCCGCGCGCAGCGGGCGGGTGAGGTGGTGCACCTCGGGGTAGGCGGGCGGGGCGTACCGGCCGTAGCGGTCGATGAAGTCGTTGCGCAGGCCACGGGCCGGCCGGCCGGTGAAGGCGCGGGTGACGACCGTCTCCGGCATCGCGGTGAGCGCCGACCGGTGCGCGGCCGGGGCACCGGACTCGTCGGCGCGGAGCAGGGCCGTCCCCAGCTGCACCGCGACCGCGCCGGCCCGCAGCGCCGCCGCCACCGCCGGGCCGTCGCCGAGCCCGCCGGCCGCGATCAGCGGCAGCGCCGTCACCGCCCGCACCGCGGGCAGCAGGTCGAGCAGCGGCGCCCCGTCCGGTTCGTCCGCCACCCGGTGGGTGCCGCGGTGCCCGCCGGCCTCCGGGCCCTGCACGCACAGCGCGTCCATCCCGACCGCCTCGGCCGCCCGCGCCTCCGCGGGCGTGGTGACGGTGCCGACCTGGAGCGACCCGGCCGCGCGGACCGCCGCCGCCTCGGCCGCCGTCGGCAGCCCGAACGTGTACGAGACGACCGGCACCGGATCGGCCAGCAGCACGGACAGTTTGGCGTCCCAGTCGTCCCGGTCGGGCCCGATCTCCTCGGGGAGCGTCACGCCCCGGCGCCGGGCCTCGGGCCGCAGCCGCTCCCGGTAGGCGGCGACGGCGTCCCGGTCCCCGGGGGCGGCCGGGACGAACAGGTTCATCCCGAACGGCCGCCCGCTCAACGCCCTCACCTGCGCGATCTGTTCGGCCATCCCGGCGGCGTCGCGGTACCCGGCGGCGAGGAAGCCGAGACCGCCGGCCCGGTTCACCGCGGCCACCAGCTGCGGCGTGGACGCCCCGCCCGCCATCGGCGCGCCGATCACCGGCACGGCGAGTTCGTCGAGACGCACGGTCGTCGGGGGCACGGCCATCCGGGGCTCCTCCACACTCCTGCGGGTACGGACCGGCCCCAGCCTATGCCGCTCCCCCGGACCCGACGGACCCGACGGACCGCACGGACCCGACGGACCCGATCTAGCGGATCAGCCCGCGACCGCGCGCCTCCCGCACCGCCGCCGTCCGCGAGTCCACCCCCAACTTGGTGTAGATGTGCACCAGATGGGACTTCACGGTGGCCTGGCTCAGGTGCAGCCGCTGGCTGACCTGCTGGTTGGTCAGCCCGTCCGCGACCAGCCCCAGCACCTCGGTCTCCCGCGCGCTGAGCGCCGCCGCCGGCGTCCGCATCCGTTCGAGCAGCCGGTCGGCGACGCTGGGCGCCAGCGCCGAACGGCCGGCGGCGGCCGCCCGGACGGCCTGGGCGAGCTCCTCCGGCGGCGCGTCCTTGAGCAGGTAGCCGGTGGCGCCGGCCTCCAGCGCGGGCAGGGTGTCGGCGTCGCTGTCGTAGGTGGTGACGACGAGGACGCGGGGCGCACCCGCCCGGGCGGTGATCGCGGCGGTGGCCTGGGCGCCGTTCATGGCGGAGCCCGGCCCGAACTGGAGGTCCATCAGCACCACGTCGACCGTGCCCTGCGCCGCCAGTTCGACGGCCCGTTCGGCGGTCGCGGCCTCGGCGACGATCTCGAAGTCCGGTTCGCCCTCCAGCACGGCCCGCAGTCCGGCCCGCACCACCGGGTGGTCGTCCGCCAGCAGCAGTCTGATCGCGGCCCCGCTCATGCCCCGCCCTCCGTCACCGGCAGCTGGACGGCCAGGGCGGTGCCCTCGCCGGGTGCCGACTCCACCGTGAAGGTGCCGCCGAGGGCCCTGGCCCTCGCCCGCATCGACGGCAGGCCGAACCCGCCGTCGCCGTCGGTGCGGCCGGCGACCGCCGCCGGGTCGAACCCGGCCCCGTCGTCGAACACGTCGAGCGCCACCTCGTCCTCCATGTAGCTGAGCGTCACCTCGGCGTGCGAGGCCCCGGCGTGCCGGACGGTGTTGCCGAGTGCGGACTGCGCGATCCGCAGCAGGGCGACCTCCTGCGGCACCGGCAGCCGGACCGGGTCGCCGGACACGTGCAGTTTCACCGGGAGGCCGCTGTGCGCCGACGTGGTGGCGCAGAGCCGTTCCAGGGCGACCGGCAGCGGGTCGCCGTCGAGGGCGGGCGGGGTGAGCGCGCGGACGAAGCGCCGGGCCTCGTCGAGGTTGTCCTGGGCGGCCTGCCGGGCCTGTTCGACGTACCCGGCGGCCGCGTCGGTGCGGTCGGGCAGGGCGCGCTGGGCGGCCCGCAGCAGCAGCTGGATCGAGCTGAGGCTCTGGGCGAGGGTGTCGTGGATCTCCCGGGCGAGGCGCTCGCGTTCGGCGAGCACGCCGGCGGTGTGGTGGGCGGCGGCGAGGTCGGCCCGGGCGGCGGTGAGTTCGTCGATGAGCCGGCGGCGTTCCTCGCTCTCCCGGTACAGCGCCTGGTAGCCGAGCACGGTGGCGGTGGCGACGGCCGCACCGAGCGCGGGTCCGATGGCGGCGGCCACGTTGAAGGCGTGCTGGTGCCAGGACCACGCGGCGATGGCGGTGGCGGCGGTCAGACCGACGGCGGCGAGCCCGGCGCGGCGCCCGAGCAGGTGCAGTTCGAGGAAGTACAGCGGGAAGGCCAGCCAGACCCCGTCCTGGGTGGCGAGGAGCACGCCCGCCCAGGTGACGCCGAGCAGGGCGAGCCAGAGCGCGGCGGCCCGTCGGGAGCGGTGCACGGCCGCGGTCCTGGGGCCGACGGCGTAGACGGCGCCCATCGCGGCGGCGGAGGCGGCGACCGCCGCCGGGTCGCCGTCCCGGCCGGTCAGGGCGCGGGCGACGGCGAGGGCGAGCAGGCCCGCCACGAGCAGGTGCAGGCAGACCTGGAGGACGCGGGCGACGGGGGTGGTGCGGGAACGTTCGGTCGCCATCAGTCCAGCCTAGGTTCCGCGGCCGGGCCCGGCATCAATCAAAAGGTTGAACTCCGCTTCTGCCCTTCGATGCGGAGGATGCAATCCGGGGTGCGATGCCGGCGGCCGCCGTCCTCCGGGACGGTGGGAACGTCACAGAAGCAGCCGTGGACAGGAAGGACCGCCGTGTTCGTCGCCTGGAGGGATCTGGGGTTCGCCAAAGGGCGGTTCGCCCTGATGGGGACCGTCATCGTACTGATCACCGTGCTGGTCGGCCTGCTGTCCGGGCTGACGGCCGGGCTGGGCCGGCAGAACATCTCCGCGATCACCGGCCTGCCCGCGGACCACCTGGTCTTCTCCAGGCCCGCCGACGGGCAGCAGCTGTCCTTCACGGACTCCCAGGTGACACCCGAGCAGTGGCAGGCCTGGGCACGTGAGCCCGGGGTCACCTCCGCCCAGCCGCTGGGCATCACCACGACCAAGGCGGCCGCGGGCACCCGCACCGCCGCGCTGTCCGCCTTCGGCGTCCCGGACGGCTCCGGACTGGCCCCGCAGGGCGCCGCGGTGGCCCCCGGCCGGGCGGTGCTCTCCCGCGAGGCCGCCGAGGGCCTGGGCGGCCTCGCCCCGGGCGCCGACCTCACCGTGGCCGGCCACCACCTGCGGGTGGCGGCCGTGGACGGCGACGCCGCGTTCAGCCACACCCCGGTGATCTGGACCAGCCTCTCGGACTGGCAGCAGTTCGCCCCCGGCGGTGCCGGCCACGCCACGGTCGTCGCGCTCGGCACGGCGAAGGGGGCCGACCTCGGCGGCGCCGACGCCCGCCTCGGCACCGAGACCCGCAGCCGGGACGACGCCCTGGCCGCGATCGGCTCCTACACCTCCGAGAACGGCTCGCTGCAGCTGATGCGCGGCTTCCTGTTCGCCATCTCGGCGCTGGTGATCGGCGCGTTCTTCACCGTGTGGACGATCCAGCGCAGCGGCGACGTCGCGGTGCTGAAGGCGCTCGGCGCCTCGACCCGCTACCTGCTGCGGGACGCGCTCGGCCAGGCCGTCCTGCTGCTGGTGCTCGGCACCGCGGTCGGCACCGCCCTCGCGGCGGGCCTGGGCGCGGCGGTCGGCTCCGCGGTGCCCTTCGTCCTGGACGCCCCGACCGTCCTCGTCCCGGCCGTGGTCATGATCGCGCTCGGCGCGGTCGGCGCGGCCCTGTCCATCCGCCGGATCACCTCCGTCGACCCGCTGACCGCTCTGGGGAGCGCCCGATGAGTCTCCTGCTCGACCACGTCACCCTGACCTACCCGGACGGCGACGGCCGGCTCACCGCGCTGGACGACGTCTCGCTGACCGTCCCGAAGGGGTCGATCACGGCGGTGGTCGGACCGTCCGGCTCCGGCAAGTCCAGCCTGCTGGCGGTCGCCGCCACCCTGATCGCCCCGGACTCCGGCCGGGTGGTGGTGGACGGCACCGACACCGCCGGGCTCGGCCGGGCCGAACTGACGGCCCTGCGGCGCACCCGGATCGGCATCGTGTTCCAGCAGGCCAATCTGCTGCCCTCGCTCACCGCCGTCGAGCAGCTCCAGGTGATGGCCCACCTGGACGGCGGCTCCCCGCGCGCCGCGCTGCCGCGGGCGCTGGAGCTGCTGGCCGCCGTCGGCCTGCGCGACCAGGCCGCCCGCCGCCCGCACCAGTTGTCCGGCGGCCAGCGCCAGCGCGTCAACATCGCCCGGGCGCTGATGAACGACCCCACGGTGCTCCTGGTGGACGAGCCGACGAGCGCGCTCGACCACGAACGCGGCGCCGCCGTCCTGGACCTGATCACCGACCTGACCCACCGCCGCGCGACGGCCACCGTGCTGGTCACCCACGACCGCACCCACCTGACGGCCGTCGACCAGGTCGCCGAGGTCCACGACGGCCGTCTCACCGTCCCGGCCCCGGCCTGAGCTACGCCTTCGCCGCCAGCACCTCGTCCACCACCAGCGTCACCGACGCCCCGATCGACTCCGGCAGGGTGAACGACTGCCCCGGGTGGTGGACGGCGTGCAGCCGGTACTCACCGTCCTGCGGGTCGGTGAGCACCGTGACGCGCCGGTTCGTCCGGTCCACGATGACGTAGACGGGCACTCCCGCGGTGGCGTAGGCGAAGGGCTTCTTCGTGAGGTCGTCGCCGAAGTTCGAGGAAGCGACTTCGAGGACGAGACGGAAGACCGCCGGGTCGTAGCAGTCGTACTCGATCAGGTGGTCGTCGATGTCGGCGTCGACGACCGACAGATCGGGCACGGCGTAGTCCGACGGCCCCTCCGGCAGCCGGATGCCGACGTTCTGCAGGACGTCGACCTCCACACCGTCGAGACCGGCCCCGAACAGCGTCCGCATGAGCCGGCTCAGCGACTTTCCGTGTGCGGCGTTCGGCGGCGGCGTCACGGTGATCTCGCTCCCGATGATCTCGACCCGGTAGCCGACGAACTGGTCCGAGATCAGATCCGCGACCTCGAGCAGCGTCGGCCGCTCGACGGGTTCTTCCACTGCTGCGGCGGACATGGATTTCCTCCTGACTGCCGATGTCGGGAAACATCGTCGTAGAGCCGGAGCGCCGATCGCCGGCCGAGCCGACGCCTTCACCCGAACGGGTGGGTCTCCGCCCTAGCGGGCCCGCAGGCGCAGGGCCGGGCGCTCCTCCTCGGCCGGCTCGCCCTGCCCGGCCCAGAGGGAGCGGACGTGGCTGAGGTGGCGCGTCATGCAGGCCTCGGCGGCCTCGGCGTCGCCGGCGATCATCAGGTCCAGCAGCTCCAGGTGCTCCTCGGCCGAGGAGGTCAGCTCGCCGCGCTCGTCGAGCCGGTTGAGCCCGTAGAGCCGGGAGCGCTTGCGCAGGTCGCCGACCACGTCGACGAGGCGGGCGTTGCCGGCCAGCCCGAGCAGGTCCAGGTGGAACTGGCGGTCGGCCTCCAGGTAGCCGATCAGGTCGTGCTTGCGCGCCGCCGCGACGATCGCCTCGGCCTGCGGGCGCAGCCGCTCCAGCTGTTCCCTGGTGGCCGTGCGGGTGACCCGGCCGACGGTCGGGACCTCGATCAGGGCGCGGATCTCGGTGTAGTCGTCGAGGTCGCGCTCCGTGAGCTCGGTGACCCGGAAGCCCTTGTTGCGGACGGCCTCGACCAGGCCCTCGCGGGCGAGGTCCAGCATGGCCTCGCGGACGGGGGTGGCGGAGACGCCGAAGTCGGCGGCGAGGGCGGGCGCGGAGTAGACGACGCCGGGGCGCAGTTCGCCGGAGATCAGGGCCGCCCGGAGCGCGTGGGCGACCTGGTCGCGGAGCCGCTCCTGCACGGAGATCAGAGTGCGGGATTTGAGGTCGGCCATGGTGTTCCTCCGGGTGGGTGCAGAACACCAGCGTACAATGTCACGTTACGTTGAGTGTGCAACAGTCCGTGATTCGGACGATCTGTCAGCGGCTGTCAACCTGCGCGAACACCGGCCGGAGCCCCGCGCGGCAGCGGCCGCGGACCGAAGCCCATCGTGGCAGCGGCCGCCGGCCCTGACAACGGCCGGCGACCCGCGATCTGCGCCACACCACCCACGGCGCACCACCCACGGCGCACCGCCCACGGGCGCCGGGGGCCGGCCCGGCAGGGGATCCCTTCCCACCGCACCGGCCCCCGGCTCCATGCCCCGGCCGCCGCCCGACACGGCAGGCCGGGGAGCCGCCACCGCACCGGCGGCTACCGGTGACCGCCACCACAGCGGTACACCTCCGCCGCGACGGCCAGGTCCTCCCAGGCCATCCCGACGCTCTTGAAGAAGCGCGGCCGGTCGGCCGGCGGCGGCACCTCACCGCGCACCAGTTCGGCCAGGTTCCGCACCCCGTCGAACGCGACGCCGGCCAGCAGCAGGTCGCCGGCCTCCCGGGCCGCCACCGCCCGCGCCTCCACGTACAGTCCGGCCCGCCGGACCAGCACCTCGTCCACCTCCCGCGCCTGCGGCTCGTGCGAGCCGACGGCCGCGACGGCGGCGTGCGCGGGCACCAGGGCGCCGTCGAACAGCGGGGTGCGCGCGGTGGTGCAGCAGACCACCAGGTCCGCCCCGGCGACGGCCTCCGGGCCACCGACCGCGGCCGACAGCCCGAGGTCCCGCCCGTACGCGGCCAGCGCGGCCGCCCGTTCGGCGTTGCGCGCCACGACGGTGAGCCGGGTCAGCGGACGGACGGCGAGCAGCGCGTCCAGGTGCCCGTACGCCTGCGGCCCGGAGCCGAAGAGCACCAGGTGGGAGGCGTCCGGTGCGGCCAGCCGGCGCAGGGCGACGGCGGTGACGGCGGGGGTGCGCAGCGCGGTGAGCGCGGCGCCGTCCAGCAGCGCGAGCGGCTGCAGGGTGGGCCCGTCGAGCAGCAGGTAGCTGCCGGTGATCCGGGGCAGCCCCCGGCCGGGGTTGGCCGGCGCGACCCCGGCGATCTTGACCCCGGCGTACGGCCCGGCCGCGGCGGGCATCATCAGCAGCTCGCCCGCCGGGACGGGGACGGCCGAGCGGGCCGGGGCCGCCTCCGGGTCGAACCCGTCGAGCAGCACCCGTTCGAGGGCCGCCACGGCCCCGGCGGGGGTGAGGCCGCCGACGCCCGGCACGGCGTACCGGAGCGGCTCGGCCGCCGTGCCGGGCAGCGTGTCGCGGTCGTCCGCGGTCACAGCAGGAACCCCGTGCCCAGGTCGTCGCCGGGCTCCAGGACGAAGCCGTGCTCGCCGGTGCGGTGCGCGGTGCCGGTGACCTCGGTGACGACGCCGTCGCCGAACGGGTCGCCGCCGGGCAGGTGGCGGCCGGTGAAGACGGTCCCGATGACGGACTCGTGCCGCAGCTGTTCCCCCGGCGCGAGCCGCCCCTCGGCGGCGAGCACCGCGAGCCGGGCGGAGGTGCCGGAGCCGCAGGGCGAGCGGTCGATCTGCCCGTCGGCGAAGACCGTGACGTTGCGCTGGCTCAGCACCCCGTCCGCGGAGGGGAGTTCGTCGTGGAGGATGACGCCGTAGACGCCGGACAGGCGCGGGTCGGTCGGGTGCGCCACCGCCTCCGAACCGGCCAGCAGGTCCCTGATCTCCCGGCCGGCGGCGGTGAGTTCGGGCAGCTGCCCGGACTCCACCGACAGCCCGAGGGCGGCGGCCGGGACGGAGGCGTAGCAGGCCCCCGAGTGCGCCACCGCGACCTCGACGGTGCCCCGCGAGGTGGCCAGCGGCAGCTTCAGCGCGCTGACCCGGGTGGGGACGTTGCGGAAGGTCACCCCGGTGGTCCGCCCGGCGGCCCGGTGTACCAGCGCGGTGACCCGCCCGGACGGCACGTCGATGCGCACCCGCGCCACGCCGTCGGCGGGGGCGGGGACAAGCCCGGAGTCGACCGCCCAGGCGCCGAGGGCGATGGTGCCGTGCCCGCAGGCCGTCGAGTAACCGTCCTTGTGCCAGAACAGCACCCCGAGGTGCGCCTCGTCGTCGTCCGGCGGCACCAGGAAGCCGCCGTACATGCCGGGGTGGCCGCGCGGCTCCCGGCTGAGCAGCTGCCGGACGTCGTCGAGGGCGCTCGGCCGGGGGGCGGTGGCGCTGCCGCCCGCGCCGAGCGCGATGGCGCGGCGCTCGGCGACGCCGTCCCCCGGGATCACCGGGGCGCCGTCCAGCACGATCCGGAACGGCTCGCCGGCCGCGTGGTAGTCGACGGTGCGGACGAACATCACGCGCCCCCGCCCGGAAGCACGCTGACGGTGCGGCTGACGGTGTAGAAGTCGAGGGCGGCCTGGCCCTGTTCGCGGTCGCCGTGGCTCGCGCCCTTGGCACCGCCGAACGGCAGGTGGAAGTCGACCCCGCTGGAGGGCGCGTTGACCCGGATCATGCCCGCGTCCAGCCGGTCGGCCGCGGCCAGCGCGACGTCCAGGCTGCCGGTGTGCACCGAGGTGGAGAGGCTGTGCGGGGTGTCGTTGGCGAGCGCGATCGCCTCGTCGAGGTCGGCCGCGGCGTGCAGCAGCGCGATCGGGCCGAAGAACTCCTCACGCGCCAGCGGGTGTTCGGCCGGCACGTCGGTCAGCAGGGCGGGCTCGACGTACCAGCCGTCCCGCTCGGGCGCCCGGCCGCCGGTGAGCAGGGTGGCCCCGGCGGCGGTCGCGGTGGCGACGGCGCCGGTGAGGCGGTCCCGGGCGGCGGCGTTGATGACCGGCCCGCAGACGCTGTCGTCGACCAGCTCCAGCGCCTTGACCAGGGCGTCGCGCAGCGGCTCGTAGGCGGCGCCGACGGCGATCACCCGGCTGGTGGCGGTGCACTTCTGCCCCGCGTAGCCGGCGACGGCCGCGGCGATGTGGTTCGCGGCCAGGGCGATGTCGGCGTCCGGCAGCACCAGCGCGGCGTTCAGCCCGCCGAGTTCGGCCTGCACCGGCACGCCGCGTTCGGTGGCGGCCCGCACCACGGCCCGGCCGACTCCGGTCGAGCCGGTGAAGGAGACCACGTCCGCCGCGTCGACCAGGGCCGCGCCCTCCTCGGCGCCGCCCGGCAGCACGGTGAACACGTCCGCGGGGAGCCCGGCCGCCGCGACCAGCTCGGCCAGCCGCAGCGCGCAGGCGGTCGCCTCGGGGGCCGGCTTGAGCACCGCGGTGTTGCCGACGGCGAGTGCCGGTGCGGCCTTCCAGGTGGGGATCGCCAGCGGGAAGTTCCACGGCGCGATCAGTCCGGCCACGCCGTACGGGCGGCGCCGGGTGAGCAGCAGCCCGGGCCCGGCGGCGGTCTCGTGAACCGCCCCGGACGGCGTGAACGGCGCCTGCGCGTAGTAGCGCCAGATCGCCGCGGTGCGGGCGACCTCGCCGCGTGCCTCGGCGAGCGGCTTGCCGACCTCGCGCACGATCAGTGCGGCCAGCTCGTCCGCGTGCGCCTCGACCGCGTCGGCGATCCGGCCCAGCGCCGCCGATCGCGCGCCGGCGCCGGCCGCGAGCCAGCCGGGCTGCGCGGCCCCGGCCCGCCCGACGGCGTCCCGGACGGCCTGGGCCCCGGGCTCCTCGACGGCGACGACGAGGTCCGCCGGATCGGCGGGGTTGTACGAGGTGATGGTCACGACTGGCAGCCCTTCGGAGGTGGTTCGGCCGGCGCCGGGGCCGCCGCGTCGAGGGCGGCGGCGGGCAGCGGCGGGCGGGGTCAGAGCAGGAAGCCCGCGGGGAACGGGTCGCTCGGGTCGAGGAAGTACTGGGCGGTGCCGGTGACCCAGGCCCGCCCGGTGACGGTGGGCACCACGGCGGGCCGCCCGGCCACCTCGGTCTCCTCGACCAGACGCCCGACGAAGGTCGTCCCGATGAAGGAGTCGTTGCGGAAGTCGCGCCCCAGCGGAAGTTCCCCGCGCGCGTGCAGCTGCGCCATCCGCGCCGAGGTGCCGGTGCCGCAGGGCGAGCGGTCGAACCAGCCGGGGTGGATGGCCATCGCGTGCCGGGAGTGCTCGGCGGTGGAGCCGGGGGCGAGCAGCTGGACGTGGTGGCAGCTGTGGATGGAGGGGTCCTCCGGGTGCTGCGGCCGGTCGGGGCTCGCGTTGATGGCGTCCATCAGGGCCAGCCCGGCGTCCAGGATGTCCTGCTTTCGCTCGCGCTCGAACGGCAACCCGAACTCGGCGAGCGGCAGGATGGCGTAGAAGTTGCCGCCGTACGCGAGGTCGTAGCCGACGGTGCCGTACCCGGGGACGTCGATCTTGCGGTCCAGGGCGACCGAGTAGGACGGCACGTTGCGGATCGTCACCGCCTTGGCGGCGCCGTCCTCGACGTGCACCTCGGCGATCACCAGTCCGGCGGGCGTGTCCAGCCGCACGGTGGTGACCGGTTCGACGACGGGCACCATGCCGGTCTCGACGAGCACGGTGGCGACGCCGATGGTGCCGTGCCCGCACATCGGCAGCAGCCCGGAGACCTCGATGTAGAGCACCCCGAAGTCGGCGTCCGGCCGGGTCGGCGGCTGCAGGATCGCGCCGCTCATCGCGGCGTGGCCGCGGGGCTCGTACATCAGCAGGGTGCGGAAGTGGTCCAGGTGCTGCTGGAAGTGCACCCGGCGCTCGGCCATGGTGGCGCCGGGGATGACGCCGAAGCCCCCGGTGACGACCCGGGTCGGCATGCCCTCGGTGTGCGAGTCGACGGCGTGGAACACGTGACGGCTGCGCATGGCTTACGACTCCCGTCGGGGTGGGACGTACGGACGGCGCGGACGGCACGACCGTACGGCTTGGTGGGTGGGGGGTCGGGCCGGCTGCCCCCGCAGCCGGCCTGGTGACTGCGTCCTGCTACGCGAGGCCCTCGGCCAGCGCCTTCTCGGTGGCCGCGCGGACGGCCGCCTCGATCTCCGGGGTGAGCGGCTGGCGCGGGGCGCGCACCGGGCCGCCGGGGCGTCCGGCGATGTCCATCGACAGCTTGATGGCCTGGACGAACTCGGTCTTGGAGTCCCAGCGCAGCAGCGAGTGCAGCGACTTGTACAGCGGGAGCGCGGTGTCCAGGTCGTGCGCGACGGCGGCCTTGTAGAGCGCGACGCTGGCCTCGGGCAGCGCGTTCGGGTAGCCGGCGATCCAGCCGACCGCGCCGGCCAGGGCCAGCTCCAGCAGCACGTCGTCGGCGCCGATCAGCAGGTCCAGCCCGGGGGCCAGTTCGGCGATCTCGTAGGCCCGGCGGACGTCGCCGCTGAACTCCTTGACCGCGACGATCGAGCCCTCGCCGTGCAGCTGCGCGAGCAGTGCCGGGACGAGGTCGACCTTGGTGTCGATCGGGTTGTTGTAGGCGACGATCGGCAGGCCGGCCCTGGCGACCTCGGCGTAGTGCGCGCGCACGGAGGCGTGGTCGGCCCGGTAGGCGTTCGGCGGCAGCAGCAGGACGGATCCGGCGCCGGCCTCGGCGGCCTGCTCGGCCCAGCGGCGGGACTCGGCGCTGCCGTACGCGGCCACGCCGGGCATGACCCGGGAGCCGTCGCCGGCCGCCTCGACGGCCACCTCGACGACGCGGGCGCGCTCCTCGGCGGTGAGCGTCTGGTACTCGCCCAGCGAGCCGTTGGGGACGACGCCGTCGCAGCCGGACTCGATGAGCCAGCGGACGTGCTCGGCGTAGGCGTCGTAGTCGACGGAGAGGTCCGGGCGCAGCGGGATCGTGGTGGCGACCATGACGCCGCGCCAGGGGCGGGTGGTGTCGTTCGGGGTGATGGACACGGTGAGCTCCTTGGTGAGGTGTGACATTTTATTAGACGGGACGGGCCGGAGACAAGGGTCCCCGGCCCGCGCGTTCGACGACGGGCTACGCGCCGGCCGGGCCGGCCTCTCCCGGATCCCCGCCGGGCCCCGCGGCCAGCTGTGCCAGCGGCACCGGGCAGGCCAGCGGGCGGCGGTCGGCCCCGGGCTCACCCGAGCCGGAGAGGCAGGCCACGGCCGGACCGCACATCCGGCCCTGGCACCACCCCATCCCGGCCCGGGTGAGCAGCTTGACGGTGCGCGGATCGCCCGCGCCCAGCTCGTCCACGGCCTCCCGGACCCGCGCCACCGGGACCTCCTCGCACCGGCAGACCTCGGTCTCCGGCGTCAGCCAGCCGGTCCAGCCGGGGCCGGGGCGGTGCGCCGCGGCCATCAGCTCGGCGAAGTCCCGCAGCCGGGACCGGCGGCGCAGCAGGGCCGGCGCCGGAGCCCGGTCGGCCACGGCGTGCGCGGCGAGTTCGCCCTCGACGATCGCGAGGTCCGCGCCGCCGACGCCGTTGGTCTCGCCCGCCGACCACAGCCCGGGCACGGTGGTGCGCAGCCGGGCGTCGACCCGCAGCGCGACCGCGCCGTCGGGGGCGGTGCGGGTGGCCGCGCCCAGCTCGGTCGCCAGGTCGATCTGCGGCAACAGGCCGTGGCCCACGGCGACGGCGTCGCAGTCGATCCGGCGCCCGGTGCCGGGCACCGGACGCCAGTCGGCGTCCAGCCGCGCCACCGTGACGGCGGTGACCCGGTCGGTCCCGTGCGCCTCGACGACGGCGCTGCGCGGCCGCAGCCGCACGCCGTGGCGCAGCAGCGCGCTCCCGTGCCCGGCGCCCTCGACGAGCTTGGCGGGGACGGCCGCCAGCACGCCGGGGCGCCGGGCGTAGCCGAGGTAGGCGGTGGCCTCGACCACCGCGGGCACCTCGGCCCCGGCGGTGACCAGCGAGGACGCCGCCGCGAGCAGCAGCGGGCCGCTGCCGGCCACCACGATCCGCCGCCCGGGCAGCACCAGCCCGGACTTGAGCATGGCCTGGGCGCCGCCCGCGGTGACCACCCCGGGCAGGGTCCAGCCCGGGAAGGGCAGCTGCCGCTCGTACGCGCCGGTGGCCAGCAGCACGGCGGTGGCCCGGACGGTGGTCCGGTCGGCCGACTCCGGCCCGCACGTGACGTGCACGGCGAAGCCGTCCCCGGTGCGCTCCAGCGCCCACACCTGGTGGCCGGTGCGCAGCCGCACGCGGCCGGCCTCCTGGTGGGCGGCGAGCCGGCCGGCCAGGCCGGTGTAGACCGACCAGCCGTGGTGGAGGCGGTCCGGGCGGGCGGCGCCGAGCCCGGGCGCAGGGTGCCGGTAGTACTGGCCGCCGGTGTCGTGCCCGCCGTCCAGCAGGGCGCAGTGCAGCCCGAGGTCCGCGGCGGTGACGGCGGCGGCGAGGCCGGCCGGCCCGGCGCCGACGACCACGAGGTCGTAGCGCGGGGGCTCCCCGGCAGCGGTGGACCGGTCAGACGGCGAGGTCGGCACGGCCGTTGCCCTCCTGGGTGGTGACGGTGGTGCCGGGCTCGGCGGGGAGCAGGCAGGTGCGCTGGTTGGGGCGGCCGTCGACGGTGGCCAGGCAGTCGAAGCAGGCGCCGATGCCGCAGAACGCCCCGCGGGGGCGGCCACCGATCCGGGTGGTGCGCCAGGCGAGCACGCCGTCGGCCCAGAGCGCGGCGGCGATCGACTGCCCCGGCAGGGCGGGGACGGGCCGGCCGTCGAACTCGATGTGGTGGGCGGGGCCGGGCTCGGCCCCGACCAGTTCGGCGGGGGTGCGGCGGCGCATCGGCGGCTCCTCCGTTTCGGTGGCGTTCGGGTGGTCGGGGAAGGGGGGCGGGCGTCGGGCCCGGCGCGGCCGCTCACGCGGGCCCGGCCGTACGGGCCGGGCCGCGCGGGCCGGGCGCGGCGCTCAGGCCCCGGCCGCGGACTCCGCCGGGAAGCGGTCCGGCCGGAAGGGCGTGAGGTCCAGCTCCGGCTGCTTGCCGGTCAGCTGTTCGCTGATCAGCAGCCCGGTGGCCGGGGCCAGCCCGATGCCGGCGCCCTCGTGGCCGCAGGCGTGGTACAGCCCGGGCGCCCGGGGGTCCGCCCCGACGGCCGGCAGGTGGTCCGGCAGGTACGGCCGGAAGCCGCGGTAGGTGCGCAGCACGGTGACGTCCTCCAGCACCGGGAAGAGTGCGGCGGCCTGCCCGGCGAGCCGCCGCAGCACCTCCTGGGAGAGCGTCCGGTCGAAGCCGACCCGCTCCCGGCTGGCGCCGATCAGCACCGGCCCGCCGGGGGTGCCCTCCACCACGGCGGAGGTCTGCAGGGCGGCCGAGCCGCTGGCGACGTCGGCGACGTAGTCGGCGGCGTAGACCTTGTGCCGGACGATCCGCGGCAGCGGCTCGGTGACCAGCACGAAGCCGCGCCGGGGCATCACCGGCAGGTGCACTCCGGCGAGCCCGGCGAGCTCGCCGCCCCAGGTGCCGGCCGCGTTGACCACGGCGGGGGCGGTGAGCCGGCGCCGGTCGGTGCGCACGCCGCGCACGACGCCGTCCGGCCCGCGGTCGACGGCGGTCACGGTCTCGCCGGTGAGCAGCTCGGCGCCCAGGCGGCGGGCCTCGCGCAGCAGGTGGGCGGCGGCGAGGGCGGGCTGGACCTGGGCGTCCTGCGGGTAGTGGAAGCCGCCGGCCAGGCCGCGGGCGAGGTGGGGCTCCAGCTCGCGCAGCCGCTCGGCGGGGACCTCCTCGGCGGTGACGCCGGCGGCGGTCTGCCCGGCGGCGAAGGCCCGCAGGGCGTCCTGTCCGGCCGGGGTGGCCGAGACGACCACGCCGCCCTTGGGTTCGTACTCCACGGCCGGGCCGAGGTGTTCGGCGAGGTCGCGCCAGAGCCGGGTGCTGAGCAGGGCGAGGTCGAGTTCGGGCCCGGGCTCCTTGTCGGAGACCAGCAGGTTGCCCTCGCCGGCGCCGGTGGTGCCGCCGGCCACCGGCCCGCGGTCGACGACGGCGACGGCGAGCCCGGCGCGGGCGGCGTAGTAGGCGCAGGCGGCGCCGACGACACCGGCGCCGACCACGACGACATCCAGTGGAGGTCTCTGGGTCTTGAGCACGTCAGTAATATGTCACATGCCATCCACCCTGCCAAGACCGCCCCGCCGGAGTCCGCGACCGGCCCGCCGGCCGGCCCCGGGACCTGCCGGATCCGCACCGGAGCCGGGCCGGAACCGCTCCGGACCAGCGCGAAGGCCCCGGCCCGCCGCGTCGGGCGGCGGGCCGGGGCCTCACGGTGCACTACCGGGTCCCGCGGCCCCGGATCAGGTGATGTCGTCGATCTGCTCGCCGCGTGCGGCGGGCACCGGGGCGCTCGCCGTCGGCGCGCTCGACGCCCGGACGGTCTCCACTCCGGCCACCGGCTGCACCGAGAGGTCCAGCTCCGAGGCCTCCTCGTCGCTCAGCCCGGCGTCGGGGTTGCGGCGGGCCTTGCGCCGGTCGTTGAACAGCGCGATCGCCACGGCGATGAAGTACAGCGCCCAGATCGGCGCGGCCAGGGTGAGCATGCTGACCGGGTCGGCGCTCGGCGTCGCGAAGGCCGCGAAGACCGTGATGGCCATGACCATCCCGCGCCACCAGCCGAGCAGCCGCTTCCCGGTGACCATCCCGACGACGTTCAGCATCACCAGCAGCAGCGGGAACTCGAAGGCCAGGCCGAAGACCAGCACCATCCGGGTGGCGATGTCGAGGTAGTCCTCGGGCGGCAGGATCGGCGTGGTGTTGTTCGGGGTGAACGAGATCAGCACGTCGACCGTGGTCGGGAGGACCAGGATCGCGCAGCCCACGCCGGCCAGGAACAGCGGTGCCCCGGCCGCCATGAAGATGATCGAGTACTTCTTCTCGTGCTTGTGCAGACCGGGCGCCACGAAGGCCCACACCTGGTAGAGCCAGATCGGCACGGTCGCGACCACGCCGGCCGTCAGCGAGACCTTGAGCATCCAGGTGAAACCGGCGGTCAGACCGATGTTGGAGACCTGGGCGCACTTCCCGTGGTACTGGCCAGCCGTCTCCGCGGTGCACCGCGGCAGCGGCTTCAGCAGGAAGTCCTCGAGCTGCTTGTGGTAGACCGCGGCGATGATCGTGATGACCACGATCGCCAGGACCGACTTGACCACGCGGTTCCGCAGTTCCCGCAGGTGGTCGGCGAGGGCCATCCGCCCCTCAGGATCCTTGGGCGCGTTCGACGCCTTGGAGAGCTTGCTCAACCCCGGTCCTCAACTCGTGCGTCGAGGCCCGCCGGTCGGCGGGCCTTCGTGGTCGCGTGCGTCACGTGCGCCGCGCTCAGTGCGGGCGGTCGCCGTCGGGCGCGGTGGCCCCCGCGGCCGGCTCGTTCACCGGACGGGCCGTCGCCGACGCCCCGGGGGCGGACTGGATGGTCCGCGCCGCGGCGCCGTCGACCTGCTGGGGCGCGGGCGCCGGGGTGTCCGCGGACTCGCCGTCCGAGCGCATCGCCTTGGCCTCGCTCTTCAGGATCCGCATCGACTGACCGAGCGAACGCGCCAGATCGGGCAGTCGCTTGGCACCGAAGAGCAGGACGGCGAATACCGCGACCACCACGATCGCGGTCATCGAGATGCGCATGTGCGACCACCTTCAGTCATGGCGGCCCGACGGGCCGTCCGCCGCGGATGCTAACCGCTGCGGATGACGCCACGACGACGGCCGCCCGAACAGGACAGCGGCCCCCTTCGCAGGTGCAGGAGCCTCCTGAGAGCGTAACCCGCGCGCCCCCGCACGCAGCAGCCCCCGTACCGCCGACGCTTCCCGCCCCCGCCGGAGCGCGCTACCGGCCCGGTACCGCGGCGGCCAGCTCGCCCGCCGCGTCGGCCAGCGCCCGGGAGGCCGCGTCCACTCCCTCGGCCAGCGCCCGCACGGCCAGCCAGAGCCGGATCGCGAGGACCCCGAGGACCAACAGGCCCGCGGTGGCGAGCAGGACGGCGGCGACGAGCATCCAGGACATGGCCCCACCCTATCGGTGTGCTACCCCTCGGCCGGGACGAGCCGCATCGTGCGGACGCCGGCCCCGGTGAGCGCCGCGACGATCTTCTCCCCGGCGGCCTTGCGCACCGACGCCCCGCAGAGCGGGCAGCCGAAGCTGTAGTGCGCCTGGGCCGGGGTGCGGCCGAAGGTCAGCCGGAACTCCTCGGCCGGCAGCTCCACCTTCTCCCGGCACTCGGAGCAGTACACCTTGAATCTGGTCCCGGGTTCCACCGATCAGGCCCGCCCCTCCCCCTCGGCCGCCGTCCCCTCGTAGGCGGCCAGCGCGGCCAGCGCCGCCGAGCGCGCCTGCCCGGCCAGCGCCGGCGGCGAGACGATCCGGCCGTCCCGGCCCAGCCGCAGCGCCAGCGGGCGCAGCTGCGAGGGGTCGGCGCTGCGCAGGGTGATCCGCAGCCCGCCGTCCGGCAGCTCCTCGGCCCGGTCGTGGGTGTAGTACTCGGCCACCCAGCGCCCGCCCGAGGAGACCTCGACGACCACCTCGGGGTCGTCCGCGGAGGGGTTGACCAGCCCGCCGCTGAGGTCGCGCGGCTCGCGCCGGGGCGGGTCGGCCGGCACGTCCAGCACCCGGATCTCGGCGACCCGGTCCAGCCGGAACATCCGGTGGTCCTCGGAGGTCCGGCACCAGGCCTCGAGGTAGGTGTGGCCCTCGGTGAGCAGCCGGATCGGGTCGACCTCGCGCTCGGTCATCCCGCCGCGCCCGTGCGAGTAGTAGCGCAGCCAGAGCCGGCGCCCCTCGCTGAGCGCGCGGTCGATGTCGGCGAACACGTGGCCCTCGGCCTCGAAGGTCACGCCGACCCTGGCGCTGCCGGCCGCGCTCTCCCCGGCCGCGTTCTCGATCTTGACGACGGCCCGGGTGAGCGCCTCCCGGTCACCGGCCCGCAGGCCGGGCAGGCCGGCCACCGCACGGGCGGCCACCAGCAGCGCGGTCGCCTCGTCGGCGGCCAGCCGCAGCGGCTGGGCCACGTCGTCGACGTTGTGCCACCAGATCCGCTCGCCGTCGGTGTCGATGTCGAGCAGGTCGCCGCCGCGGAAGCTGGTGCCGCACATCGGCAGCACGTTGAGGTCGCCGATCAGCTCGCGCTCGGAGATCCCGAACGCCCGGGCCACCTCGGCCACCTCGGCGCCGGGCCGCTCGCGCAGGTAGGTGACCAGCGACAGCATCCGCCTGGTCTGGTCGATCGCGTTGCTCATGCGTGGACCCCTTCGGTCACAGCGTCCAGCCCGGCCACGGCCCGCAGCCGGTCGATCACGTCGGCCCGCAGCTCCTCGGGGCCGAGCACCAGCACGTCCGGGCCGAACTCGGCGAGGTCCGCGCCGAGCCCGTTGCCGTACGGGATCTCCAGCTCGTCCCAGCGGTCGTCGACCCGCGTGCTGGCGAGCGCCTTGGTGCGCAGCGGGAAGCCGGCCCCCCGGCGGACCCGGACGGTCGCGGTGGCGGTGGCGCCCTCACCGGCGAACTTGGCGACGGTGGCGCGGACGTCCACGTGCTCGGGCACGGTGCCGAGGAAGGCCCCGGTCCTGGCCCGGACCTTGCCGGTGATCCGGCTCAGCCGGAACACCCGGGCGTCGCCGCGGTCGCGGTCCCAGCCCGCCAGGTACCAGTGCCCGCGCCAGCACTCCAGCGCCCACGGCTCGACGCTGCGCAGCTCGACGGCGGCGGCACCGGCCTTGCGGTACTCGAAGCTGACCGCGCGTCGGTCGCGGGCGGCGGTGAGCAGCGGCTCGAACGCGGCCTCCCGGGCCGGGATCCGCGGCTCCAGGGCGGTGCGGCCCTCGGGCTCGGCGAACGGTACGCCGGCCGCGCGCAGCTTCTGCAGCGCGCCGCTGGCCGCACCGGACATCTTGGCCTGCTGCCAGACCCGGGCGGCCAGGGTCAGCGCGGCCGCCTCCTCGGCGTCCAGCGCGATCTCGGGCAGCCGGTTGCGGTCGGCGCGGGCCAGGTAGCCGAGCTCGCCGTCCAGGGCGTTCTCGTCGACGTCGATCACCAGGCCGAGTTCGCGCAGGTCGTCCTTGTCCCGCTCGAACATCCGGTTGAAGGCGTCCTCGCTGCTGTTCTGCCAGGCCTCGCGGTACGCCTCGATGGATTCCCGCAGCTCCTTCTTGGAGAGCGGACGTCTGGTGTTCATCAGGCACAGGGCGAGATTCATCAGCCGCTCTGCCTTGGCGATCGCCATCGCTGACCCTTCCGGTGTGCCGCGCCGCGCGCGGGGTGTGCCCGCCGGGTGGTCGTCACCCGGCGGGACCGACCGTACCGGTCGCGGTACGCACTGCAAAAGCCGCCTCCGGAAACGCCCGCGGGCCGGGCCCCCGGAGGGGTCCGGCCCACGGTCGTGCCCGGGTCAGACGCCCAGCAGGTCGACCACGAAGATCAGGGTCGAGCCGGCCGGGATGGCCGGGGTCGGCGACTGGTTGCCGTACGCCAGGTGCGGCGGGATGACCAGCTCGCGGCGGCCGCCGACCTTCATGCCGACGACGCCCTGGTCCCAGCCCTTGATGACGCGGCCGCCGCCCAGCGGGAACTGGAAGGCGCTGCCACGGTTCCAGCTGGCGTCGAACTCCTCGCCGGTCGCGAAGGTCACGCCCACGTAGTGGACCTTGACGACCTGGCCCGGCTTGGCCTCCTCGCCGTCACCGACGACGATGTCGCGGATCGTCAGCTCGGTCGGGGCGTCGCCGACCGGGAAGTCGATCTCGGGCTTCTCGTTGAGGCTCACAGTCCCTCTTCTCGTATTCGCTTGCAGTCACGACCAAGCGGCGGGCGCCCGCACCCGGTCCGTTCCCGGACCACGGTACGGGCGCCCGCCGCCCGTCCGGGTCCGGCCACGCGGCCGGACCCGAAGGTCACACGCACACCATTGTCACCCGAAAGTGGATCAGCCCTGACCCGCGTCGAGGATGTCGACCACGAAGACCAGCGGCGCGTTGGCCGGGATGTCGCCCTGGCCCTTGTCGCCGTAGGCCAGCGCGGCCGGGATCACCAGCTCGACCCGGCTGCCGACGGTCTGGCCGACCAGGCCCTGGTCCCAGCCCTGGATGACCTGTCCGCCGCCGACCGGGAAGGAGAACGCCTGGCCCTTGCTGAGCGAGGAGTCGAACATCTTGCCGTCCTTGAACAGCGCGCCGGTGTACTGGACGACGACCTTCTCGCCCTTCTCCACCTTCGGCCCGGTGCCCTTGATCAGCACGTGCGTCTTCAGCTCGGTCGGGTCGGCCGCGCCGGCCACCGGAGTGATGTCCGCAGGCTTCTTGCCGTTGTCCTTGACCTGCGGGAAGTCCGCCGGCGGCGGCGTCACGGTGCCGCTCACCACGGCGTCCGGCGCGTTGGCGTTGCGGATGTCGATCACGAAGATCAGGTCGTCCTTGGGCCCGATCGACATGTCGGACTTGCCCTGGGAGCCGAACGCGGCGGCCGGCGGGGCCACCACGAGGATCCGGCTGCCGGCCTTCTTCCCGAGCACGGCCTGGTCCAGCGCCGGGATCAGCGCGTCGGTGCCGGCCTGGAAGATCTGCTGCTTGCCGTTGTTGTCGTACGAGCTCGGGATGTCCTTGCCCGTGTTCCAGTCCTTGGCGGTGTAGTCCACCGAGGTCCAGGAGTTCTTGTCCACCTTGGCGCCGGTGCCCTCGGACAGCACCTTGACCACGAAGGAGCCGTCGGAGGCCTCGCCGGGCACCTGGATGTCGGCCTTCTTGCCGAAGTCACCGGTGATCGTCGGCAGCACCTTGGCGCTGTCCTTGATCGGCGGCACCGGGTCGGCGGTCGGCGTGGGAGGCGCGCTCTGGGCCGCGTCCGGCTTGGCCGCGGTGTCCGACTTGGAGCCGCCGTCCTTGTTCACCATGTAGAGCGTCACCGCGCTGCCGGCCAGCAGCACGGCCAGCACGGTGCCGAGGATCACGCCCAGGCGGCCCACGCCGGGCGGGTTCTCGTCGTACCCGGCCTCCGAGGTGTCACCCCGGCGCACCGTGGAGGCGAAGATCTGCGGGGTGTCGTCGGTCTTCGTCCCGCCCGTGGCACGCGGCCTGTCGCCGGGCTGCGCCCAGCCGGCCTGCTGCTTCAGGATCGACGGCGGGACGACGATCGACTCGCCGTCCCCCGGAAGCGGGCCGCCGGGGCGCGAGGCGGCCGGGTCACCCGCAGAGCTGTCGTTCGCCGCGGTGCCGGCCCCGCCCGGGCTCGGCGTCTTCTCAGTCATGACTCCCCATCCATCTCGCCACGAGGTCTTCCAGGTCTGCTCCCGGCGTCGTGAGCGCCGGTGTGCCGCCGCACCGTCCGCCCCGGACCTCGGCGCCGGGCGGCACCTGCCACAGTGCGAGGGCAGTATGACAGCTCAGGATGAGGGCGGACGCTTCGGTGTACGAGCGTCCGCCCAAGCGTACGGAATCCTGCGGGGGACTTCCTAGCGCGTCTCTGACAATTCCCGCCGGGCGTGCGACGCGAATGGTTCAGACACGCCCTAAACCGCTTCCAGAATGTCGATCACGAAGACCAGCGTGGAGTTCGCCGGCACCGAGCCCTGCGCCTGGTCCTTGTAGCCGAGCGCGGGCGGCACCACGAGTTCGACCCGGCTGCCGACGGTCTGGCCGACCAGCCCCTTGTCCCAGCCCTCGATGACGCTGCCGGTGCCGATCTGCACGGCCTGGGCGCCGCCGTGGGTCCAGGAGGAGTCGAACTGCTGGCCGTTGCTCCAGAGCACCCCGGTGTACTGCACCACCAGCGTCTGCCCGCTCTTGACCTGCTTGCCCTCACCCTTGATCAGCACCGCCTGCTGCAGGTCGGTGGGCGGCGCCTGCCCGGCCGGGACGGTGATCGTCACCGGGGCCTTGCCGTTGTCCTTGACCTGCGGGAGGGTCGCCGGCGGCTGGGTCATGGCGCCGGACAGCGTGGAGTCCTGCGGCAGGCTCTCCATGATGTCCAGCACGAACACCACGGTGTCGTTCTTGTCGACGCCGAGCTGGGTGCTGCCCTGGTCGCCGAAGGCCGCCGCCGGCGGGGCCACCACCAGCAGCCTGCTGCCGACCTTCTTGCCGATCACGCTCTGGTCGAACGCCGGCACCAGCTGCCCGCTGCCCGCCTGGTACAGCTGCGGCTTGCCGCCCGGGTCGTAGGAACTGGGCAGGTCCTTGCCGGTCGTCCAGTCCTTGGCCGTGTAGTTGACCGTCACCCAGTCGCCCTTGTTGACCGTCGACCGCTCGCCCTCGCTGACCGTGTTCACCACGAACTGGCCGCTGGGCTGCTGCCCCTCGGGGATGGTGATGGTGGCCTTGCTGCCGAACCCGCCGCCGGACAGGGTGGGCATCGGGGAGGCCTCGGTCACCGGCGCCGGCACGGTGGGCGGCGCACTGGCCGCGGACGGCGACGCCGGGCCGGCCGCCTTGGGCGAGCTGCTGCAGGCGACGGCCAGCAGCAGCGGCAGGGTGAGAAGCAAACCGGCGGTGCGGCGCACGGTGGTCCTTACTGTCGATCGAGGTCGGCCCTGACTCGACGGACAGCGTATGCCCGGACGGTGTCCGGCCCCGGTAGACACCACCACCGGGGCCGGACACCGCCCTGATCACGACCCGGGGGCTACATCCCGGCGATCAGCTTCTCGACGCGCTCGTCCACCGAGCGGAACGGGTCCTTGCAGAGCACCGTGCGCTGCGCCTGGTCGTTCAGCTTCAGGTGCACCCAGTCCACCGTGAAGTCCCGGCGCTGCTCCTGCGCCCGGCGGATGAAGTCCCCGCGCAGCCGGGCCCGGGTGGTCTGCGGCGGGATCGACTTGGCCTCGAAGGTCTTGAGGTCGGTGGTCACCCGCTGCGCCTGGCCCTTGCCCTGGAGCAGGTAGAAGAGGCCGCGACGGCGGTGGATGTCGTGGTAGGCGAGGTCGATCTGGGCCACCCGCGGGTTGGACATGCTCATCTGGTGCTTCTCGCGGTAGCGCTCGATGAGCTTGTACTTCATGATCCAGTCGATCTCGGTGGCCACCCCGTCCAGGTTCTCCGTCCGGACGGCCTCCAGGGTGCGGCCCCACAGGTCGAGGACGCGCGCGATGGTGCCGGTGTTGATGCCCTTGCGGTCGGCGAACTCCAGCGCCTTGCTGTAGTACTCCTCCTGGATGTCCAGCGCGCTGGCCTCCCGGCCGTTGGCGAGCCGCACCTGGTGGGTGCCGGTGAGGTCGTGGCTGACCTCGCGGATCGCCCGGATCGGGTTCTCCAGGGTGAGGTCGCGCATCACCACGCCCGCCTCGATCAGCCGGAGCACCAGGTCGGTGGCGCCGACCTTGAGCAGCGTCGTGGTCTCGGACATGTTGGAGTCGCCGACGATCACGTGCAGCCGGCGGTAGCGCTCGGCGTCCGCGTGCGGCTCGTCGCGGGTGTTGATGATGGGGCGGGAGCGGGTGGTGGCGGAGCTGACCCCCTCCCAGATGTGCTCGGCCCGCTGGCTGACGCAGTAGACCGCGCCGCGCGGGGTCTGCAGCACCTTGCCCGCGCCGCAGATCAGCTGGCGGGTCACCAGGAACGGGATGAGCACGTCGGCCAGCCGGGAGAACTCGCCGTGCCGGGCCACCAGGTAGTTCTCGTGGCAGCCGTAGGAGTTGCCGGCCGAGTCGGTGTTGTTCTTGAAGAGGTAGACGTCCCCCGCGATGCCCTCCTCGTGCAGCCGGCGCTCGGCGTCGACGAGCAGGCCCTCGAGGATCCGCTCGCCCGCCTTGTCGTGCGTCACCAGCTCGGTCACGTCGTCGCACTCGGGGGTGGCGTACTCGGGGTGGGAACCGACGTCCAGGTACAGCCGGGCGCCGTTGCGCAGGAAGACGTTGCTGCTGCGCCCCCAGGAGACGACCCGGCGGAACAGGTACCTCGCCACCTCGTCCGGCGACAGCCGTCGCTGCCCGCGGAACGTGCAGGTCACGCCGTACTCGTTCTCCAGCCCGAAGATCCGGCGGTCCATGAGCACTCCATTCTGTGTCGGAGCTGTCCGAAACCGCCTCCACGGCGGCCGGGCCGCCGCAGGGGCACCGGAGCCCCGTACGGCCTCCGTCCGGCCGCCGTACGGGACTCCGCAGGCACTGCTACTCCGGCGCGGTGTCCGCCGGGTCGTCCTCGTCGTCCGACTCCGCGGACTGGTCCCCGTCGAGCAGCCGGCCGAGCTGGCCGCCCAGGATGCGCTTGAACTTGCGCTGCTGGAACCGCTGGCGGTCGAGGACCGCGACCTCCAGCTGTTCCGGGGTCAGGGTGCGCGGGCTGCCGCCGTTGGGGTCGCGGGCGAGCGAGTCCACGGCCGCGCGGACCACCTCGGTGAGGCTCATCCCGGCGCGGTGGCGCTGGCCCAGGTAGTTGCCGATCGAGTCGGCGTTGCCGCCGACCACGACGTAGTTCTTCTCGTCGACGATCGAGCCGTCCGGGGTGAGGCGGTAGATCTGGTCCTCGTCCGGGGTCCGGCCGACCTCGGCCACGACCAGTTCGACCTCGTACGGCTTCTCGCCGACCGAGGAGAAGATGGTGCCGAGGGTCTGGGCGTAGACGTTGGCCAGGCCCCGGGCGGTGACGTCGGCCCGGTCGTAGGAGTAGCCGCGCAGGTCGGCGTAGCGGACGCCGCCGATGCGCAGGTTCTCGAACTCGTTGTAGCGGCCGACCGCCGCGAAGGCGATCTTGTCGTAGATCTCGGAGACCTTGTGGAGCGCCCTGGAGGTGTTCTCCGCGACGAAGACGATGCCGTCGGCGTAGGTGAGCACGACCACGCTGCGGCCGCGCGCGATGCCCTTGCGGGCGTACTCCGCGCGGTCCGCCATGGCCTGCTGGGGCGAGACGTAGAACGGTGTCGACACCGGCGGTCGTCCCTTTCCTGAGAGGTGGCTAGAGCAGCGGGGCCTGCGGGCCGTTGGGGTGCGAGAGGCGTTGGTCGGTGATCGAGACGGCGATCGCGGAGACCTCCGGCTCGGTGAGGCGGCGGAAGCCGTCCTCGGTGATCAGCGAGACGATCGGGAAGATCTTGCGGGCGAGGTCGGGGCCGCCGGTGGCGGAGTCGTCGTCGGCCGCGTCGTAGAGCGCCTGGACGACCAGCGTCGAGGCCTGCTCGGCCGTCAGGCCCTCCCGGTAGAGCTTCTTCATCGCGCCCCGGGCGAACACCGAGCCGGAGCCGGTGGCCGCGAAGCCGCGCTCCTCGGAGCGCCCGCCGGTGACGTCGTACCCGAAGATCCGGCCGCGGCGGAGGTCCAGGTCGTAGCCGGCGAACATCGGGACGACGGCGAGGCCCTGCATCGCCATGCCCAGGTTGCCCCGGATCATGGTGGTCAGCCGGTTGGCCTTGCCCTCCAGGGAGAGCGTGGCGCCCTCGATCTTCTCGTAGTGCTCCAGCTCCAGCTGGAACAGCCGGACCATCTCGACCGCGAGGCCGGCGGTGCCGGCGATGCCGACCGCGCTGTACTCGTCGGCGGGGAACACCTTCTCGATGTCGCGCTGGGCGATCACGTTGCCCATGGTGGCGCGGCGGTCACCGGCGATCACCACGCCGCCGTCGAAGATCGCGGCCACGATCGTCGTCCCGTGCGGGGCCTCGACGACGGAGCCCTCGGGGAGCCCCCGGTGGCCGGGGAGCAGCTCCGGCCGGTGCTCGGAGAGGAAGTCGAGGAACGACGACGACCCCGGGGTCAGGAAGGCAGCCGGTAGACGCCCGGTGCCACGAGTGTTGGCTTCCACACGATTCCTTCCAGGTGGGTTGAAGCGCGCGCTGCCCGCACCCTACCCGCCCGACGATCACTGTCCAGGCGGGCCGGGGGCCGGTGCCGGGCGGCCGGGCGGACATCGCCGCCCGGCCGCCCTCGACGGTCGCGACCGTGAATTCCCGATGACCGGGGGGACGGGCTATTGCCCGCCCTTCTGAACGAATCCCCGGACGAAATCCTCGGCATTGGATTCGAGGACCTCGTCGATTTCGTCCAGCACCGCGTCGACGTCGTCGCTCAGCTTTTCCTGGCGCTCCTTGAGGTCGTCGGAATTCTGGGTTTCCGCGGCCTGCTCCTCGACCTCCTCGGAAGAGCGGTTCGCCCGCTGCTGGCCGCCGCCGGTGTCCTTGGTCGCCATTTCCCTCACCCCGCTCGATTCGTCTGGCACGGTTCGGTCGGTGCTTGCTGCACCGACCCTATACACAAGGTGCGACAACCGCTCCCGGTTTGCCGGTGGCGCTTCCTGTCCGACACCCGCTGTCACCCCGGATGATTCCCATTCGGCGGGCGTTCACCCGTGGTGATCGAAAAGTTACCCGCCGGCCAGGACGCGGAGCAGGTCCTCCGCGGTCCGGCAGCGGTCGAGCAGTTCCTTGACGTGGTTGCGGGTACCCCGCAGCGGCTCCAGGGTGGGCACCCGCTGCAGCGAGTCCCGGCCGGGCAGGTCGAAGATCACCGAGTCCCAGGAGGCGGCCGCGACGTGGTCCGCGTACTGCTCGAGGCAGCGGCCGCGGAAGTACGCCCTGGTGTCCTCCGGGGGCTTGGAGACGGCCCGCTCGACCTCGTCCTCGGTGAGCAGCCGCTCGAACCGGCCGCGGGCCACCAGACGGTTGTAGAGGCCCTTCTCGGCCCGCACGTCGCTGTACTGGAGGTCGACCAGGTGCAGCCGCGGGTTGTCCCACTCCAGGGCGTCGCGGCTGCGGTAGCCCTCCAGGATCTCCCGCTTGGCGATCCAGTCCAGCTGCCTGGACAGCGACATCGGGTCGCGCTCCAGCCGGCCCAGGACGTCCTCCCAGCGGGCCAGCACGTCCACGGTCTGCTCGTCGGCATCGGTGCCGAAGCGGTCCTCGACGTACTTGCGGGCCAGCTCGAAGTACTCGAGCTGGAGCTGGACGGCGGTGAGTTTGCGCCCGTTGCGCAGGGTGATCAGGTGCTTGAGCGTCGGGTCGTGGGAGACCCGGTGCAGGGTGCGCACCGGCTGGTCGACGGCGAGGTCGGAGGCGATGAAGGAGTCCTCGATCATCGAGAGGACCAGTGAGGTGGTGCCCAGCTTGAGGTAGGTGGAGATCTCCGAGAGGTTGGCGTCCCCGATGATCACGTGCAGCCGGCGGTACTTCTCGGCGTCGGCGTGCGGCTCGTCGCGGGTGTTGATGATCGGGCGCTTGAGGGTGGTCTCCAGCCCGACCTCGACCTCGAAGTAGTCGGCCCGCTGGCTGATCTGGAAGCCGTGCGCGGAGCCGTCCTGGTGGAGGCCCACCCGGCCGGCGCCGGTGACCACCTGGCGGGAGACGAAGAACGGGGTGAGGTGGCGGACGATGTCGGCGAACGGCGTCGCCCGCTTCATCAGGTAGTTCTCGTGGGTGCCGTAGGAGGCGCCCTTGTTGTCGGTGTTGTTCTTGTACAGGTGGATGTTCTGCCCGTTGGGCAGCTCCAGCGCGCGCTGCGCGGCGGCGGCCATGATCCGCTCGCCCGCCTTGTCCCAGAGCACGGCGTCGCGCGGGTTGGTGACCTCGGGCGAGCTGTACTCGGGGTGCGCGTGGTCCACGTAGAACCGGGCCCCGTTGGTGAGGATGACGTTGGCGAGACCGATGTCCTCGTCGGTCAGCTGGCTGGCGTCCGCCACCTCGCGCGCGAGGTCGAAGCCCCGGGCGTCGCGCAGCGGGTTCTCCTCCTCGAAGTCCCAGCGGGCCCGCCGCGCCCGGTGCATCGCCGCCGCGTACGCGTTGACGATCTGGGACGAGGTGAGCATGGCGTTGGCGTTGGGGTGCCCGGGCACGGAGATCCCGTACTCGGTCTCGATGCCCATCACGCGCCGTACGGTCATGCGGCCCTCCTTGCCCGGTGCCCCGCCCCCCACGGGCGGCGCACGCCGACGTACCGCTGAAACAACACCGGCGCCGGCGTTCTGCCCGCGAACGGTGGGTCGAGCCTAGAACCCGGCACCGACGGGCGGGCCCCGAGACGCGCCGTCCGGCTGCGGGGCCGCGAGGCGCCACAGCCGGACGGGTGCGTGCTGTACCGGGGACCGCCGGGGCGGCCCGGTCACCGCGCGCCTACAGGTACTGGCCCGTGTTGGCGACGGTGTCGATCGAGCGGCCGGACTCGGCGCCCTGCTTCCCGGTGACCAGCGTGCGGATGAAGACGATCCGCTCGCCCTTCTTGCCGGAGATGCGGGCCCAGTCGTCCGGGTTGGTGGTGTTCGGCAGGTCCTCGTTCTCCTTGAACTCGTCCACGCAGGCGGCGAGCAGGTGGGAGACGCGCAGACCGCGCTGACCGTGGTCGAGGAAGTCCTTGATGGCCATCTTCTTCGCGCGGTCGACGATGTTCTGGATCATCGCGCCGGAGTTGAAGTCCTTGAAGTACAGGACCTCCTTGTCACCGTTGGCGTAGGTGACCTCCAGGAACCGGTTCTCCTCGGTCTCGGAGTACATCCGCTCCACGACCGACTGGATCATCGCGGCCACCGTCGCCCCCAGGGAGCCGTCGTGCTCCTTGACGTCGTCCGGGTGGAACGGCAGCGACTCCTTGAGGTACTTGGAGAAGATGTCCTTGGCGGCCTCGGCGTCCGGGCGCTCGATCTTGATCTTGACGTCCAGGCGGCCGGGCCGCAGGATCGCCGGGTCGATCATGTCCTCGCGGTTCGAGGCGCCGATGACGATGACGTTCTCGAGCCCCTCCACGCCGTCGATCTCGGCGAGCAGCTGCGGGACGATGGTGTTCTCCACGTCCGAGCTGACGCCGGAACCGCGGGTGCGGAACAGCGACTCCATCTCGTCGAAGAAGACGATGACGGGCGTGCCCTCGCTCGCCTTCTCCCGGGCCCGCTGGAAGACCAGGCGGATCTGCCGCTCGGTCTCGCCCACGTACTTGTTGAGCAGCTCGGGGCCCTTGATGTTGAGGAAGTAGCTCTTCCCCTGGGGGCGCCCGGTGACCTCGGCGACCTTCTTGGCCAGCGAGTTGGCCACCGCCTTGGCGATCAGCGTCTTGCCGCAGCCGGGCGGGCCGTAGAGCAGCACGCCCTTGGGCGGGCGCAGCTCGTACTCCTTGAAGAGGTCGGCGTGCAGGTACGGCAGCTCGACCGCGTCGCGGATCAGCTCGATCTGGTTGCTCAGGCCGCCGATCTGGCGGTAGTCGATGTCCGGGACCTCCTCGAGGACCAGCTCCTCGACCTCGGCCTTCGGCACGACCTCGTACACGTAGCCGGAGCGGGGCTCCAGCAGGAGGGCGTCCCCCGCCCTGATGGTGGTCTCGCGCAGCGGCTCGGCGAGCCGCACCACCCGCTCCTCGTCGGTGTGGCCGATGACCAGGGCGCGCTCGCCGTCCTCGAGGATCTCCTTGAGGGTGACGATCTCGCCGATGCGCTCGAAGGCCATCGCGTCCACGATGTTGAGGGCCTCGTTGAGCATCACCTCCTGGCCGCGCCGCAGTTCGTCGAGGGCGACGTTCGGGCTGACGTTCACGCGGAGCTTGCGCCCGCCGGTGAAGATGTCGGCGGTGCCGTCCTCGTTGGCCTCGAGGAAGGTGCCGAACCCGGCCGGGGGCTGTGCCAGCCGGTCCACTTCCTCCTTGAGGGCCACGATCTGGTCGCGGGCCTCGCGCAGGGTGGAGGCGAGCCGTTCGTTCTGGGCGGTCACGCCGGCCAGGTTGGTCTGGAGCTCGACGATCCGCTCTTCGAGGATCCTCGAATTGCGCGGCGAGTCGGCGAGCTTGCGGCGCAACACGGCGATTTCCTGCTCGAGGTACGAGAGCTGAGCGGTCTCGTCGGAACCACGAGCGGGCCTGCCGGTGCTGCGGTTGTAGTCGTCATCGTGGGCTGCCACGGTCCTCACCTCCTCCGGGGAGCTGGACGCTTCCAGACCCTACCTGGGACCAGGGGTCCGTAAACCCCTAGATCAAGAAAGATGGAACGGGCGTGTCCGATCTTCGCCCCAGCGTGCTTCCCCTCTGCTAAGGAGATACCCACCGCGCACCACCCAAAGCGGGCCAGATGTATCGTCGAGCGAAGTGATATCCGATCGCGACCGCGGCACCGGGTCCGATCGTTGTACGAATGGCGGGATTGCCCGGAAATAGGGCGACCCGGGACAGAAACGGCAGGGAACCATGTCGGAGACCGAGCAGACGGCGGCGGCCGAGCAGCTGGAGGTGTGGATCGACCAGGACCTGTGCACCGGCGACGGCATCTGCGTGCAGTACGCGCCGGAGGTCTTCGAGCTCGACATCGACGGCCTGGCGTACGTGAAGGGGCCGGACGACGAGCTCCGCCAGCAGCCCGGGGACAGCGCCCCGGTGCCGCTGACGCTCCTTCAGGACGTGGTGGACTCGGCGAAGGACTGCCCCGGCGACTGCATCCACGTGCGCCGGGCGTCCGACCTGGTCGAGGTGTACGGGCCGGACGCGGAGTAGCGCCCGGGGCGGGCGCGCGCCCGCATCAGGTCAGACTCACCGGGGCGGCGGTCTGGGAGCGTTCCCAGCCGCCGCCCTTGCGCGTCCAGGTGAGGTCGAGTGAGATGTCGGGGCGGAAGCGCGGCACGTCCTCGCTCGAATACCCCTGCGCGTGGCCGGTGATGGCGCCGTCGGACCGCAACGCCAGCCGGCCGACGGTGAGGTTCTCGCGCTCGGAGAGCAGGGTGCTCACCACCACCGGGCGGTCGCCCGGGCCGAAGCCGAGCAGGTAGACGGCGTCCGGCGGGGTGCCGTTGGCCGCGTCGCAGTGCGCGGCGACGACGGTGCCGGGGCGGCCGTCACCGAGCACGGCGGGCATGCTGAGCACCGCCTTCACCGGGAAGGGGCCGCAGTCGAGCGGCAGTTGGGCCGCGGCCGGGTCGGGGGCGGCGCTCGCGCCGAGTGCCCTGGGGGCGCCGTGGAGGGGCACCGGGCTGCCCGAGGCCGGCCCGGCCGCGAGCCCGGCGGCCACCACCGCGCCGCAGCCGGCCAGGGCCAGCGCCCAGTGCCAGGGGGCGGTTCGCGCGTGCCCGGGCCGGCTGCCGCCCCGCGGTGTCGTCTGCTCTCCAGCCGTCGTCCCGACCGCGGTCTCCACCAGGCGTCCCCTCCAGTGGTCTGTGTGAGCGAGCATCGTCCCACACGGGGCGGGCCGGCGGAGGGCTCGGGTGTACGGAGACGGCGAAGGGGTGGTACGCGTTTCGCGCACCACCCCTTCGCGGGTCGGTCGTCGGTTCAGCCGAGGTCGGGCTGCCCGGCCTCGGCGCGGGCGGCGGCACGGGCCGCGGCGCGCTCCTGGAGGGTCGGCTCGGGGGAGCCGTTGTCGTAGTCCTCGCCGTACGCGCCCTTGGCCGGGCGGCGGCGGCGCAGCGGCGGCTCGACGCCGTCGGCGAGCCGGCGGGCGGTGAGCAGGAAGCCGGTGTGGCCGATCATCCGGTGGTCCGGGCGGACGGCCAGGCCCTCCAGGTGCCAGGTGCGGACCATGGTCTCCCAGGCCTGCGGCTCGGTGAAGGTGCCGTGCTCGCGCAGCGCCTCGACGGTCTTGGACATCTGCGTGGTGGTGGCCACGTAGCAGCAGATGAGGCCGCCGGGGACGAGCGCCTTGGACGCGACGTCCAGGCACTCCCAGGGGGCGAGCATGTCGAGGATGACGCGGTCGACGTCGGTCTCGACCAGGTTGTCCTGGAGGTCGCCGACGGTGAGCTTCCACGCCGGGTGCGGCCCGCCGAAGTAGCGCTCGACGTTGCCCTTGGCGATGTCGGCGAAGTCCTGGCGGCGCTCGTACGAGGCCAGCATGCCGGTGTCGCCGACGGCGCGCAGCAGGTAGCTGGAGAGCGCTCCGGAGCCGACGCCGGCCTCGACGACGCGGGCGCCGGCGAAGATGTCGGCCATCGCCAGGATCTGCCCCGCGTCCTTGGGGTAGATCACGGCGGCGCCGCGGGGCATGGACAGGACGTAGTCGGGGAGCAGGGGGCGCAGCGCGAGGTACGGGACGTTCCCCGTGGTGCGCACGACCGTGCCCTCGGGGGCGCCGATCAGCTCGTCGTGCGGGAACGCACCCTTGTGGGTGTGGAACTGGTTCCCGGCCTGGAGCGTGAACGTGTAGTGGCGGCCCTTGGGGTCGGTCAGCTGGACCTGGTCCCCGACCTGGAAGGGCCCGCGTCGGCGGGTGGCACCGGTCGGTTCGGACATGCCGACAATCCTAAGGGAAGCGGACGGCCCCGCCCGACCGGGGTGATCACCGGCGGCCTCCGGGGCGTGGCGCCGGGCGCCGTCAGCGCCCCGTGACGGCCGCGGTCAGGCGCTGCTCGATGTCGGTGAGCGCGACGACCCCGTAGACCCGGCCGTCCGCCTCGACCACCAGGTACTCGCCGGACGGGGTGGCCTGGACGGCGCGCAGCAGGTCCTCGCCGCCGAGGTCGGCGTCCAGCCGCAGCCCGGGTTCGAGGTCGCGGGCGAGCGGGCCGACGGCGACCCACGGGCGGCGGTGCTCGGGCACCGCGCGGACGGCGGACTCCCGGACGACGGCGATCGGCTCGCCCCGCCCGTCCACCACGACCACCGCACCGGCCTGGGCCTCCCGGGCGCGGCGCAGCGCCTCGCCGAGCGGGGTGTCGGCGGTGACCTCGACGACGCGGCGGGCGAGGTCGCGCAGCCGCAGCCCCGGCAGCACCTCCTTGAGCCGGGCGTTGCGCAGACTGGCGGTGGCGCCGTTCCAGATGATCGCGGCGAGGACGGCGGCCAGCACCGCGTCCACCAGGGTGTCGGTGGTGCTGCGCTCGATCCCGCGGGCGGAGCTGACCAGCGGCAGCCCGATCAGCACGGCGACGGCCAGCCCCCGGCCGACCCAGGCGGCCGCGACCGTGCCGGTCATCGCCCGGCCGCTGACCGCCCAGACGACGGCCCGCAGCATCCGGCCGCCGTCCAGCGGCAGGCCCGGCAGCAGGTTGAAGGCCGCGACGACCAGGTTGGAGACCATCAGGCCGGCGAGCAGCACCCCCGGCACGGTGGAGGCGTCCACGGCCCGCAGCGCGAGGTAGAAGACGCCGCCGAGCGCCAGGGAGAGCAGCGGCCCGACGAAGGCCAGCCAGAACTCCCGCCAGGGGCTCTCGGCCTCGTTCTCGATCTCCGACACCCCGCCGAAGAACTGCAGCTGGATCCGGCGCACACCGAGGCGGTAGCGCAGTGCGACCAGCGTGTGGGCGAGCTCGTGCACCAGGACGGAGGCGTAGAACGCCACCGCGAAGGTGAAGGCGAGCAGGTATCGGGGCGCGCCGCCGAGGTCCGGCAGGACGTCCCCGAGCTGGCCGCCGAACACCCAGGTGATCAGGGCGGCGATGACGAACCAGGAGGGCGTGACGTAGACGGGCACGCCGAAGGGGCGGCCCATCAGGATGCCGCCGCCGCGCTCGGGCGGCTGGGGCGGGCGCCCGGCCCCGCGGCCGTCGTCGTCGCCGTGCGGTGGCTGGTCGGAGGTCTGCTGCCCCCTGCTGTCGCTCACCGTGATCCCTTCGGTCGTCTGCCCCGTCGTGCCCCGGTGCGCCCACGCTACGTGATCTCGGCCGCCCGGAGCCGTGCGCCCCTCTGTCGGTGTTCATACCCACTGCGCCGGGCGGTGTGGCAGCCCGGTGGCAGCGGGATGACAGCGAAGGGCAATAGGGTCGGGGGCATGCAGCAGACCGACACCACCAGCGCCGCCGGGGCACCGGCGCGCCCGGCGGCGCCCCCGACCGGCCTGTCCCCGTCCCGTGCGGGGGACTTCCTCACCTGTCCCCTGCTGTACCGGCTGCGGGTGATCGACCGGCTGCCCGAGCCGCCCAGCGCGGCGGCGACCCGGGGCACCCTGGTGCACGCGGTGCTGGAGCGGCTGTTCGACAGCCCGGCGGGCGAGCGGACCCCGGAGCGGGCCCTGGGCCTGCTGCGCCCGCAGTGGGAGCGGCTGCTCGGCGAGCGCCCGGAGCTGGCCTCGCTCTTCCCGGGGGATCCGGACGGCGCGGCGCTCACCCGCTGGCTGGCGGACGCCGAGAAGCTGGTCGGGCAGTGGTTCCGGCTGGAGGACCCGACCCGGCTGCACCCGGTGGAGCGCGAGCTGTACGTGGAGACGGCACTGGAGTCGGGGCTGCTGCTGCGCGGCTACATCGACCGGGTGGACGTCGCCCCGACCGGCGAGGTCCGCCTGGTGGACTACAAGACCGGCCGGGCGCCCTCGCGGGACTTCGAGGGCAAGGCGATGTTCCAGATGAAGTTCTACGCGCTGGTGGTGTGGCGCTGGAAGGGCGTGATCCCCAGGCGCCTCCAGCTGGTCTACCTGGGCGGCGGCGGGGACGTGGTCAGCTACGACCCGGACGAGGCCGACCTGCTCGCGGTGGAGCGCAAGCTGCTGGCGCTCTGGGAGCGGATCACCCTCGCGGTGGCGACCGGGGACTTCCCCGCGACCCGCAACCGCCTCTGCGACTGGTGCGACCACCAGGCCAGCTGTCCGGAGTTCGGCGGCACTCCCCCGCCGTACCCGCTGCCGCTGGCCCGTACGTCTGACGAAGACGATCCCACGGGGGATCCGATGAGCAAGGAGTCCTAGGTGACGATCCGAGTGTTGCTGGTCGACGACCAGCCGCTGCTTCGCACCGGTTTCCGGATGATCCTGGAGGCCGAGTCCGACCTGGTGGTGGTCGGTGAGGCCGGCGACGGTCAGCAGGCGCTGGACCAGGTCCGCGCGCTGCAGCCCGACGTGGTGCTGATGGACATCCGGATGCCCAGGATGGACGGCGTGGAGGCCACCCGCCGGATCGCCGGCCCGGGCCGGGACGGCCCGGCCAAGGTCCTGGTGCTGACCACCTTCGACCTGGACGAGTACGTGGTGGAGGCGCTGCGCGCGGGCGCCAGCGGGTTCCTGCTGAAGGACGTCCCGGCGGAGGAGCTGGTCCAGGCGATCCGGGTGGTGGCGGACGGCGCGGCGATGCTGGCGCCGAGCATCACCCGGCGGCTGCTGGACATGTACGCCACCAAGCTGCCCTCCGGCGAGGAGGCGCCGCCGCAGGCGCTGAGCGCGCTGACCGAGCGCGAGCTCGAGGTGCTGAAGCTGGTGGCCCGCGGGCTGTCGAACGCGGAGATCGCGGCCGAGCTGTTCGTCAGCGAGACCACGGTGAAGACGCATGTGGGCCACGTGCTGACCAAGCTCCAGCTGCGCGACCGGGTGCAGGCGGCGGTGTACGCCTACGAGAGCGGGCTGGTGCGTCCGGGCGCCCTCTGAGGCCGGTACGACGGTGGCCCGTCCGCCTCCCCCGGGTCCGGGAGGAGGTGGACGGGCCACCGTCGTGCGGAGGGGGTCCCGGTCGCCCGGTGCCGCCCCCGTCGGCTACTTGCCGCCGACCCGGCCGATGTCCCAGAAGCGGAACACGCCGGTGGTGTCGACGGTCGACTCGACACCGGTGATGTACGAGCGGGCCGCGTAGAAGGCCTTGTTCTGGAACAGCGGGATGAGCGGCACGTTCTCGGCGGCTATCTGCTGGATCTGGGCGTAGCCGGAGGCCGCGGCGCTGCGGTCGGCCTGCTTCACGCCGTCCGGCACCAGGCGCTGGCTGATCCGCGGGTCGTCCCAGCCGGTGTGGTACGCGCCGCCCTGGACGAGCAGCGGGGCGATGTAGTTGTCGGCGTCCGGGTAGTCGGCGAACCAGCCGACGATGTACGCCTGGTACTTGCCGTCCGCCCAGCCCTTCTTGAAGGCGTCCCAGTCGGCCTCCTGCTGGACCGTCACCTGGAAGAGGCCGCCGGCCTCCAGCTGCTTCTTGAGCATCTCGGGCTCGGCGCTCTCGGCCCGCGAGCGCGACCAGGTGAGGCTGATCTTGACCGGGGTCTGGACCTTGGCGTCGGTGAGGATCTTCTTGGCCTTGGCCACGTCCTGGTCGCCGTAGCGGTCGAAGTAGGCGGTGGTGTGGCCGACCACGCCGGCCGGGACCAGCGCGTACAGCGGCTGGACGGTGCGGGCGAAGACGTCGCGGGCGAGCGCCTTGCGGTCGAGCAGCTGCGCGGCGGCCTGACGGACGGCGACGTTGCCGGTGACCGGGTCCTTGGTGTTGAAGACCATCGAGCGGGTGTCGTTGCTGTCGCCCTCGACGACCTGCAGGTCGGTCTTGCCGCCCTGCTGGTCGGCGTGGATCTGGGCGGCGGTGTTCGGCTCGAGGCTGTTGTCGGTGAGGTCGACGTCGCCCTTGTCGAGCGCGGTCTTCAGGTCCGCGGCCTTGTCGTAGTACCGCACGGTGAACTTGCTGTTCCGCAGCTTGGCGTCGCCGTTGTACTTGTCGTTGGGCACCAGGACGACCTTGCCCAGCTGCTTGCCGGCGTCGCCGCTGCCCAGGGCCGCGAGCGAGTCGACGCGGTACGGGCCGGAGCCGACCACCTTGTCGTTGGAGAGCGCCTTGTCGGCGGGGAACACCTGGTGGTCGACGATGGCGCCGGCCGGGCTGGCCAGCTTGGCCGGCAGGGTGGCGTCCGGGGCGGTGAGGTGGAAGATCACCTCGTTGTCGCCCTTGGCCTCGACGCTCTTGATCGAGGTGAGCAGGTCGGACGGGCCGTTCTCGTCGCTGATCTTCTTGGTGCGCTCGATCGAGAACACCACGTCGGCGGCGGTCAGCGGGTGGCCGTTGGAGAACTTCAGGCCGGGCCGCAGCGTGCAGTGGTACTGGGCGGCGTCGCCGCTGGTGAACTCGCAGGACTGGGCGGCGTCCGGCGAGGGCGCGCTGGAGGCGGCCGGGAAGGCGAGCAGCGACTGGAAGGTGTTGCGCAGCACCAGCCAGGAGCCGGAGTCGTAGGCGATGGCCGGGTCCAGCGAGCTGGTGAGCTGGCTGGTGCCCATGGTGACCGACTTGCCGCTGTCCCCCTTGACGGCGTCGGTGACCGATCCGCAGCCGGCCACCGTCACGGCGACCAGACCGGCGCAGCCGAGTGCTGCCAGGCGTTCAGCTGAAGTTCTCACGGGGCGCGTCCTTCTGGGTGCGGTCCGGCGGGGGCCGGTGGCCCGCGCCGAGGACGCCCCAGGGTGCGGGGGCGCGTGCGCGGACCGGGCGCCCGGACGACCGCGCGCAGGACGGGGTTGCCCGTCGTCGGCGGCGGCAGGGCGCGTGGGGAGGGGAACGAACCCGAGTAGCGTGCCATATCGAACACGCACGACCGATACCCGTGCAGATGACGTTTGGGACACGGCGGTTGAGGGCAGCGCGTTGCACCCGACGAGTTGTCAGGCAATGCCCGATTTCTCCCCGGGCCACCGCCGCCGACAGCCGGGCGGGAGTGCTTACCCGCGAGTAGCCCCACCCTGCAATGAGATGACAATCACACTCGCGAGGCCACCAGCGAGCGGAGCAGTTCAAGATCGACCCGCTCCAGCGAGGGCAGCACCAGCCGGCCGGGAGCCGGCTCGATCGGCGCCACCGAGGGCACCGCGATCACCGGGCAGCCGGCCGCCTCGGCCGCCCGCACCCCGGTCAGCGCGTCCTCGACCACCACGCAGCGGGCCGGCTCCGCGCCCAGCCGGCGGGCCGCCTCCAGGTACGGGTCCGGGTGCGGCTTGGTGCGCGGCACCTCGTCCCCGGCGACCGTGAAGGCGAAGTGCCGCTCCCCGAGCGAGCGCAGCACGATGTCGACCACGTGCCGGTGCGAGGCGGTCACCAGCACCGCCGGGATCCCGTGCGCGGCAAGGGTGTTGAGGAGCCGCTCGGCGCCCGGCATGAGTGGCACGCCGCCGGCCAGCAGGTCGACGAAGCGCTGGTTGATCAGTACGGTGAGGTCGGCTGGCGCGAGGTCCACCCCGGTGGTGCCGACCAGGTAGTCGATCACCCGGGTCATCGGCCCGCCGACCACCTGGGCCCGGTCCTGCTCGGTCAGCGCGTGGCCCAGCTCGGCGAAGAGCGTGACCTCGGCCTGCCACCAGAAGTCCTCGGTGTCCACCAGCGTCCCGTCCATGTCCAGCAGCACCGCCTGCAGGCCGCGGCCGTCCCCGTGGTCGAGGACCCGGGCGGCGGTGGAGATGGTGGTCATGGTGGGAGTCCTTCCGTCGGTCCCCCGGGGCCGCCGGGCGGCCCCTGGGGATGGCACGGGCCGGCCCGCTGGTGAGCGGACCGGCCCGTTCAGGATCATCAAGGATACGCCCGGTCCGCCCGGAGGGAGCGAACGCGGCGGGGCGTTCGGGTTACCGGGCGTTGAAGTACTTCGCCTCCGGGTGGTGGATCACGATCGCGTCGGTGGACTGCTCCGGGTGCAGCTGGAACTCCTCGGAGAGCACCACGCCGATCCGCTCGGGCTTGAGCAGCTCGGCGATCTTGGCGCGGTCCTCCAGCTCGGGGCAGGCCCCGTAGCCGAGCGAGAAGCGGGCGCCCCGGTACTTGAGGGCGAACATGTCCTTGACGTCCTGCGGGTCCTCGCCGGAGAAGCCCAGCTCGTAGCGGACCCGGGCGTGCCAGAACTCGGCCAGCGCCTCGGCCAGCTGCACGGAGAGGCCGTGCAGCTCCAGGTAGTCGCGGTAGGAGTTCTCGGCGAACAGCTCGTTGGCCGCCTCCGAGATCCGGTTGCCCATGGTGACCACCTGCAGGCCGACCACGTCCCGCGCCCCGGACTCCTCCGGGCGGAAGAAGTCCGCCAGGCAGAGCCTGCGCCCGCGCCGCTGGCGGGGGAAGGTGAAGCGGGTCCGCTCGGTGCCGTCCTCGTGGAAGACGATCAGGTCGTCGCCCTTGGAGTTCGCCGGGTAGTAGCCGTAGACCACGGCCGCCTCCAGCCAGCCCTCGGTCTGCAGCCGGTCCAGCCACATCCGCAGCCGCGGCCGGCCCTCGGTCTCCACCAGCTCCTCGTAGGAGGGGCCGTCGCCGCTGCGGGCCGCCTTCAGGCCCCACTGGCCCTTGAACAGCGCGTCCTCGTCCAGCCAGGAGGCGTAGTCGGCGAACGGCACGCCCTTGACGATCCGGTCGCCCCAGAACGGCGGGACGGGCACGGTGTTGTCGACGGTGACGTCCGAGCGGACCTGGCCGAGGTTGACCTCCGGCTCCTCCTCCACCTCGACCCGGGCGTGCCGGCGCTGCTTGAGCTCCGGCAGGGTCGCGCCCGGCACCCCGCGCTTGACCGCGATCAGCGCGTCCATCAGCCGCAGGCCCTCGAAGGCGTCCCGGGCGTAGCGGACCTCGCCCTCGTAGATCTCGTGCAGGTCCTGCTCGACGTAGGCGCGGGTCAGGGCGGCACCGCCCAGGATCACCGGGTAGCTCGCGGCCAGCTTGCGCTGGTTGAGCTCCTCCAGGTTCTCCTTCATGATCACGGTGGACTTCACCAGCAGGCCGGACATCCCGATGACGTCCGCCTTGTGCTCCTGCGCGGCGTCCAGGATCGCCGAGACCGGCTGCTTGATGCCCAGGTTGACCACGTTGTAGCCGTTGTTGGACAGGATGATGTCGACCAGGTTCTTGCCGATGTCGTGGACGTCGCCCTTGACGGTGGCCAGCACGATGGTGCCCTTGCCCTCGCTGTCGGACTTCTCCATGTGCGGCTCCAGGTGGGCCACCGCGGTCTTCATCACCTCGGCGGACTGGAGCACGAACGGCAGCTGCATCTGGCCGGAGCCGAAGAGCTCGCCGACCACCTTCATGCCGGCCAGCAGGGTCTCGTTGATGATCTCCAGCGCGGGGCGCCCGGCCAGCGCCTCGTCCAGGTCGGCCTCCAGGCCGTTGCGCTCGCCGTCGATGATCCGGCGCTGCAGCCGCTCGTCCAGCGGCAGCGCGGCCAGCTCCTCCGCCTTGGAGGCCTTGACCGAGGCCGAGGAGACCCCCTCGAACAGCTCCAGCAGCCGCTGCAGCGGGTCGTAGCCGTCCCGGCGGCGGTCGTAGACCAGGTCGAGGGCGGCCTCGCGCTGGTCCTCGGGGATCCGGGAGATCGGCAGGATCTTGGAGGCGTGCACGATCGCCGAGTCCAGACCGGCCTCCACGCACTCGTGCAGGAAGACCGAGTTCAGCACCACGCGCGCGGCCGGGTTGAGGCCGAAGGAGATGTTGGACAGGCCCAGGGTGGTCTGCACGGCCGGGTGGCGGCGCTTGAGCTCGCGGATCGCCTCGATGGTCTCGATGCCGTCCCGGCGGGACTCCTCCTGGCCGGTGGCCAGGGTGAAGGTCAGGCAGTCGACCAGGATCGAGCCCTCGTCCACGCCGTAGTCGGCGGTCAGCTCGGCGATCAGCCGCTCGGCGATCTCGACCTTGGTGCCGGCGGTGCGGGCCTGGCCCTCCTCGTCGATGGTCAGCGCGATCAGGCCGGCGCCGTGCTCGCGGGCCAGCGAGGCGATCCGGCCGAAGCGGGAGTCCGGGGCGTTTCCGTCCTCGTAGTTGACCGAGTTGAGCACCGCGCGGCCGCCGAGCGCCTCCAGACCGGCCCGCAGCACGTCCGGCTCGGTGGAGTCCAGCACGATCGGCAGGGTGGAGGCGGTGGCCAGCCGGCCGGCGATCTCCCGCATGTCGGCGACGCCGTCGCGGCCGACGTAGTCGACGCACAGGTCCAGCAGGTGGGAGCCGTCCCGGATCTGCTCGCGGGCGATCTCCACGCAGGCCTGCCAGTCGCCGGCCAGCATCGACTCGCGGAACTTCTTCGAGCCGTTGGCGTTGGTGCGCTCGCCGATCGCCAGGTACGAGGTGTCCTGGCGGAACGGCACCGCCTGGTACAGCGAGGCCGCCGAGGGCTCCGGCTGCGGGGTGCGCGGCGAGATCGGGCGGCCCTGCACCCGCTCGACCACCTGGCGCAGGTGCTCGGGCGTGGTGCCGCAGCAGCCGCCGACCAGCGAGAGGCCGTACTCCCGGGTGAACACGTCGTGCGCGTCGGCCAGTTCGGCCGGGGAGAGCGGGTAGTGGGCGCCGTCCTTGCCGAGCACCGGCAGGCCCGCGTTCGGCATGCAGGACAGGCCGATCCGGGCGTTCTTGGCCAGGTAGCGCAGGTGCTCGCTCATCTCGGCCGGGCCGGTGGCGCAGTTGAGGCCGATGTAGTCGACGCCGAGCGGCTCCAGGGCCGTCAGCGCGGCGCCGATCTCGGAGCCGAGCAGCATGGTGCCGGTGGTCTCCACCGTCACCTGGACCAGCACCGGCAGGTCCAGCCCGGCCTCGGCGAGGGCGCGCTTGGAGCCGAGGATGGCGGCCTTGGTCTGCAGCAGGTCCTGGCTGGTCTCGACCAGCAGCGCGTCGGCGCCGCCGGCGATCAGGCCGGCCGCGTTCTGCTGGAAGCCGTCGCGCAGCGTCCCGTACGGGGCGTGGCCGAGGGTCGGCAGCTTGGTGCCGGGGCCGATCGAGCCGAGCACCCAGCGGGTGCGGCCGTCGACGGCGGAGTGGGCGTCGGCCACCTCGCGGGCGATCCGGGCACCGGCCTCGGACAGCTCGAAGATGCGCTCCGGGATGTCGTACTCGCCCAGCGCGGAGAAGTTGGCGCCGAAGGTGTTGGTCTCGACGCAGTCCACGCCCACCGCGAAGTAGGCCTCGTGGACGGAGCGGACGATGTCGGGCCGGGTGAGGTTGAGGACCTCGTTGCAGCCCTCCAGGTTCTGGAAGTCCTCCAGTGTCGGGTCCTGCGCCTGGAGCATGGTGCCCATCGCACCGTCGGCGACCACCACGCGGGTGGCGAGCGCCTCACGCAACGCGTTCGCGCGGCTCTGCTGAGTGATGGACGGGTCGGCTGCAGTGGCCATGGGGCTTCTCCCTGGTGCGACGGCTGTCGGCTTTGCGTCCCGCTGACTCGGGCACGCACCTGGCCAGGGTATCCGCCTCTCGCCCCGGCCTGCGGTGGCATTCCGTATCCTGAGCGTTCGACCGCAAGGGGGGAGCAACCGCGTGGCCCGATTCCGGACCCGCGCGCGGCAGGTCGGCGGGGCCCTGGCGGCCCCCTGGCGAGCGCTGCGCGACCGCTGGCGAGCCTGGTCCCGGTGGCGCCGGGCCCTGCTGGTGCTGGCCCTGGCCGCGGCCGTACCGGTCGCCGCACTGGGCTCGTTGTTCGTCGCGATCCGGTTGCACTACACGGGTGAACCGGCACCCGAAGCGCGCACCCGGGGGCGGGACGCCGTCTGGCTCGGGCACGCCTGGGTGGACGGCCGCAAGACCGACGCGGACGTCGCCGCACTGGTCCGGCGGCTGGCCGGCACCGGCGTGCACGACCTGTACGTCCACACCGGCCCGCTGGAGCACGACGGCTCGCTGCCGCCGTCCGCCCACCCCGCGGCCCGCTGGTTCACCGGGGCGGTGCACACCGCGCTGCCGGAGATCCGGCTGCAGGGCTGGCTGGGCGACGAGGTGAAGCCGGAGAAGGACGCCCTGGACCTGGACGACGCCCCCACCCGGGACCGCGTCACCGCGTCCGCCCGGCAGGTGCTAGACCTCGGCTTCGACGGCGTGCACTTCGACATGGAACCGATCCGGCCCGGTACGGCCGGCTGGCTGACGCTGCTCGACCAGGTCCACCCGGTGACGGCCGCCCGCGGCGCCCGGCTGTCCGTGGCCGCGCCGCAGATCGACCCGGTGCCGGGGCTGCACACCGCGGGCATCCTGCTCAGCGGCCACGGCAAGTGGTGGGACCGCGCGTACTTCGCCGAGACGGCCCGCCGGGTCGACCAGATCGCCGTGATGACGTACGACTCCTCGATGCCGACCGAGCCGCTGTTCGGGGGCTACGCCGCGCTGCAGACCGAGCTGGCGCTGGAGGCCACCCCGCCGGACGTCGACCTGCTGATGGGCCTGCCGTTCTTCTGGGACGACAAGTGGGGCCACTGGGGTGACGCCGAGACCGTCTCCGCCGCCGTCCGCGGGGTGCGGCTGGGGCTGAGCCGCGAGGACCCGGAGCGGCGGAACTTCGGCGTCGCGCTGTACGTGGACTTCGCCGCCACCCCCGAGCACTGGGCCGCCTACCGGCGCGGGTGGGTCGAGGTCTGAGCCGCGGCCGGCGGTGCCGGGCCCCGAGCACGGCCTAGGGCGTGTCTTTCGGATCACGTCGGATCAGCGGGCGTCGTTGGGGTGCGTGCATCGGCGGCGCCGAGGAGGGAGTCCATGCGGAGCATCGGCGACTGACGAGAAGCCGGCGAGGTGCGTGCCCCGGCGGCGACCGCCTGGCGTGATCCGAAAGACACGCCCTAGCCGGCCAGGCGGTGGGCGAGGGCGCCCAGGTAGCGGTGGACGGTGGCGTCCTCGCCGGTCAGGTAGTGCGAGACCGCCCGGTACACGGGCCGGCGGACCTCGCCGCGCTCGGTGACGGTCAGCGAGCAGCCCCGGCCGGCCGGGGTCAGCTCGTACGTCCAGGTCCCGCCGTAGGGCAGGTCGGGGTCGGCGATGCCGGTCACCAGGCGGTGCGGGGCCTCGCTCGCCACCACCTCGTACGTGGTGTGCCCGTGCCGGTCGTACTCGCGCCAGCGGGCCCGGCCGCCGGCCGCGGCGGGCAGCCGTTCCACGTGGGTGAGGCCGGGACGCCAGGCCGGGTAGAGGTCGATGTCGGTGAGCACCTGCCACACCGCGCCGGGCGGCTGGGCCAGCTCCAGCCCGCCCTCGGTGACGTGCTCCACCGGCAGTCGCCGGCCGGCCCGGTCCGCCGCCAGCACCGCGGCCGCGACGGCCGCCACCGCGCCGCCCGCACCGATCCACAGCCATCGGTTCATCGGTCCGGCCCCTTCCGCCCGCGCCGCCCGCCCCCCGTCCGCCAGCCCCCGTCCGTCCATCATCCCGCCACCGGGCCCGCGGGGCGCGCCGTCGCGCCGGGTGGCCGCCCGGCGACCGTCCGCGCCCGCCCCGGAGTGCTGACGGGCCGTCAGTGGAGGCGGTCCGGATATCCGCTGGATCGCGGCGGTCCGCTCCCCCAGACTGTCCCGGTGCCCGGCCGCGGTGCGCATCAAAGCCCGTAGGCTGGGCAGGTAGGGACCATGGAGCGAGGCGTTCCATGGGTGACGAGAGGTTCGACAGTCGGCAGCCGACCCGTCGGCGCCCCGGCAGGCCAGCCGAGGCGGCGCCGGTCCGACCGCCGACCGGAGGGAGACGCTGGGTGATCGAGCTGGAAGATGTTCCCGAGTTGATCGACCCGGTGATGGTCTGCGCCTTCGAGGGCTGGAACGACGCGGGCGACGCCGCCTCCGCGGCTCTGGCCCATCTCGACGAGACCTGGGGCGGCAAGGTGTTCGCCGCCCTGGACGCGGAGGACTACTACGACTTCCAGGTCAACCGGCCCACGGTCTGGCTGGACGGCGGGGTGCGCCGGATCACCTGGCCCACCACCCGGCTCTCGGTCGTCCGGGTCACCGAGCCGACCACCCGGGACGTCGTCCTGGTCCGCGGCATCGAGCCGAGCATGCGCTGGCGCTCGTTCTGCAACGAGCTGCTCGGCTTCGCGCACGAGCTGGGCGTCGAGCTGGTGGTGATCCTGGGCGCCCTGCTCGGCGACACCCCGCACAGCCGCCCGGTACCGGTCAGCGGGGTCACCTCCGACCCGGAGCTGGCCCGCCGGCTGGACCTGGAGGAGAGCCGCTACGAGGGCCCGACCGGGATCGTCGGGGTGCTGCAGGAGGCCTGCACGCACGCCGGGGTGCCGGCCGTGACGCTCTGGGCGGCGGTGCCGCACTACGTCGCGCAGCCGCCGAACCCCAAGGCGACGCTGGCGCTGATCAACAAGCTGGAGGACCTGCTGGACCTGCGCATCCCGCCGGGCGAGCTCGGCGAGGACGCCCGCGCCTGGCAGCTGGGCGTGGACCAGCTGGCCGCCGAGGACAGCGAGGTGGCCGAGTACGTCCAGCAGCTGGAGGAGGCGCAGGACACCGCGGAGCTGCCGGAGGCGTCCGGCGACGCGATCGCCCGCGAGTTCGAGCGTTACCTGCGGCGCCGGGAGAACGTCGGCCCGACCGGCGAGAAGCCGGTGGCCGGGCACGCCACGGCGGAGCGGCCGGCCGCCGAGCCGGAGGCGCCGGGCCCGGCCCGGGAGAGCCAGGACGGCGCCGAGGAGGAGTAGGCCCTCCCCCGCCCGCACACGCCGAAGGGGCGTCAGGACACCTGGTCCTGACGCCCCTTCGGCGTGTGCGCCGGAGCGGCTAGAGCGCGACGCCGAGCAGCGCGTCCACCGCCCGGGAGACCAGACCGGGCGCGCCGGTGTCCGTCCCGCCGTCGGCCTCCTGCGCGGCGGCCCAGCGGTCGACGGCCGCCAGGGCGGCGGGCGCGTCCAGGTCGTCGGCGAGCGCCGTGCGCACCTCGGCGAGCAGCTGCTCGGCCGCCGGGCCGTCCGGCCGGGAGACGGCGGCCCGCCAGCGGCCGAGGCGCTCGACGGCCTCGTCCAGGGTGGCCTTGGTCCACTCCCAGTCCTCGCGGTAGTGGTGCGAGAGCAGGGCCAGGCGGATCGCCGCCGGGTCGACGCCCTCGCGGCGCAGGGCCGAGACGAAGACCAGGTTGCCGCGGGACTTGGACATCTTGTGGCCGTCGAGGGCGACCATCCCGGCGTGCACGTACGCCTTGGCGTACGGGTGGGCGCCGGTGGCGACGTGGGCGTGCGAGGCGCCCATCTCGTGGTGCGGGAAGGAGAGGTCGCTGCCGCCGCCCTGGATGTCGAAGGACATGCCGAGGTACTGCAGCGCGATGGCGACGCACTCGATGTGCCAGCCGGGCCGGCCGTGGCCGAGCTCGGTGTCCCACGCGGGCTCGCCCGGGCGGGCGGCGAGCCAGAGCAGGGCGTCCAGCGGGTTGCGCTTGCCGGGGCGGTCCGGGTCGCCGCCGCGCTCGGCGAAGACCGGGCGCATGGCGTCCCGGTCGAGGCCGGAGACCTCGCCGAAGTGCGGGTCGGCGTCGACGGAGAAGTAGATGTCGCCGTCCACGCGGTAGGCGGCGCCGTCGGCGAGCAGCTTCTGGACCAGCGGGACGATCCACGGGATCGACTCGACGGCGCCGATGTAGTGGGCCGGCGGCAGCAGGCGCAGGGCGGTCATGTCCTCGCGGAACAGGGCCGTCTCGCGCTCGGCCAGTGCGGTCCAGTCCTGCCCGGTGGCGACGGCGCGCTCCAGCAGCGGGTCGTCCACGTCGGTGACGTTCTGGACGTAGAGGACGTCGTGACCGGCGTCCTTCCACACGCGCTGCGCCAGGTCGAAGGCGTTGTAGGTGGCGGCGTGGCCCATGTGGGTCGCGTCGTAGGGGGTGATGCCGCAGACGTAGATCCGGGCGGTGCCGTCCTGCGGCACGACCTCGCGGACCTTGCCCGCTGCGGTGTCGAAGATACGGAGGGGGAGCCCCTGACCAGGCAGGGCGGGAACCTCGGAGGCGGGCCAGGCATGCATGGGATCGACTTTAACCTTGCGAACATTTGAAAGCCTAACCAGTACGCAAGATCGACTGGATTCGCTTCCTTTCGTTGCCTGACCGCCTCGCGACTGGTACGGGACCGGTCCTGACGGTTTCCGGGCGGTTTCCGGGCGCGGGTGAGCGCCCGGCCGGCCCTGCCGCCGACCGGGCGCCCGGCACCCCGGGGGACGCGGCCGGAGCCGCTACGACCGCTGCCAGAGGGCCGGCACGTTCGGCGGCTCCCAGCCGGCCATGGCGGTGTGCGCCTGGAGGCAGACGTAGGAGACGCCGGAGTAGGTGACGCGGTCGCCCGCCCGGTACGCCGTCCCGGCCCGCCAGCTGCCGCTCGGCGGCGTGGTCGGCGTTCCGGTGGGCGTGCCGGTGGGCGTCGCCGTCGGGGTCGGGCTCGGCGTGCCCGGGGTCTGCGGCACGTCGAGGACGAAGTCGTAGCTGCCCTCGCGGACCGGACCGTTCTGACGGACGTTCATCAGCAGCCGGGCGTCGTAGATGGTGTCCGTGCTGTTGCGCGGCTCGCCCGGGAAGTACAGCTGGGTGGTGAGCACCGGGCGGCCGGGTGCCTGGAGCTTGACGTGGATGTGCCGGGTGCGGCCCGGGTAGAGGCCCGGCACGATCGTCTCCAGCTTGAAGGCGCCGTTGGCGTCGCTGAACTGGTGGCCGCGGAAGGTGTAGCCGGAGTTGTCGTAGGCGCCGTTGTCGTCCGCCTGCCAGAAGTCCAGCAGCACGCCGGGGACGGGGCGGCAGGCGCGGCCGAAGACGTAGCCGCTGACGGTCAGGCGGGTGCCGGGCCCGTCGTTGACCATGGAGCTGCGCAGCGGGGAGTTGGGCTTGAAGTAGGGCCCCTCGGTCTGCTCGACGGTGGGGGCGTCGCCGTCGTGGCACTCGGGGGTGAGGCCGGGGGCCCGGCCGGTGCCGGCCTGCTCGCGGGCCAGTGCGACGCCGCCGCCGACGAGCAGCGGGGCGGCCCCGAGCGCGGCGGCGGCCTTCAGTACGGTCTTGCGGCTGATCATGCCGTCGGGGCTGGGCATGCGCCCTCTCCTTCGGGTGGGGGAACGGGAGGTGGGGGGCGGCCCTTGCCATGGTGGGGGCATGACAAGGGCCTGACCGGCAGCCCGTCCGCGCGCGCCGGACCGGCCACCGGTGGCCACGGGAAAAACTACGGGCCGTCCGGCGACGCCGCGATGGACGAGATCCGGGGATCGTGGTGATTTCCGTCGACCCGGGCCCGGAACTCCCCCGGCGTCATCCCGGTCTCCCGCCGGAAGAAGCGGCAGAAGTACGCCGGGTCCGCGAAGCCGGCCTCCTTGGCCACCTGCCGGATGGTCAGGTCCGTGCAGGCCAGCAGCCGCTTGGCCTCCAGGGTCTGCTGGCGCCGGATCAGCCCGCCCGGGGTGCGGCCGGTGGCCTGCTTGACCAGGGTCTGCAGGTGGCCGGGCGAGACGCCGAGCTCCTGGGCGATCGAGGCGACCGAGTGCCGCACCCCGCCCGGCCCGGCGATCAACCGGGTGAACGCGGTGGCCAGTTCGGCCGGCCGGCCGGGCGGGGACGGCCGGTCGCCCGGCTCGGCGGCCCGCAGTGCCCGGACGATCAGGATGTGCAGGCTGGCCCGCAGCACGCCCGGGTAGCCCGGCGGCCTGGACCGGTACTCCTGCTCCATGTCGGCGAGCAACGCGCCGATCGGACCGGCCTGTTCACCGAGCCCGATCGCCGGGCGGGCGGCCAGCGCGCGCAGCCCGGCGAGGTCCTGCGCGTTGCCCAGCAGGAAGTCCTCGTTGAACAGGACGACCCGGCCGGTGAGTTCGTCCGCGTCCGCCCAGTAGTGCACCTGGCCGGGCGTGATCACGCACAACTGCGGCGGCGCCAGCGACCGGTGGACCAGGTCCAGGACGTGGGCGCCGCGGCCGCCGGTGACGTGCACGATCTCGTGGAAGGAGTGCCGGTGCGGGAAGCCCGCCCGGGAGAGCGGGCCGATCGTGTCGAAACTGCCGATGGCGAACGGGAGCAGGTGCGGCAGCGGGACCTGTAAGCGGTGCAGCGGCAGGTCCGGCGTGGCACGGGGAGTGGGGGTGGTCCGTCGCGCGTCCATCGGAGCAGTGTGCGGCCGGTTCGCGGACAGGTCCAGACCATCCGCCGGGCGGCCGCTCCGCGGGGCCGGCAGACCCCTACACGGGCGGCCAGGGGATGGCCGGCCAGTCCTCCGAGGGCAGCGGATGGCGGCCGGAGCGGCGCAATCCGGCCACCCTGGCGCGGGTCGCCTCCAGTTCGGCCCCGGTCAGGTGCGGGGCCAGGCGCTCGCCCAGCTCGCCGTCCAGCCCCTCGGCCAGGGCGGCCAGCACCTCCAGCGCCTCGGCGGGCAGCCGGTCGCCCGCCCAGCCCCAGAGCAGGGTGCGCAGCTTGCCCTCGGTGTTGAAGGTGACGCCGTGGTCGATGCCGTAGACCCGGCCGTCGGCCGCCGGGATCAGGTGGCCGCCCTTGCGGTCGGCGTTGTTGAGCACCGCGTCCAGCACGGCCAGCCGGCGCAGCCGCCGGTCGTCGTGGTGCACCAGCAGCGCGGTGCGGCCCCCGCCGACCTCGGCCTGCACGATCGGCAGCCAGCCCTCCTCCGGCCCGCGCGGGTCCTGCAGGGCCAGCAGCGGCTCGGCCTGCGGATCCGGCTCGACCCACAGCTGCACCATGCCGGGCCCGTGCGGCCCGTCGCGCAGGACGGTCGGCGGGACCAGCGCCCAGCCGGTCGCCGCGGACACCTCGTAGGCGGCGACCTCGCGGCCGGCCAGCGTGCCGTCCGGGAAGTCCCAGAGCGGGCGCTCGCCGGCCACCGGCTTGTAGACCGCCTGGGCGCTCAGCGCGCCGAGCGCGACGGTGCAGTACAGGGCGGCGTTGGAGGCCTCGGTGAGCCGCCCGTGCACCGTCAGCCCGCCCTCGCGCAGCAGCTCCAGGGCGGTGGGCACGTCGGCGGCGAGGGCGGCGGCGGCCGCCGGGTCGGCCTGCGGCGGGGTCTCGGTGTTCAGCGCCGGTAGCCGTTCGCGCGCGGGCACAGGTGGCCCTCCGGGTCGAGCGGCAGGTTGCAGAACGGGCAGGGCTTGCGCCCGGCCGCGACCAGGTCCAGCGCCCGCTTGGCGAACACCCGGGCCATCGCGCCGGTCAGCCGGACCCGCAGCATGTCCGGGCCGTTGTCGTCGTCCTCGAAGACCGCCTCGGCGCCGTCCTCGTCCTCCTCCTCGTCGATCAGCGCCTGCGCCTCGACGACCAGGCAGCCGTCCGCGCTGTCCCAGGCCAGGGCCATCGTGCCGACCCGGAACTCCTGCTCCAGCGGGAGGTCCAGCGGGGCGGTGTCGAGCAGGTCCTGCGGGGCGGTCGCCGGGATGGCGACGTCCCCGCCGCTGCGCCGCAGGGCCTCGTCCAGGACCTCCTCGATCCGCTCGGCGAGCGCCGCCACCTGGGTCTTCTCCAGCAGCACGCTGGTGATCCGGCCCCGGGCGCTGGCCTGCAGGTAGAACGCCCTGGCGCCGGGCTGGCCGACGGTGCCGGCCACGAACCGTTCGGGCTGGTCGTAGAAGTAGACCTGACGGGTCACGCTCTCGCTCCGGATCGTGTCGGTCGTGGGGATCACAGGGATCGTCGGGAGGTCACCGGGACCGGTGGGAGGTCACGGGGCGGGCAGCCGTTCGGCGGCCCTGCCGGGGACCCGCCTCGCGGTGGGGCCCGTAAGTCACCCTACGACCTCCGGGGCCCGGCGGGGGAGCCGAGCCGGGCCGGGGCGCCCTGCGGGAGCAGCGCCGGTCGGACCGCACGCGGGACGGCACCCGCCGCCCCCGGCGGTGTCGTTGACGGCGTCAGGCGGTGCCGCCGACCACCGCGTCCCCGGCCGGGGCGGCCGGCCCGGGGCCGTGCTTCGGCGCGAGGGAGGCGAGGTCGCCGGTGTCGCCCATCCTCAGCACGAAGGGCCGGTGCGCGGTGTAGCGGATCGCGGTGACGGAGCAGGGCTCGACGCTGATCCGCTGGAAGTGGTCCAGGTGCAGACCGAGCGCGTCGGCCACCACCGCCTTGATGACGTCCCCGTGCGAGCAGGCCAGCCAGACGGCGTCCTCGCCGTGCTCGGCGGCGATCTTCCCGTTCCACTCCCGGACGGCGCTCACCGTGCGGTGGCTCAGCTCGCGCAGCGACTCCCCGCCGGGGAAGGCCGCGGCGGCCGCGTGGTCCTGCACGGTGCGCCAGAGCGGCTCCTCGGCCAGCTCGGACAGCGGCCGGCCGGTCCACTCGCCGTAGTGGCACTCGCCCAGGCGCTCGTCCTCGGTGGGCGGGCCCAGTTCGGGCCGGGCCGCCAGCAGCGGCTCCAGGGTCTGCCGGCAGCGCTCCAGCGGGCTGCTCACGGCCTGCACGAGCGGGACGCCGGCGAGCCGGCCGGCCAGCGCGGCGGCCTGCGCGCGCCCGGTGTCGTCGAGCTCCACCCCCGGAGTCCAACCGGCCAGGATTCCGGCGGTGTTCGCGGTCGAGCGGCCGTGGCGGACGAGCAGCAGGGTGGGCATGGGCCTTAGCCTACGGCCTCCGGGCCCGGGCGTGGCCGGTGGGACCGGGCCCGTTCCGCCCCGGCCGGGTGCGCCCGGTGGGCCCGATCCGGTCCTGGTCCGTGCCCTCCGGCCGTCCCCGCGTCACAATGGCCCGCATGATCGTCCATTGCGCCAGTTACCACGACGGCCGCCGGATCGAGGGCCCCGACGACCTCGCGGGTGCGCTCGCCGCCGCACGGGCGGCCGGTCCTGGCGGTTTCGTCTGGATAGGCCTGTTCGAGCCCACCGCCGAGGAACTCGACCACGTCGGGAAGGAGTTCGCGCTGCACCCGCTGGCCGTCGAGGACGCGGTCAGCGCCCACCAGCGGCCCAAGGTCGAGGCCTACCAGGGCTCCCTGTTCGTCACCCTCAAGACGCTCGGCTACCACCCCGGCGCGCACGCGGTGACCAGCGGCGAGGTGATGGTCTTCCTCGGCACGGACTTCGTGATGACCGTCCGGCACGGCGAGGACACCCCGCTGTCCGGCCTGCGGGCGCGGCTGGAGCGGGAGCCCGACCTGCTGCGGCTGGGGCCGAGCACCGTGCTGCACTCGGTCTGCGACACCGTGGTGGACGACTACGTGGACGTCGCCGGCGCGCTGCAGGGCGACCTGGACGAGCTGGAGGCGGACATCTTCTCCCCCGGCCGGACCGGCCGGGACACCGCCGGCCGGATCTACGGGTACAAGCGGCAGGTGATGACCGTCCGCCGCGCCACCGGGCCGCTGCTGGAACCGACCCTGCGACTGGCCCGCGGCGGCGAGCCCCACGTCCACCCGGAGACGCTGCCCTACCTGCGGGACGTCGCCGACCACCTGGCCCGGGTGAACGACCAGGTGGACGGCATGGACCGGCTGCTGTCCGACATCCTCAACGCCAACCTGGCGCAGGTCAGCGTGCAACAGAACAACGACATGCGGAAGATCTCGGCCTGGGCGGCGCTGGCCGCCGTCCCGACGATGATCGCCGGCATCTACGGGATGAACTTCGACGACATGCCGGAGCTCCGCCAGCCCTGGGGCTACCCGGCGGTGCTGGCCCTGATGGTGGTCGTCTGCGTGGTGCTGCACCGGGTGTTCAAGCGGCACGACTGGCTGTAGGCCCCGCCGGGGGCGCGCCCTCGGCCGGAGGCCCCGTCCGGGACCCGCCCTGCCGACCGCCCCCCGGGGGGGCGCGGCCCGGCGGCCGGCGGGCCGGCCGCCGGGCCGCGCACCGGTCACGCCAGGCCGGCGCGCTCCAGCGCCTCGACTCCGGTGCGCAGCGCCAGGATCCGCTCCTCCAGCGTGAACCCGGACGGTGCCAGGGTGAGCGTGGTGACGCCGGCGTCGGCGTAGACCCGCATCCGGTCGGCGATCCGGGCGGTGTCGCCGATCAGCGAGGTGGCGTCGATCAGGTCGTGCGGCACCGCGGCCGCGGCACCCGCGTAGTCCCTGGCCAGGTACTTCTCCTGGACCTCGTCGGCGGCCTGCTCGTAGCCCATCCGCCGGGCGAGCTGGTTGTAGAAGTTCTTCTCCTTGCTGCCCATGCCGCCGATGTACAGGGCGGCGTAGGAGCGCAGGGAGTCGACGCCGGCCTTGATGTCCTCGCCGACCGCGATGTTGACCGTCGGGCAGAGGTCGAAGCCGTCCAGGGTCAGCCCGGCCTTGGCGCGGCCGGCCCGCAGCGGGTCCAGCGAGAGCGCGGCGTGCTCGGGCGAGAAGAAGATGCCGAGCCAGCCGTCGGCCAGCTCGCCGGTCTGCTCCAGGTTCTTCGGGCCGATCGCGGCGATGTACAGCGGGATGTGCTCGCGCACCGGGTGCACGGTGAGCTTGATCGGCTTGCCGGGGCCGCCGGGCAGCGGCAGCGTCCAGTGCTCGCCCTCGTGGACCAGGCGCTCGCGGGACATCGCCTTGCGGATGATCTCCACGTACTCGCGGGTACGGGCCAGCGGCTTGTCGAACTTCACGCCGTACCAGCCCTCGGAGACCTGCGGGCCGGAGACGCCGAGACCGAGCCGGAACCGGCCGCCGGACAGGGTGTCCAGGGTCGCGGCGGTCATCGCGGTCATCGCGGGGGTGCGGGCCGGGATCTGGAAGATGGCCGAGCCGACGTCGATCCGCTCGGTCTTCGCGGCGACGAAGCTCAGCACGGTCGCGGCGTCCGAGCCGTACGCCTCGGCCGCCCAGCAGACCGAGTAGCCGAGCCGGTCCGCCTCCCGGGCCACCTCGACGTTGTCGGCGTCCATGCCGAGCCCCCAGTAGCCGAGGTTGATTCCGAGTCGCATGTGGCGGACCTTCCAGTCGGTAGGGGTTGGTGGCGAGGGTAACCGTGCACGCGCCGGTCATGCTACTGGCCGGTAGTGGTGGTCTGGGTCACACCGCGGGCCCTCCCCGCGAGCCCCGGCGGCGGTGATCGTTCTGCGGGTCTGCACCCCAGCCCGTGCACCGGCCGCTACGCTCAGCCGACGTGGGGACCGCTCTCCCCACCTGCGCGTTCACAGGGCTACCGGCGCTCCCGGTGCCACGGCCAGTGGAGGGCCCGTCCGATGGAACAGCGTCACCTCGGCCGTACCGGTCTGCGGGTCTCCCGGCTCGGCCTCGGCACCATGACCTGGGGCCGCGACACCGACGAGCACGAGGCCGCGGAACAGCTCAAGGAGTTCGTCGACGCCGGCGGCACCCTGCTCGACACCGCCGACGTGTACGCCGACGGCGGGGCCGAGTACCTGATCTCCCGGCTCACCGACAACCTCGTCCCCCGCTCCGACCTCGTCATCGCCACCAAGGCCGGCAGCGTCCCCGAGTCCGCCCGCCGCTTCGACGGCTCCCGCGGGCACCTGCTCGCCGCGCTGGACGCCTCGCTGCACCGGCTCGGCACCGACTACGTCGACCTCTGGCAGGTGCACTCCTTCGACCCCTCGACCCCCACCGAGGAGACGCTCGGCGCCCTCGACATCGCTGTCACCTCGGGACGCGCCCGGTACGTCGGCGTCTGCGACTTCAGCGGCTGGCAGCTCGCCAAGGCCGCCACCTGGCAGCACGCCCGGCACGGCCGGACCCCGCTGGCCGGGGCGCAGCTGGAGTACTCGCTGCTGCAGCGCGGCATCGAGCGCGAGGCGCTGCCCGCCGCGCTGGACGCCGGGGTCGGGCTGCTCGCCGCCTCTCCCCTCGGGCGCGGGGTGCTCACCGGCAAGTACCGGCACGGCGTGCCGCAGGACTCCCGCGGCGCCTCGCCCTACCTGTCCGGATTCGTCCAGCCCTACCTCGGCGAGCGCTCGCGGCGGATCGTCGACGCCGTCGCCACCGCCGCGGACGGGCTCGCCAGCAGCCCGCTCGCGGTCGCCCTCGCCTGGGTCCGGGACCGTCCCGGGGTGGCCAGCGCGCTGATCGGGGCCCGGACCGTGGCACAGCTGCAGGCGGCGCTGTCGGTGGAGGCCCTTACGCTTCCGGGTGAGATCCGTGGTGCGCTGGACGACATCTCGTCACCGGTGCACCGCTACCCGGACCAGGGGTGGAGCGAGCTCTAGCCCTCGTCGAGCAGAACACGCAGTGGAGTGACCTTTGGAGCGGACGATGAGTGACACGGAGAACGGCGCTCCGGAGGAGACCACGGGACGATCGGGCGACGCGGGCGGCCCGGCAGGCCCGACGGCCGCGGAGGGCCCGGACCGGGCCGCCGCGATCGCCGAGCTGGCCCAGCGCATCCGCAGCGTCGGGCCGCAGGCCACCGCGCCCGGGGGCGAGGACGCCCCGCCCGCCGCCGCACCGTCGCCGGCCCCCGCGGGGCCGTCCGCACAGCCCGACCGGCAGCGCGCGCAGGCCCTGCGGGACACCGCCGGGGTGCTGGCCGCCGGCGGCGCCCCGACGGACCTCGCGGCCGCCGCCGTGGCCGAGTTCGGCGACGGCGCCGCCGAACAGCTGCGCAGCGACCCGTGGTCGGTACTGGCCCTGCCCGGCGTCCGCCCCGAGCACGCGGACGGCTTCGCCCGCGGCCTGCTCGGCCCGGCCGCCGGCCCCGGGGACCCTCGCCGCGCCCAGGCGCTGGTGCCCTGGCTGCTGGAGCAGTCCGCGCTGCGCGGCCACTCCGCGGTGGAGATCGCCGAGGTCGCGGCCGGGCTCGAGCGCCACCGGCTGCCCGACTCGGCCGAGGCGATCCAGGCCGCCGTGCTGGACGGGCGCGCGATGGCGTTCCAGGAGGAGCTGACCGGCCCCGGGGCGCACGCGGCGGGCGGCGACGAGGACGAGGAGCCGCCGACCCGGACGCTGCTCGCCCTGGAGCGGCTGGCGCTGGCCGAGGAGAGCCTCGCGGACGGGCTGGTCCGGCTGATGTCCACCTTCGTGCCGGGCGAGGACGCGGAGCCCGGCGCCGAGGACGACGCAGGCCCGGCCGACGCGGACGGGGCCGCCGGGGCGGCCGACGCCGAGGGCCCGGAAGGGGGCACGGGCCCAGAGGGCTCCGAGGGCTCCGAGGACTCCGAGGGCACCGAGACCTCCGCGGGCACCACCGAGGAGGGCACCGCGGGGCCGGCCGTCACCCCCGCCGCCCCCGGCCCGGCCGCGTGGGCCGCCGCCGCCGAGGCCGCGCCCTCCTCCTCCGCGACCGCACTGATCCGGGCCGTCGCCGACAGCGCGCTGGTGCTGCACACCGGCGGCGAGGCCGCCCGGGCCGAACCCGCCGCCCTGCTGGCCGCCGCCCGCGGGCTCGGCCTGCGGGTCTGGGCCGCCACCTGGACCGACCAGGGCCGGGACTCCCTCGCCGCGCTCGCCGACGGGAGCACCGAACCGCCCGCACCCGTGGTCACCCTCGGCGAGCTGCTCTCCGGCACCGCCGGCCCCGGCCGCTCCCCGGACGGCACGCTCGCCCTGGACGTCCTGGTCGTCCTCGACGCCCCGCTGCTGGACGTCGAACTGGCCGCCACCGTCCTGGAGTCGCTCGCCGACGGCACCCGACTGGTGCTCAGCGGCGACCCGGGCCAGCTGTGGTCCGCCGGCCCCGGCCGGTTCTTCGCGGACCTGCTGGCCGCCAAGGCCTGCCCGGCGGTCGCCTCCCGCACCCCGGACTTCGGCCCGATCGGCGAACTGGTCTCCGGCGTCGGCATCGGCGAGCTCCAGCCGGTCGAGGCGCCGGACAAGGAGGTGGTCATCCTGACCGCCAAGGACGGCGGCGAGGCCGTCCACCGCGCCGTCCAGCTGCTCACCGACTCCATCCCGCGCGCCCTCGGCATCCCCGCCGAACAGGTCGTGCTGCTCACCCCCGGCCACGGCGGGCCGGCCGGCACCCGGGCGCTGAACGCCGCCGCCAAGGCCCGGCTCAACCCGGGCCCCGGCCGGTTCGGCGGCTTCGACCCGGGCGACCGCGTGGTCGACTCGCCCGCCCCCGGCCTCAGCCGCCCGGCCCGGGTGCTGGACGGCGACGCCACCGGCCTGCACCTGGAGTACGCGGACGGCTCGCACCGGACGGTGCCGCCCGCCGAGGCCAGCCGGCTGCGGCACGGCTGGGCGCTGACCGTCCACCAGGCGCTCGGCCGCCGCTGGCCGGGAGCGGTCGTGGTGATCCCGGAGGACGCCGCGCCGGTGCTGACCCGGCAGTGGGTCTACACCGCCTTCGGCCGCGGCGAGCGGCACCTGTCCGTGGTGCACGCCGCGGGCCCGGCGCTCGTGCAGGCCGTCGCCGAGCGCCCGGCGCAGCCGCGCACCACCCGGCTGCGGGCGATCCTCGCCGAGAACGCGGCCGCGGAGTACTGAGCGGCCCGGGGGCACCGGGGGTGGGCGCAGCGGAGTGCGGGGCGCCCCGCCCCCGGTGCCCCCGGAACGCGCGGCGGGCGGGTCCACGCACCGTGGGCCCGCCCGCCGTTGTCCGGCCGCTCAGTCGTCGAGGTCCTCGTCGTCGTAGACCTCGCTCACGTCGAACCGGCAGATCAGCAGCTGCGGGTCGGCGTGCTCGAAGGGCTCCGGCAGCCACTCCCCCGGTTCGGTCGGCTCCGCGGCCGCGACCCAGAGCGTCGAGTCCGCCTCCTCCAGCCCGAACTCCTCGCTGCGGGCGGCGATCTCGTCCGGCTCGTACTCGCCGAACAGCACGCCGATCGCGGCGTTCATCCCGCCGCTGCCGCCGCCGCCCGGGGTCAGCGACTCGTCGAGCCGCTCGGCCTGGGCGCGCAGCCGCTTGGGGTCGGCGATGTGGTAGTCGCGGCGGATCAGCACGCTGATCGCTTCGGGCTGTTCGGGGCCGTGGTAGCCGCCCGGGCCCTCGTCCCCGGGGATCTCGAAGGGGGTGACCTCGTCGTAGACCTCGTAGAGGAGTTGGTCGTAGGCGATGGCCGCCGTCGCGAGCTGCTCGTAGGCGGCGGACACAGCGGGATCATCCGCTGCGCTGGGGCTTGACACCGCTTCCAGATGACGGTCGATGGCGGCCTTGACCGCCTCGGCGGCGGCGCGTACCTCGGCAATGGTGGGCTGCGCGGCATCAGACATGGTGCAGACGCTATCTCCCCGCGGCGCCGGTACGCACAGCGGTTGTCACCTACACCCTCGATTTCACCGCAACTTCCCCCCTGATGTCCGATCCAGGTGGTTCTGTCCCCGCGCACCAGCGGCGCAGAGGGCGTGCGGCGGGGCCGGCGAGGCCGTTCGAGTGCCGCTTCACGCGCCGGGATCGGGGGTATCCCGTCCCCAGGAACAACGGAACTGATGCCCTGTCAGTCGAGCGGGGTCCGGCCCGGCCGGGAGGTCGGCCGGAAATACCCCGCCGGCTGTCCGGGGCAGGTCGTAGGCTTGCGTCCAGGTGATCCCCAGGAGGAGCGTCTTGACCCCACCGAAGCCGGTCCGGCAGCCGGAGTACGAGTACCAGTCGCTGCGCATGCCGCGCGGCACCACGCGCAACGCCGCGCGCCAGCTACTCACCGAGCACGCCGAGTACGGGCACTGGGAACTCGACCGGTTGCGGTTGTTCCCCGACGGCAGCCGGACGGTGCGGCTGCGGCGGCGGATCATCCGGCAGGTCCGGAGCTGGTGACGCCGTGACGTCCGCACGCTGAACGCCCGCCCGCCCGCGGCCCACCGGTGGTCCGGTGGCCGCGGGCGCGCGGTGTCCCGCGTGCGGGCCCGGCGGGTGCGGTCCGCCGGGCCCGGCGGGGCGGTCGAGCGGGTGGCTCAGCGGGCGCCGGCGCGGGCGCGGCGGTAGAGCACGCCGCCGCCGAGGAGCAGGGCGAGCCCGGCGGCACCGAGCAGTTCGACGTCACCGGCGCCGGTGGAGGCCAGCTGGCCTCCCGTGGCGGTGCCGGGGGCGGCGGCCGCCGGGGAGGCGGTGCGGTCCGCGGCCGGGACGGCCTGGCCGCTCGGGCCGGCGCCGTTGGCCACCGGCGCGGCGGCCGGGGTCGACGGGGTGACGGTGCCGCCGGAGGGGCCGCCGTTGCGCGAGCCGCCCGGGGTGGTCTCGCCACCGGTCTGCGGCGGAGTCGAGGGCGGGGTGCTCGGCGGGGTGGACGGGCCGTGCTCCTCGGGGCAGTCGTCGGTCGGCTTCGGCTTGGGCTTCGGTGCCGGGGAGTGCTGCGCGACCGACCCGCACTCGTTGCCGAAGGCGGGGTTGGCGGCGCCGACCACGTCGACGGAGTTGCCGCAGGCGTTGACCGGGACGTGCACGGGGGCCTGGATGCTGTTGCCGGAGGCCACACCGGGCGAGTGGGCGGCAGCCCCGGAGGCGGACGCACCCGAGGCGGAGGAGCCCCGGCCAGAGCCGGCGCCGCCGGGCTGGGCGGCGTCGTGGTGACCGCTGACGTTGGCGCAGCGGTTGCCGTAGGACGGGTTGAGCGCGCCGATCACGTCCACGGTGTTTCCGCAGGCGTTGATCGGCACCTCGACCGGCACCTGCACCGAGTTGCCGGAGGCGACGCCGGGAGAGCCGGCGGCACCCCCCTGGGCCTCGGCGCCCGCGTAGGCGTAGCCGGCGGTCGAGGCCAGGACACTGCCGGTGGCCACGGCCGTGAGGATCCCCTTCTTGGCTACATTCCTCATCTTTTCCCCTGACGTATCGAGCGTATCGAGAACGACGCGATGACCTTGGCGCAAACATCGTCGGAAAGTCGGAATTTCGGTATATCCGGCAAGGTCTTCGACTGCACAGGAGTTAACGAGAGGAGAACGGCGAGGTTGAGCCGAACGAACCATCTTCACCCGATCGAGCGATAGAACCCCATTCGGCGCCCAAACCCGGTTCACCCGGACGGGTTCGCCCGAACGGGCGGACCCGCACCCGCCCGGCCCCGGCGCGCGAACGGCCCCCGGGGGCGGCGCGTCCGCCGCCCCCGGGGGCCGGATGGGTCGTGCTCGACGAGCCTCGGCGGCTCGGAGCGCGACTAGAAGTTGGCGCAGTGGTTGCCGAACGCCGGGTTCAGCACGCCGATCACGCTGACGGTGTTGCCGCACAGGTTGACCGGGATGTGCACCGGGATCTGGATCTGGTTGCCGGCGACGACACCCGGGGAGCCGGCGGCCACACCCTCGGCGGCGGCACCGCCGTGAGCGGACGCGACACCGGCGGCGGCGATCACCAGGCCACCGGTGGCGGCGGCGACGGCGGCGATCTTCTTGACCTTCATCATTCCTCCTGTGTGGACAACGCAACCCGTTCGGCGGGCTGCACAGGGATGAACGACGGTGTGGCAAACGGGGTACGGAACAGATTTGCCATTCACTCGCAACGGTGAATGCTCGCACAGTCAATCGACCTGAATTCCCTTGCAGAATCGTTCCTGTCGATCTCCTGCGTCCATCCCACAATCATGAGCTCGGACAATGCGGACGGCCCGCCCCCGGCACCCCGGGAACGGGTCGTCCACCACCCCCGGCCGACCGGGGGCAGCCGCTCAGCAGGCGTCGAGGAACCGGTCCAGCACCCGGACGCCGAACTTCAGGCCGTCCACCGGCACCCGCTCGTCCACACCGTGGAACATCCCGGCGAAGTCCAGCTCCGGCGGCAGCTGCAGCGGCGCGAAACCGAAGCAGCGGATGCCGAGGTCCTGGAACGACTTGGCGTCCGTCCCGCCCGACAGGCAGTACGGCACCGCGCGGGCGATCGGGTCCTCGGCCCGCAGCGCCGTCTGCATCGCCTCCACCAGCGCGCCGTCGAAGCTCGTCTCGATCGCCCGGTCCGAGTGCAGGCTCTCCCGCTTCACCCGCGGGCCCAGCACGCTGTCCAGCTCGGCCAGGAACTCCTCCTCGTAGCCGGGCAGGAAGCGGCCGTCCACGTGCGCGGTGGCCTGGCCGGGGATCACGTTCACCTTGTACCCGGCGCCGAGCATGGTCGGCTGGGCGGTGTTGCGCAGCGTGGTGCCGATCATCTTGGCGATGCCGCCGAGCACCCGCAGCGTCTCGTCCATGTTCTCCGGGTCCAGCTCGACCCCGAGCGCGTCCGACAGCTCGTCCAGGAAGGCCCGCACGGTCTTGGTGATCCGCAGCGGGAACTTGTGCCGCCCGAGCCGGGCGACCGCCTCGCACAGCTCGGTGATCGCGTTGTCGTCGTTCTCCATCGAACCGTGCCCGGCCCGGCCCTCGACCGTCAGGCGCATCCAGTGCATGCCCTTCTCGGCCGTCTCCACCAGGTAGAGCCGCACCTGGTCGTTGACCGTGAAGGAGAAGCCGCCGACCTCGCCGATGCCCTCGGTCACGCCCTCGAACAGCTCCGGGTGCTTGTCCACCAGGAACCGCGCGCCGTAGGTGCCACCGGCCTCCTCGTCCGCGACGAAGGCCAGCACCAGGTCCCGCGGGGGCTTGCGCCCGGTGCGCAGCCGGTCGCGGACCACCGCGAGGGTCATCGCGTCCATGTCCTTCATGTCCACCGCGCCGCGGCCCCAGACGCAGCCGTCCGCGATCTCCCCGCCGAACGGGTCGTACGTCCAGTCCGCGGCGTTGGCCGGCACCACGTCGGTGTGGCCGTGGATCAGCAGACCCGGGCGGGAGCGGTCCTCGCCCTCGATCCGCACCACCGTCGAGGCCCGCCCCTTGGCCGACTCGAAGATCTGCGGCTCCAGCCCGAACTCGGCGAGCTGCTCGGCCACGTACTCGGCCGCCTTCCGCTCGCCCGGGCCGGAGCCGTCCCCGTAGTTGCTGGTGTCGATCCGGATCAGATCGCGACAGATCCCGGCGACCTCCGACTCAGCCGTCACCTTCGGCGCCGCCGACTCGCTCCGCTCGCTCACGGTCACTCCTCGTCTCTGGCCCGCACCGGCACACCAGCGCGCCACCCCGGGACCTGCACCCGGGACGTACGAGCACGTCCGCCCATCCTCTCCCAGCCCCCCAGCCGGATCCACCCCCCGCACGGCCCCGAAACCCCCTGGTCACGCCCCCGCCACAGGCACCCCCTTGCCCCCGCCACCAGCCCCGCTCCGCCGCCCGGGGCCGTTTTGGGAGCTCAAGCCGATCTTTGCTACAGTTACATCTGTCAGCGCGACGGACGAGAGATCGGAAGGCGCGAGGGCGACACCCGGTCCGGGTGGCGGAATGGCAGACGCGCTAGCTTGAGGTGCTAGTGCCCTTTATCGGGCGTGGGGGTTCAAGTCCCCCCTCGGACACCGAAGATGCGGGTCAGGAGAAATCCTGGCCCGCATTTCGCGTTGGTGCGGCGGATCAGCGGGCCGGGGTGGCGGCCAGGGCGCCGGGGGCGCGCCGCGTGGCCGCCCGGGACGAGGTTCCCGGCCGCGAAGACGCCCGTCATCACGGCGACGACGGCGAACCGGCCGCGCACCGGGCCGCGGGCGGTTGCCCCGGGGGCGGCCCTGTCCGAGGCCGGGCGGCTCGTCCGGCCCGGGTCCACCGCCGGTCCGGGGTCCGATGCGGGGTCCGGTCCGGGGGAACGCGGCGTCCGCGGTGCGGCCCGCCGCCCCGGCGCCCCCGCGGTCCGCCGGACGCGCGCTACGGCCGGCCGCTGGTCTGGCGGTGGCTGCCGGGGTGCGGGACGGATGCCGGGACGGTGTGCCCGGTGTGGTCGTCGGTGTGCCAGGACTGGGACTGGAAGGCGAGGAAGACGGCGCACCACCGCCGCTCGGCGGGCAGGTGGATGAGCAGGGCGCCGTCCTGGTAGACGCCGTCGTCGGCCTTGAAGCGGCCGGCGTTGCCCTGGTTCATGTGCACGTCGTGCACGCCGTTGCCGGGCAGGAAGCCGAACACCTTGTCCGGGACCGCGGGTTCGGGGCCGAAGCGCTGCCCGAAGACGTAGAGCGCGGCCGCCGGGTCGGCGATCGCGCGCTGGACCTGGCGGTCGAGCAGGTCGGCGAGGTCGTTGTCGGGGCCGGGGAGGTCGGGCGGCAGGACGCGCATCGTCGCGGGGTCGAAGAGGCGGCTGCGGACGTAGTCCAGGCTCGCCGTGCCGGGGCGGGACGGGAGCGGGTTCCAGCCGCTGCCGGCCGGCGGGAGGAGGGCGGTGACGGGGTGCCGGAAGTCCTCGAAGACCAGGTAGCGCAGGTCGGCGGGGGCCTGCTGGGAGAGGACGTTGACGGCGGCGCGGTAGTCGGTGCCGTGCTGGTCGCGCAGGTGGATCTGGTAGTGCGGGGTGTCGGTGGCGCCCTCGCGGCGCCGGTCGACGGCGGTGGCGGCGAGCACGCCGTAGGCACGGATCGGCATGGGTGGCGGTCCTCGGTTCGCGGGCTCGGGTTCTCGGCCCCGGCGGGCGTCCGGCCCTCCGGTCCTCGCACCCGTTATCGCGCACCGCGGGCTCCGGGTTCCGCCGAATCGACAGCTGTTCATCTGCCGTCCCCCGAACGGGGTTTCCCGTCACGGGACCTTGACGAGGACCGGCGCCCGGGCGACCCCCGGAGCGCCCCGCGCTCAGACCCGGCGGACGTCGCCGAGCGCGCTCTCGATGCCCTGGACCATCCGCCACAGCGGCGCCCGGCGGCTGGCGACCAGCACCACCACGTCGTCCGCCGCGGAACCGTCGGAACCGTCGCGGGCGGCGCCGTCCGGGCCGGCCTCCGCGGGCCGGTCGTTCCAGGTGCCGGTGACGAAGGCCATCGCCGCGTCCACCTCGCCCACCCAGTCGCTCTCCCCGCCCGAGCGCAGCCAGGTGCGCAGGGCGTGGTTGTGCGCGGCGACCACGGCGGCGGCGATCACGTCGGCGCGCAGCGGCCCGTCCGGCCGGTCGGCGAAGCGGTCCCTCAGGTAGGCCGCGAGGGTGTGCTCGTAGCGCCAGACCACCGACAGCTCGTACGCCCGCAGGCCGGGCACCTTGCGGGTGAGGCGGTAGCGCTGGACGGAGAAGGAGGGCTGCTCGGCGTACATCCGCAGGACGAGGCGGGCGGCGTCGCAGGCGTGCTTGACCGGGTCCTCCTCGCCGGAGCCGGACTCCAGGAACTCCGTCATCTCGGCGAGGCTGCGCTCGTGGTCCGGGAAGACCACGTCCTCCTTGGCCGGGAAGTAGCGGAAGAAGGAGCGGCGGCCGACCCCGGCGAGCGAGACGATGTCGTCCACGGTGGTCTGCTCGAAGCCGCGTTCCAGGAAGAGCTCGAAGGCCGCGGCGACGAGTGCCTCGCGCATCGCCGGCTTGGCGGGCCCGTCGTTCATGGGCAGGTCCTGTTCTTCCTTCTCGCTCATGCCCGGAACATAGCATCGGCCCCGAACGGCCGGCCGGAGCCCGACCGGCCGTCCGGGACGCCTCGGAGGGGTGCGTTACGGCAGGTTGCGGGCCATGACGATGCGCTGGACCTGGTTGGTGCCCTCGTAGATCTGCGTGATCTTCGCGTCCCGCATCATCCGCTCCACCGGATAGTCCCGGGTGTACCCGTACCCACCCAGCAACTGCACCGCGTCCGTGGTGATCTCCATCGCCGCGTCCGACGCGTAACACTTCGCCGCCGCCCCGAAGAACGTCAGGTCCCCGTCCCCGCGCTGCGACTTCGCCGCCGCCGCGTACGTCAACTGCCGCGCCGCCTCCAGCTTCATCGCCATGTCCGCCAGCATGAACTGCACACCCTGGAACTCCGCGATCGCCTTCCCGAACTGCCGGCGCTCCTTCACGTACCCCTTCGCGTAGTCCAACGCCCCCTGCGCGATCCCGACCGCCTGCGCCGCGATCGTCACCCGCGTGTGGTCCAGCGTCCGCATCGCCGTCGCGAACCCCGTCCCCTCCGCACCGATCATCCGATCCGCCGGAATCCGCACGTTGTCGAAGTACACCTCACGCGTCGGCGACCCCTTGATCCCCAACTTCTTCTCCGGAGCACCGAACGACACCCCCTC
>NZ_JBITCO010000013.1:210901-217196 GCF_044453265.1 Kitasatospora sp. NPDC051705 | reverse complement strand
GCGCACCAACCCCCCCGGGCGGGGGGGTGGGGGCGGCCCCCCCCCCCCGGGCGGGCGCCCCCCCCCCCCCCCCCCCGGGCGCCCCCCCCCCCCCCCCGCGGCGCGCCCCCCCGACGACAGGTCAGACGATCCGCTCGATCTCCTCGAAGATGTCGGTGTCCGTCTCCTTCTGCCATTCCGGCAGGGCGCCCCAGTCGGCGACATAGCTCGGCTTCGGGTCCGGGATGTGCTTGTGGATCTGGGCGATCCAGCACAGGGCGACGAAGCGGCCCTTCTGCTCCCTGCTGAGCTTCGCGGTCATGCCGCCGCTCACCGTGACGAAGTCGCGAACCTGACCGAACACGGCGGCAGCCGACTCGCGCTCCCAGTCCGGAGTCTCGTCCCAGGGCGTGATGTATCCCGGCTTCGGCTCACCCGGGAAGTGCCTCCTGACCCCGGCGATCCATGCCTCACGGAAGATCCGGCCGTCCTCGTTCTCCATGCTCAGTCCTCTCGTCGTCCATTCAAGGCGGCATCCCCGGCCTGCCGGGCAATCAGCGCTGCCACGCGTCGAGGGAGACTGCGGGACCACCATCGAGGTAACTGTGCAGCGCCGCTTTGGTGGTGGACACGAACTCGTGCGGTACGTCGTCGGCGCTGACCCAGGCGACCTCCGAGTGCTTGGCGGGCTCCCCGTTGACGAGGTCGCCGGACCAGCGGTGAGCGGCGAAGACAACGGTCAGGAAGCCGTTGGGTGCCTCGACACCACGGGCGCCATGAATGACATGGGCCAGACGCAGGTCCTCGGGAGCGACGACGAGTCCTGTCTCCTCCCTGAGTTCGCGCCTCGCCGTCTCCGTGATCGGCTCACCGGGTTCGTTCTTCCCGACCGGAAGGTCCCACATGCCCTGCGCGAACTTCGCCCGGGGGCCTCGCCGAAGGAGCACGACACGCTGGGCGTCGAGGTCGTGGACGATGACGGCGGCGACCAGCAAGGTCATCGACTCCGTAGCGGGCTTGAGAGCGGTTTTCTGATCGGCGGTCGGCTGAGCCACGTCCGTCGGGTCCTCTCTGCGGTGCGACTGTCATGTCAGTGCTTCCCGTGCACGGAGTTCCAAGTCAACGGCTCCGGGAACACCACGTCTACGGTAGATCGCCAAGCAGGGACGGATCGAGGAGATCGCCTTTCTCGTTCGGTCCGACGTCATGCCGTTCATGAGGTCGAGCGCACGGCCCCAGGTTGCCACCGCCTCATCCGCGCGGGCTTGAGCAGCCAAGCTGTCGCCCAGATCCGCATAGGTGAGGGCGTGAACGCGCTTGTACTTCTCGGCGTCCCAACGAATCAGCGCAGCACGATGTTGCTGTTCGGTTCCTGCGTGGTCTCCGAGGTCGGTGAGGGTTCGGGCCGTATGGCTCGCGACGGTCCCGGCCGCCGGGCCGCTGACGAGCGAGAAACTGGGCTGCGGGTCACCGTCACGGGTAAGGGCCCTCTCCGCAGCGAGCAGTGCCTCGGCTGCGGCGGGCTTGTCGCGGGTGGCAGCAAAAGCCCGGGCGTAGGTGATGTGGAGAAGCGCTTCGGTCCTTCCATCCACATGACCGATGCTGCGAGCGAGCGCGTTCTCGATCAGTGCCACACAGTGATGCGGCTGCTTGAGGCTGAGCGCCTGGTGAGCCAGGGCACGCATCATCCATCCGGCGTGGCCGTGTGGATCCGACTCCACAGCAAGCTGGTAACCGACCTGATAGTAGTGCTGGGCCGCACCCTCCTGGCCGAGGTCGTGATGCTTCCATCCGGCGAGGTATGCGAGTTCGGCCACAGCCCCGAATGCTCGCCGACGTGTGCCTTCGTCAGGGAAGCGGCCGTTGAGCATCGGGGCCGCGGTGTCGGCGAGGTAGGCGGTCACGGTGGTCAGGCCGTGACCGCCACCGAGCCGTTCGTCCGCCGCACTGAATACCGCGGTGACCTGTCGGACAACGTCGACTTCCTCAGCACCGACGCGAGCCCTACCGGTCCGGGCACGCATCAGACGCGAGACGGGCTCGGGGTCGTAGAGCAATGGCATCGCCACACCGGCGGTGGTGAACGCGGCAACGGCCAGGAAGGTGCGGCGTTCGACATCTGCACGGCCGAGGTTGGCAACCGCCTCAACAGGATCGCTGCTCGCTGCCAAGGATTCTTCCGGAGCGGCGAAACCGATTTCGGCCAGAGTGACCTGCCGTCCGGATCGGCGGGACAGCGCTTCGGCAATGTACCGACCGGCCTGCCCCGCCGGCTGCGCACCGTTGATCCAATGGGCGACAGCGGACTTGTTGGTGCGGAGCGTCTCGCCGTTCTCCGCACCCACGCGCCGGACAGCGTTGGCTAAAGCCTCGTACGTCCAACCGGCAGTTGAAATCGCCTCCCGGAGGCGCTGGTTGGGCTCCCTGCGTGTGGCCACGATCAATCCCCTGAGGTGGAGCTGTAAACCGCGTAAACCACTCTACGTGTCGGCGGGCCTACCGAACGTGCCGTTGGGTCGGTTCACTGGGATGCAAGCCGTTCGTTGCACTGAGTCCCGGCTTCCTCACGTCGAACCACCGATCGGCCCCTGACCACCATGCCGTTCAACTCCTCAGCCTGGGAGGCCTGATGAACACCGACGACTCGACTGTGCTCCCGGTGCGGGAGACCTCGGAGGTGCAGCCGACAACGGCCGCAGTGCGATCCGCCCGGTTGTCGTTGATCCGCGCGGTTCGATCCTGGCCGGTACCACTCTCCGACGAGTCCTTGTGGGATGTGGAGTTGTGCGCCGCCGAATTGATGACCAATGCCGTTGAAAACACCAGAACCTGCTGCCGAGTGACGGTCCGGTGGACCGGTGTGCGTCTGCGGGTCGAGGTGATGGATGCGGGCCCGGGCCTGCCACAGAGGAGCGCGCCCGACGACATGGCCACCGCCGGCCGTGGCCTCCTCCTGGTGGAAGCGCTGGCTCACTCCTGGGGCTGGTACCCGGTGGAGACGGGCAAGGTCGTGTGGTTCGAGGTGGCACCCGACCGGATCGTGACGGGAGACGCGCGGCTCGCCGTACTCGTCTCCGCGGTTCAGGTCCGGGCGCAGCAGCAGGCCCGGGCCGGCGAGAGCCGGCTGAGGACGGAGACCGTTCGGTGACCGAGCCTTCCACGCCCACTCGGTACGTAGTCCGCTTGATCGACTCCCGGAGTCCGCACTTCGTCCTGCTGGACTGCTGGGGGATCTATGACCGGGCCCGACACGAGTACGTGCGCGTTCCAGGCTCCTCGGACCGGATCAGGCGCTTCTACACGTGTCGGCCGCCGAGGCTCACCTGCGAGTCCTACGTGCCGCTGCCGAGTCTCAGATGGTCTGAGGGTGTCGACCCTTCAACCGGACCGGCTGATCTCCCTGCCGAAGCAGCACCAGGAACCCACCGGCAAAGGAGCCGTACCATGCACGACCTGATCGCGAGCCCGTTTCTGAACAGCTTCGTCGTGTTGCGACCAGGCCGCCTGGAGGGCATCGCGCTGCCCGAACGGCGCTTCCGGGAACTGGCGCAGTCCCACGGATCCGGGCTCGCCGTTCCACTCTGGCTCACGGACGCCGCCCGCAGCCGGTGGGGGATCGACGTCGCCCCTCGGCCGGTCAGTCATGCCGTGCACATCCGCGACGCCCCGGTGTACGGCCATAGCCGGGCGAGCTGGGAGATCAATCTCGGCTGTGACCTGGACTGCGAACACTGCTACCTCGGGGAGAAGCGGTTTGCCGGCCTGGACGCCGAAGGCAAGCAGCGGCTGCTCCTGATCCTGCGGGACGCAGGGGTGTTGTGGCTGCAGATCACGGGAGGCGAGGCGCTGATCGACCCCCACTTCGCGGCCTCCTGCCGGCTCGCGCACGACCTCGGAATGATGGTCGAGGTTTTGACGAACGGCACTCGGCTGACGAGCCCCACCATCCTGGAATCGCTCACCACCAGCAGGCCGTACCGGGTCACGGTGTCGCTCTACGGAGCGACCGCGGAGACGTACGACTCCTTCACCCGCCGCCGGGGCGCCTTCAGAAGGGTCACCCGCGGGCTGGCCGCTGGGGTCGAGGCCGGCCTTCCCCTACGGCTGGCGTTGATCGTCACCGCGCAGAACGCACACGAGAACGACCGAATGCGCGGTATGGCCGACGAACTGGGCATTCCATACAAGGAGTACACCCACATGTCGCCGACGATCTACGGCGGCGCGGAGTCGCTTGCGTCCCAGTCACCCGCCCACCTGAAGGCCCTCGAACGCTTCACGGGCTGCAACGCGGGACACACCTTCCTGCACGTCGATCCGCACGGACGGGCATCGATGTGCAAGGTCGGCCGGGACGAGCAGATCGACATCATGGCCGAAGGCGTCGAAGGTCTCGTCCGGCTCGGCGCAATCGCCGACCGCCTCATGCTTCGCACCGGTGGCTGTTCCGGCTGTCGTCTCTCCGGACTCTGTTCGGTCTGCCGACCGCTGGCCAAGCGCTATCAGGAGGCGAAGGCACCACTGAACACCTACTGCCAACATGAACAGAAGGGAGACTCGGGATGACCGCTGTCATGGTCGAGCTGACCGCCACCCGACGTGAGGACGACGAGGCGCTGGCATTCATCGACGACATGGAGGACTTCAGTGCTGACGCCCTCCCCGGGTGCAGCGACGACAACCCGTACCGGTAGGGCGCGAGCTCCGGAGGCCGACGGCTGTGGTGCCGTCGGCCTCCGGGCCGACTCTGGGAGCCTGGGTACCGTGACCACCATCCGCATGCACTGGGCAGATCTACCCGAAGCCGTACACCGGGCCGTCGCCGCCCGCCTCGGAACGCCCATCCTTGCTTCGGAGACGGTCTCGGCAGGTTTCAACTCCGAGATCGCCGCCACGCTCACCACCGCCGACAGCACCGTCTTCGTCAAGGGGATGCGGCTGAGTCACCCACGCGTGTGGACCCAACGGCGTGAGACGGAGATCAACCCGTACGTGGTGGGCCTCGCCCCCTCGCTGCTGTGGCACCTGGACGTCGACGGCTGGAGCCTCGTCGCGTTCGAGCACGTCGAGGCCCGCCACGCCGACTACCGCCAGGCCGGGGAGCTGGAGTTGCTGGTCGGGGCTCTCAGCCGGCTCGGCCGCACCCCGTGCCCGCCGATCGAGCTGCGCCGCGCCGAGCAGCGGTGGGCCGCCTACGTGGACGACCCCGGGATGCCGGCCCGGTTCGCCGGGGGTTCCCTGCTGCACACCGACCTGAACAACGAGAACGTCCTGGTTCGAGGCGGCCGCGCTCTCCTGGTCGACTGGGCGTGGGCCACACGGGGGGCACCCTGGATCGACCCAGCCCTCTGGGTGATCTGGTTGATCGCCGCAGGCGGCCACAGCCCGGCCGCGGCAGAGACCTGGGCGGCAAGGGTTCCGACGTGGAAGAGCGGCGATCCGACCGTGGTGGACGCCTTCGCACGGGCTCAGGCGCGCATGTGGACCGACATCGCCGGAGATGACCCGGACCCGTGGACCGCTGGGCTGAACCGGGCCGCCCAGCGGTGGGCGCGGTTCCGGAGTGCTCGGTGACGGTTCGGACCTGAGCACCCACACGATCAAGCTCCCGGTCTGGCATCGTGAGCAGGATCTGAGGGTAGCCGAGCAGTACGTCCGCGCGGCCGGCAAGATCAGCGACCATCACGAGGAGCTGCCGTGACCGTCACCTCCCCCGAGTTCGTGGCCGGCCTGGCGGCCGACGCCGAAGCCGCCGGGATCACCGGCTTCGTCGCCGCCGCCGTGATCGACCGCGACGGCCGCATCCTGCTCGTCCGTCGCAACCCGGACGACTACAGGGGCGGCCTGTGGGAGATCCCGTCCGGCACGGTCGAGGCCGGGGAAGCCATCCTGGACGCCCTCCGCCGGGAGACCGCCGAGGAGACCGGCCTGACCGTCGACCAGGTCACCGGCTACATCGGTCACTTCGACTACGCCGACAGCCGCGGCGGCACGACCCGCCAGTTCACCTTCGCCGTCACGGTGGAGAAGTACGAACCCGTCGTCCTCACCGAACACGACGCACACCAGTGGGCCCTCCCGGGTGAGCTGCCCGCGGTGAGTGACGCGGTCCGCAAGCTGATCGCACCCTGAGCTACGGAACGAGCCAATCGGGCCGGAACGCGTGCACGAGGTCCTGGCAACCGCCGAAGTGGCGCCCCCCCGCGGGCCGGGGGGCGGCCCCCCGGGGGGGGGGGGGCCCCCCCCCGGGGGGGGGGGCCCCCCCCCGGGCCCCCCCCCCCCGGGCCGCCGGCGGGGGGGGGGGGCGGCCGCCGGC
>NZ_JBITCO010000013.1:0-210891 GCF_044453265.1 Kitasatospora sp. NPDC051705 | reverse complement strand
GCCGCCCGGGGGGGCCCCCCCCGCGCCCCGGGGCCCCCCCCCCCCCCGGGGGCCCCCCCCCCGGGGGGGGGGGGGGCCCCCACCCGGGGGTGGGCCTCCTCTCCCCTGTGGAGGAGGCCCACGCTCCGGTCACCAGCCGCCGGTGCCGATCTCGGTGCGGGAGCTCAGGCCGCTGCCGGTGCCCTTGTAGAGGTAGAGCTTGCCGGTCTGGCCCGGGTCGGAGTCGACGGCCGCGAGGTCGCCGATGCCGTCACCGGTGAAGTCCGCACCCGCGTAGTCGGATATCCCGTTCCAGCCGCCGGTGCCGATCTCCACCCGGTCCCCCAGGCCACGCCCCGTGCCCGGGTACAGCCAGAGCTTGCCGGTGGACTTCTCGGTGGCGACGATGTCGTCCTTGCCGTCCTTGTTCATGTCCCCCGGACTGACGATCTTGTTCATCCCGTTCCAGCCGCCGGACCCGATCTCCACCCGCTTGCCGAGGGCGCCGCCGAGGCCGGGGTACAGCCACAGCTTCCCGGTGGAGTTCTCGCTCGCCACGACGTCGGCCACGCCGTCGCCGTTGAAGTCGCCCACGGCGGTGTTGTTCATCCCGTTCCAGCCACCGCTGCCGAGCTCGATCCGGCCTTCGACGCCGTGGCCGTTGCCCGGGTACAGCCAGAGCTTGCCGGTGGACTTCTCGGTGGCGACGATGTCGTCCCCGCCGTCGCCGTTGAGGTCGCCCACGGCCAGGTTGCTCATGCCGTTCCAGCCGCCGGAGCCGATCATCACCCGGCTCCCCAGTGCCCCCGTGCCGGTGCCCGGGTAGGAGAACAGCTTGCCGGTGGACACCTCGACGGCCACCAGGTCCTTCTTGCCGTCGCCGTTGAAGTCACCCGCCGTCAGGTTGGTCATCCCCGGGTCGGACGGCCCCGCCGGGTACGGGTCCGCGTGGTCGGTGGAGAGCCCGGTGCCGGGGCTGCAGGTCCACGCGCCGGCCCCCTGGTCGGCGAGGATCTTCTCGGCGATCAGGATCTGTTCCTTCTTGGTCGCCTGGTGCGGGTAGGCCGCGTACTGGGTGCCGCCGTAGTGCCGCCAGTTGGCCTCGTTGATCTGCAGGCCGCCGTAGTAGCCGTTCCCGGTGTTGATGGACCAGTTGCCGCTGCTCTCGCAGGCGGCCACCTTGTCCCAGGTGCTGACGGAGGCGGCGCCGGCGGTTCCGGCGGTTGCGGCGACGACGAGGGGTGCGAGGCTCAGTGCGAGGACGGCGGTGCTCCTGCGCACGCGGGACCGTGCGGGCGTACGGGTCTGTGCGGACATGGGTGTTCTCCCCCTGGAGGTGGTGCAGAGCAAGTGGGTTCGGGACGGTGCCGCGGCCTACCAGCCGCCGGAGCCGATCTCGGTGCGGGAGCTCAGCCCGCTGCCGGTGCCCTTGTAGAGGTAGAGCTTCCCGGTCTCGCCCGGGTCGGAGTCCACGGCCGCGAGGTCGCCGATGCCGTCACCGGTGAAGTCCGCACCCGCGTAGTCGGAGATCCCGTTCCAACCACCCGTGCCGATCTCCACCCGGTCCCCCAGACCGCGCCCCGTCCCCGGGTACAGCCACAGCTTGCCCGTCGACGTCTCGGTGGCGACCAGGTCGTCCTTCCCGTCCTTGTTCATGTCCCCCGGGCTGACGATCTTGTTCATCCCGTTCCAGCCACCGGAACCGATCTCCACCCGGCTGCCCAGACCACTGCCCGTCCCCGGGTACAGCCACAGCTTCCCCGTCGAGTTCTCACTGGCCACGACGTCGTCCTTGCCGTCACCGTTGAAGTCACCCACCGCGGTGTTGTTCATCCCGTTCCAGCCACCGGACCCGATCTCCACCCGGTCACCCACACCGCTGCCCGTCCCCGGGTACAGCCACAACTTGCCCGTCGACTTCTCCGTCGCCACGATGTCGTCCCGACCGTCCCGGTTCAGGTCGCCCACCGCCAGGTTGCTCATCCCGTTCCAGCCACCGGAACCGATCATCACCCGGCTCCCCAACGTCCCCGTCCCCGTCCCGGGGTAGGAGAACAGCTTGCCGGTGGACACCTCGACGGCCACCAGGTCCTTCTTGCCGTTCCCGTTGAAGTCACCCGCCGTCAGGTTGGTCATCCCCGGGTCGGAGGGCCCGTCCTCGCGGATGGACTTGTTGCGGACCGGAACGTAGGTGCCGTAGCCGGGGTAGTAGGGGTAGGGGATCTCGCGGTAGTGGACGCCGCTGCCGGTGAACTCGTAGCCCATGTAGTGGCTGGAGTCGGTCCACTTCTCGAACAGCACGACGTGGCCGTTGGCGCCGCTGTTGTCGTTGAGCAGCGCGTCGCCGGGCTTGAGGTCGCCCTTGCCGATCTGCTCGGTGACGCCGCGCGGGCCGAAGGTGTCGGTGGTCAGCGAGTCGTCGAGCTTCCAGGCCATCGAGACGTAGCCGGAGCAGTCGGTGCGGTACCCGTTGTGCGAGCCGGTCCAGCTGTAGTCGAGGCCGATGCCGACCCAGGTCTTGGCGCGCCGGATGGCCTCGCTGCGGGTGACGGCCGGGGCCAGGACGGACGCGGCCGCCGACGAGGCCCCGGCGGCGGGCGCCTGGGCGGCCCCGACCGGCTGGCCCGCGCCACCGTACTCGCCGCCCGCGACGGCGGTGACGGCGGTGGCGGCGGGATCGGCGGCGAGCGCGGTGCCGCCCTGGACGACCAGGCCGAGGGAGAGCGAGCCGGCCAGCCCGAGGGCGACGGCGGACGTGCGGAGATAGGCCTTGCGGGACATGGATGCTCCTGGAAGTGGCATGCGGAGGACCGGCGCGGCGCGCAGGCGCCCGGATCACCGGAAGAAGGAACGCCGGGGTGAGTCCGGCGGGAAGGAACGCCGAAGAGGCCCCGGCAGGAAGCAACGCCGGAAGGACTCCGGCGCGAAGCAGCGCCGGAAGGACTCCGGCAGGAAGGAATGCCGGAGCGGCTCCGGCAGGATGCGGACGGCCGTCAGCCGGCGACGGTGACGCGCCAGGCCCGGAAGGCCGGGGAGCGCGAGAGCGCGGCGGAACAGAGGGCCAACGAGTGGGCGGGGGCGCGGTCGCCACTTCCGCCGCTGGTGAAGACGACGAGGTCGATGGAGTCCTGACGGGCTCTCGACTGGACGTGCTCCAGGCCGGCGCCGGGATCGGCGTGGGCCCAGAGCACGTCCTTCAGGACGTGGGCGTCGGCGTCGCTGGCCGGTCGCCGGTCGGGGCTGGTGAGCGTCAGGCGGACGATGTGCATCGGGTCGGGTTCGAGCGGCCGTCGCCGGCGGCGGCGGTCACTTCTTGTTGTCCCAGCTGATGCTGCCCGGGTCACCCAGGCCGGGCTTGCCCTGGCCGCCCGAGCCCGCCCCACCCGTGCCGAGGTCGCCCGTGCCGGGGTCGCTCGCCGCGGACACGCCCGCCACGGTGTCCGGTGCGGCGGCGACGGCGGTGACGGCCGGCAGGGCGAGCGTGGCCACGACTGCCGCGGCCGCGAGGACGCCGGGAACGCGAGCGGAGATCCGCATGGAGAACAACCCCCTGGTTGCTGGTCGGTCGGTTCGTCGGGACGGACGGCTCTGGTTCCCGTCGTCCCGCCCGGCCCGGGGCTCGGCGCCCCTGCGGCTCGGTGATCCATATCCTGCAGGCCCGACCAGCGGGCCGGAAGGCCTTTCCCGCGACAGCATCAGGCCTGGCAGCATCGCGCCACGACCGGCGCCCCCGGTCCGGCGCCCCCGGTCCGTCGGCCCCGGCCCGGCAGCCCCTGCCGCCCCACCGATGCACCGTCAGATCTCCTTGCACACACATGAGTGAACTGTGAGAATCGCGCAGACGGCCTTGACACCACCTGGCCGCGCGCATCGGCGAATCCGGGGGGAATCGTGCTCGAAGTGCTGGGACTGGACCCGGCGGCGGAGGCCGTCTACGCGGCCCTGCTGGTCGAGCCCGGGTGCGGGGTCGCCGACCTCTGCCGCCGCCTGCGGCTCTCGGAGACGGCCGCGCGGGAGGCCCTCGACCGGCTCGCGGACCTGACGCTGCTGCGCCCCTCCCAGGAGGTCGACGGCGCGCTGCGCCCGGTCAGCCCGGCGGTCGGCCTGGAGGCCGTCATCCGCCGCCAGGAGGACGACCTCGCCCGCCGCCAGCAGGAGTTGGCCGCCAGCAAGGCCGCCGTGGCCCGGGCCGTCGCCGCCTACGCCGACCTGATGCCCAACACCACCTCGGAGGCGACCGAGCGGCTGGTCGGGATGGACGCGATCCAGGCCAGGCTCGAGACGCTGGCGCGCGGCCTGCGGGAGGAGTTCCTCGCCGCCATCTCGGGCGGGGCGCAGTCCCAGGCCAGCATGGACGCCGCCCGTCCGCTCGACCGGGACGCGCTGGAGCGCGGGGTCGCCATGCGGACGCTGTACCAGGACAGCGTCCGCAACGACCAGGCCACCCACGCGTACGCCCAGTGGCTGACCGGGCTGGGCGGCCAGGTGCGGACGGCTCCCCTGCTGCCGCCGCGGCTGCTGGTCTTCGACCGGCACACCGCCGTCGTCCCGATCGACCCGACCCGGACGAGGCTGGGGGCGCTCTGCACCAGCGAGCCCGGGCTGGTCGCCTCGCTGGTCGCCCTGTTCGAGCAGGCCTGGTCCACGGCCGTGCCGCTCGGCGCCGACCAGCCCACCCATCACGACACCGGCCTCACCCCGGCCGAACGCGACCTGCTCCGGCTGCTCGGGACGGGTCTGACGGACGAGGGCGCCGGCAAGCGGCTCGGCATCTCGGTGCGCACCGTGCGCCGCCAGATGTCCGCCCTGATGGAGCGGCTCGACGCCGCCAGCCGCTTCGAGGCCGGGCTGAAGGCGGCGCAGCGGGGCTGGCTGTAGCCGCCCGCGGGGACCCCGCCCCGCCCGAGCCGCCGAATCCGCGAGGTCAGCCGTGTCCCGGCTGCGGATGTCAGTGGTCGGGTGCAGACTCGCAGGTGGCCGGGAAGGGGGCGTGTGCGCGTCCTCGGGGGGCCGTTCCGGTCACTTCTCCGTCGAAGGGGCACCACCTCATGCTCACCACCGACTTTCCCGCCGGCGCACCCTGCTGGATCGACCTCGGCAGCCCGGACGTGGCGGCCACCGCCGAGTTCTACGGCAAGGTGTTCGGCTGGACGTTCGAGTCCGCCGGTCCGGAGACGGGCGGTTACGGGTTCCTCCAGCTGAACGGCAGGACGGTCGCGGCGGTCGGCCCGCTGCAGGACCAGGGCGCCAGGTCCGCGTGGACGACGTACTTCCACACCCCGGACGCGGACGCCACCGTGAAGGCCGTCGAGCAGGCCGGCGGCACGGTGCGGGTGCCGGCGATGGACGTGATGACGGCCGGTCGGATGGCGCAGCTGACGGACCCGCAGGGCGCCGAGTTCGCGGTCTGGCAGCCGGGTGACGTCCGCGGCCTGGACGTGGTGTCGGAGGACGCCACGCTGGTCTGGTCGGAGCTGCACAGCGCCGACCCGGAGGCCGGCTTCGGCTTCTACCGGGCGCTGTTCGGCTGGCGGGTGGAGAACTTCGAGCCGTCGCCGGGCATGAACTACCGGGTGCTCTCCACGGCCGACGGCGACCAGCAGGCCACCAGCTTCGGCGGCATCGCGCCGGTCATGTCCGCGGAGCAGCCGTCCGCGTGGACGCCGTACTTCGCCGCGGACGACGTGGACGCGGTGATCGCGAGGGCGACGGCGGCCGGCGGCTCGGTGATGATGCCGGCCGAGGACGTGCCGAACGTGGGCCGTCTCGCCTGGCTGGCGGACCCGAACGGCGCCCCGTTCGCGCTGATCAAGGGTGAGCCCCGGCAGTCCTGAGCCCCGGCAGTCCTGAGCCCGGCAGTCCTGGACCCCGGCAGGACCCCGGAGCCCCGCCCCCACCCCGACGCCCGCCGACGACCGCACACACCGAGGGCCCGCCGCACCGGCACCACTCCGGCACGACGGGCCCTCGGGCCTGCCTCAGCGCACCGGGTGCCCGGCCTCGCGCAGCGCGTTCTTGACCTCGCCGATCCGCAGGTCGCCGAAGTGGAAGACGCTGGCGGCGAGCACCGCGTCGGCGCCCGCCTCGACGGCCGGCGCGAAGTCGGCGAGCCGGCCGGCGCCGCCGGAGGCGATGACGGGCACCGAGACGGCCTTGCGGACGGCCCGGATCATCTCCAGGTCGTAGCCGTCCTTGGTGCCGTCGGCGTCCATGGAGTTCAGCAGGATCTCGCCGGCGCCGAGCTCGGCGGCGCGGCCGGCCCATTCGACGGCGTCGAGGCCGGTGCCGCGGCGGCCGCCGTGGGTGGTGACCTCGTAGCCGGAGGCGGTCTCGGTGCCGGGCGGGCAGCGCCGGGCGTCGACGGAGAGCACCAGGACCTGCCGGCCGAAGCGCTGGGCGATCTCGCGGACGAGCTCCGGACGGGCGATGGCGGCGGTGTTGACGCCGACCTTGTCCGCACCGGCCCGCAGCAGCTTGTCGACGTCCTCGACGGCACGGATGCCGCCGCCGACGGTGAGCGGGATGAAGACCTGCTCGGCGGTGCGGCGGACCACGTCGTAGGTGGTCTCCCGGTCCCCGGAGGAGGCGGTGATGTCGAGGAAGGTCAACTCGTCGGCGCCCTCGGCGTCGTAGAGCTTGGCCATCTCCACCGGGTCACCGGCGTCGCGCAGGTTCTGGAAGTTGACGCCCTTGACCACCCGCCCGGCGTCGACGTCCAGGCAGGGGATGACACGTACGGCGAGGGTCACGGCTGTTTGCCTTCCAGGGTCTTTGCCAGCCCGGTGCGGTGGGCGTCGAGCTCGACCTCGACCATCATCCGGGAGTCGATCAGGCCCTCGACCACCACCATGGTGGCCACCGGGCGGGCGGCGTCGAAGAGTTCGCGGTGGGCGCGGCCCACCTCGTCGGCGTCGCGGACGTGGGTGATGTACATCCGGGTGCGGACCACGTCGTCCGCCGTCAGACCGTACGCGGCGAGGGCCTGCAGCCCGACGCCGAACGCGGCGAGGGTCTGCCGGTACGGGTCGCCCTCGTGCTCGATCCGGCCGTCCACCCAGGCGGTGGTGCCGGCCACGTGCACGTAATCCCCGGCGGCGACGGCCCGCGAGTAGCCGAAGGCGTCCTCCCAGGGGGAGCATCCGGCGACCCTGCCGCGTACGATCCGACGTTCCGTCATCCTGAAACCGCCTCCAGGGCCTCTTCGAGGGTGAACTTCTGCTCGTAGAGTGCCTTGCCCACGATGGCGCCCTCGACACCCTCGCCGACCAGGCCGGCGATGGCGCGCAGGTCGTCCAGGGAGGAGACGCCGCCGGAGGCGACGACCGGGCGGTCGGTGGCGGCGCAGACGTCGCGCAGCAGCTGCAGGTTGGGGCCGGTCAGGGTGCCGTCCCGGTTGACGTCGGTGACGACGTAGCGGGCGCAGCCCTCCTGGTCGAGCCGGGCGAGGACGTCGAAGAGCTCGCCGCCGTCGCGGGTCCAGCCGCGGCCGCGCAGGGTGGTGCCGACGACGTCCAGGCCGACGGCGATCTTGTCGCCGTGCTCGGCGATGGCCTTGGCGACCCACTCGGGGGCCTCCAGGGCGGCGGTGCCGAGGTTGACGCGGGTGCAGCCGGTGGCGAGCGCGTTGGCGAGCGACTCGTCGTCGCGGATGCCGCCGGACAGCTCGACCTTGATGTCGAGACGGCCGGTGACCTCCTTCAGCAGCGCGTAGTTGGTGCCGGTGCCGAAGGCGGCGTCGAGGTCCACCAGGTGCAGCCACTCGGCGCCGGCGTTCTGCCAGGCGAGGGCGGCGGCCAGCGGCTCGCCGAAGGAGGTCTCGGTGCCGGAGGCGCCCTTGACCAGGCGGACGGCCTGGCCGTCGCGGACGTCGACGGCGGGAAGCAGTTCGAGGCTCATTGTCAGGACTCTTCTGTCGTCAGAGGGTCGTCAGAGGGTGTCGACCCAGTTGGTCAGGAGGGCGGCGCCGGCGTCGCCGGACTTCTCGGGGTGGAACTGGGTGGCCCAGAGCGGGCCGTTCTCGACGGCCGCGACGAACGGCTGTCCGTGCGTGGCCCAGGTGACGAGCGGGGCGTTGATCCGCTCGCTGTGGATCTCCAGCTCCCAGTGCCGCACCCCGTAGGAGTGGACGAAGTAGAAGCGGGTCTGCGGGTCCAGGCCGGCGAACATCCGGCTGCCGGCGGGCGCGTCCACGGTGTTCCAGCCCATGTGCGGGACGACGGGGGCGTCCAGCGGCTCGACGGTGCCGGGCCACTCGTCGCAGCCGGCGGTCTCGACGCCGTGTTCGACGCCCCGCTCGAAGAGGATCTGCATGCCGACGCAGATGCCCATGACGGGGCGGCCCCCGGCGAGGCGGCGCCCGACGATCCAGTCGCCGCGGACGGACTTCAGGCCGCGCATGCAGGCCTCGAAGGCGCCGACGCCGGGGACGAGCAGGCCGTCCGCGTTCATCGCGGCGTCGTAGTCGGAGGTGACGGTGACGTCCGCTCCGGTCCGTTCGAGCGCGCGCTGCGCCGAGCGGAGGTTGCCCGATCCGTAGTCGAGGACGACGACGTTCTTGCCCATGTTCAGGTGTCCAGTCTCTCTGCGTGTCCGGAGGGCGGCGTGCCTACAGGCGCATGGCGCCGGCGGCCAGGCACATCACCGAGCCGAGCGCGAGCACCAGGATGACGCCCTTGGGCAGCTTCTGCTTCCAGAACGAGATCACGCCGCCGGCCAGGAAGAGGCCGACGAACAGGAGGGCGACGGCGGTCTTGCTCACAGGGCCCCCTTGGTGGACGGGAGGATGCCGGCCGCGCGCACGTCGCGCTCGGAGGCGTAGCGCAGGGCCCGGGCCAGGGCCTTGAACTGGCACTCCACGATGTGGTGGGCGTTGCGCCCGTACGGGACGTGGACGTGCAGGGCTATCTGCGCCTGGGCGACGAAGGACTCCAGGATGTGGCGGGTCATCGTGGTGTCGTAGCTGCCGATCATCGGCGCCATGTTCTCGGGCTCGGTGTGCACCAGGTAGGGCCGGCCGGACAGGTCGACGGTGACCTGGGCGAGCGACTCGTCCAGCGGCACCGTGCAGTTGCCGAAGCGGTAGATGCCGACCTTGTCGCCGAGGGCCTGCTTGAAGGCGGCACCGAGCGCGAGGGCGGTGTCCTCGATGGTGTGGTGGGTGTCGATGTGCAGGTCGCCGTCGGTCTTGACGGTGAGGTCGAACAGACCGTGGCGGCCGAGCTGGTCGAGCATGTGGTCGTAGAACCCGACGCCCGTCGAGATGTCGGTCCTTCCGGTGCCGTCGAGATCGATCTCGACCAGGACCGAGGTCTCCTTCGTGGTGCGCTCAACGCGTCCGATGCGGGACATTCGGGGTTACAGCTCCTGACTGGCTGCGCGCGCGGAGCGCGCACGATCAAGGGTGGGGGCGGGAGACTGGACGGCCTTGGCGACGGCCTCCAGGAAGGCGTCGTTCTCGGCCGGGGTGCCGGCGGTGACGCGCAGCCACCCGGGAACGCCGTTGTCGCGGACCAGGACGCCCTGGTCGAGGATGGCCTGCCAGACCGCGTGGGTGTCGGCGAAGCGGCCGAACTGGACGAAGTTGGCGTCCGAGTCGGTGACCTCCAGGCCGAGGCCGCGCAGCGCGTCCACCAGCCGGTCGCGTTCGGCCTTGAGCCGGCCGACGTAGCCGAGCAGGGTGTCGGTGTGTTCCAGGCAGGCCAGCGCGGTGGCCTGGGTGACGGCCGACAGGTGGTAGGGCAGGCGGACCAGCTGGACGGCGTCCACCACCGCGGCGTCGGCGGCCAGGTAGCCCAGGCGCAGCCCGGCCGCGCCGAAGGCCTTGGACATGGTGCGGGTGACGACCAGGTTGGGGCGGCCCTCGATCAGAGGCAGCAGCGAGGCCCGGTGCGAGAACTCGACGTACGCCTCGTCGACGACGACCAGGCTGGGCCGGGCGGCCTGCGCGGCCTCGTAGAGCCGCAGCACGGTGTCGGCGGCGACGGCGGTGCCGGTCGGGTTGTTCGGCGAGCAGACGAAGACCACGTTGGGCCGGTGCTCGGCGATCGCGGCGACGGCGGCGTCCACGTCGATGGTGAAGTCGTCGTTGCGCGGGCCGGAGGTCCAGGCGGTGCCGGTGCCCCGGGAGATCAGCGCGTGCATCGAGTAGGAGGGCTCGAAGCCGAGTGCGCTGCGGCCGGGGCCGCCGAAGGTCTGCAGCAGCTGCTGGAGCACCTCGTTGGAGCCGTTGGCGGCCCAGACCTGCTCGCGGGCGACGGTGAACCCGGTGGTGCGGCCGAGGTAGGCGGCGAGCCCTTCGCGCAGTTCGACCGCGTCCCGGTCGGGGTAGCGGTTGAGGTCGCGGGCGGCCTCGGCGACGCGCTCGGCGATCCGGGCGACCAGCTCCTCGGGCAGCCGGTACGGGTTCTCGTTGGTGTTCAGCTGGACGGGCACGTCGAGCTGCGGTGCGCCGTACGGGGACTGTCCGCGCAGTTCGTCGCGGATGGGGAGGTCGTCGATGGCGGTCACGAGCCGGGTACCGTCCAATCGAAGCGGGCCTTGATGGCGTCGCCGTGACCGGGCAGGTCCTCGGCGTCGGCGAGGTTGACGACGTGCGCGGCGACGTCCGCGAGCGCGTCCCGGTCGTACTCGACGACCTGGACGCCGCGCAGGAAGGTCTGGACGGACAGGCCGGCCGAGTGGCAGGCGCAGCCGCCGGTGGGCAGCACGTGGTTGGAGCCGGCCGCGTAGTCGCCCAGCGAGACCGGGGTCCAGCGGCCGATGAAGACGGCGCCGGCGTTGACGACCCGGTCGGCGACCGCGTGCGGGTCCCGGGTCTGGATCTCCAGGTGCTCGGCCGCGTAGGCGTTGACGACGGCGAGGCCCTGGTCCAGGTCGTCGACCAGGATGATGCCGGACTGCTTGCCGCCGAGCGCCTCGGCGACCCGCTCGGCGTGCTTGGTCCGGGCGACCTGCTCGGCCAGCTCGGCCTCGACCGCGTCGGCCAGCGCCACCGAGTCGGTGACCAGCACCGAGCCGGAGGTCGGGCCGTGCTCGGCCTGGCTGATCAGGTCGGCGGCCACGTCGGAGGCCAGCGCGCTGTCGTCGGCGAGGACGGCGATCTCGGTCGGGCCGGCCTCCGAGTCGATGCCGATCCGGCCGGCGAAGAGGCGCTTGGCGGCGGCCACGTAGATGTTGCCGGGGCCGGTGACCATGGTGACGGGGGCGCACTCCTCGGTGCCCAGCGCGAACATCGCGACGGCCTGGGCGCCGCCGACCGCGTAGACCTCGTCCACGCCGAGCAGTGCGCAGGCCGCCAGGATCGTCGGGTGCACCCGGCCGCCGAACTCGCGCTGCGGCGGGGAGGTGACGGCGATGGCGCGCACGCCGGCCTCCTGGGCCGGGACGACGTTCATCACCACGGAGGACGGGTAGACCGCCAGGCCGCCCGGCACGTACAGGCCGACCCGCTCCACCGGCACCCACCGCTGGGTGACGGTGCCGCCGGGCACCACCTGCGTGGTGTGCCCGGTGCGGCGCTGGTCGGCGTGCACGGTGCGGGCCCGGCGGATGGACTCCTCCAGGGCGGCCCGCACCTTCGGGTCCAGCGTCTCCAGGGCCTCGGCCAGCTGCCCGGCCGGGACGCGGGTGGACTCCAGCCGGACGCCGTCGAAGCGTTCGGTGATCTCGATGACGGCCGCGACCCCGCGATGGCGTACGTCCTCGGCGATCGGTCGCACCTTCTCCAGGGCGGCCGCGACGTCGAACTCGGCACGGGGCAGCAGGTCACGCGGGTCGTCCAGCGAGCCGCGGAGGTCGATTCGAGAGATCACGCCACCCAGTGTAAGGAGTGGCCGGAATCGCTGGTCCCGTATTTCAGTCCGTGATACGAAAGGCGAGACGACCGGGGGGACGGGGGAAACCATGGCGGAGCACGCTCCGGAGGGCTGGACCGACACCGAGCAGGAGCTCTGGGAGGCCTTCCGCCAGGGTGACGTGTACGACCGGCGGTGCGGGGTCCACGCCACCGACGACCCCTTCGGCGACGCCGTCTGGGGCGCCGGGCGCACCGTCCGGGCCGAGGTCCTCGCCCACCTGCTGCTGGCCGGCCCGGCCGCCGCGCCGGGCCGGGTGTCCTCGCTGCGGATGACGGGCGTGCGGGTGACCGGGGCGCTCAACCTGGCGGGCGGCGCCATCCGCCAGTACGTCGAGCTGCGCGAGTGCCGCTTCGAGCAGAAGATCCTGATCTCCGAGGCGGAGGCCAGCACCCTGCGCTTCGTCGACTGCCTGGCCCCGCGGATGGAGGCCTCCCGGCTGGCCACCACCGGGGACCTCCACCTGGCCCGGTGCCGAATACGCGAGGGCGTCCGGCTGACGGACGCCAGGATCGGCACCGACCTGCTGCTCAACCAGACGTGGCTCGGCTGCGACCGCTTCGGCCGCGCGCTCTCCGCCGACGGCATGACCGTCCACCAGGACTTCGAGGCCGACCGGATCGAGGTCCACGGCGAGCTGAGCCTGCGCACCGCCCGGATCGGCGGCCGGCTCTCGCTGCGCGGCGCCCAGCTGCACGCCGTCCCGGACAACCGCATCTGCCTCAACGCCGTCCGCATCACCGTCGGCCACACCTGCTACCTGACCAGCTCCCTCGACGGCGGCTGGTTCGGCTCCCGCAGCTACTACGGCTCCGGCTACGGGCAGACGCCGCCGCCCGACGCACCGGGCCTGCCGTTCCGCGCCCACGGCCAGGTCCGGCTCTCCGACGCCCGCTTCGACGGCGCCTGCCTGATCTCCGGGGAATTCCACCTGGAGGGTGACGACGAGCTGTCGCTGCGCCGCATCCACACCCCCGAGTTGCGGTTCACCTGCCGGATGCGCCCCACCGGCACCGTCTCGCTCTCCCGGGCCCGGGTCGGCAACCTGGTCGACGACCCGGACGCCTGGCCGCTCGGCCGGCACCTCGGCCTCAACGGTTTCGTCTACGAGAACCTGCGCCCGGCCGCGCCCTTCACCGTCCAGCAGCGGATCGCCTGGCTGGAGGGGTCCACCACCGAGTTCCAGCCGGAGTCCTACGAGCAGCTCGCCGCCGCGCTGCGCCGCGACGGCGCCGACGACGACGCCCGCGAGGTGCTCTACGCCAAGCAGCGCCGCCGCCGCCGGACCCTGCCGCTGCCGGCCCGGATCTGGGGCCTGGTCCAGGACGTCGGCGTCGGCTACGGTTACCGGCCCGGCCGGGCGGGCCTGTGGCTGCTGCTCGCCTGGGCGCTCGGCAGCGTCTGGTTCGCCACCCACCGGTTGGCCCCGCTGAAGGCCGACGAGAGCCCGCACTGGAACCCGGTGCTGTACACGCTGAGCCAGCTGGTCCCCGTCGTCGACCTCGGCCAGCAGGGCTGGAACCCGGGCGGCCTCAGCCAGTACGTCTCGGCGGGGCTGGTCATCGTGGGCTGGTTGCTGGCCACCACGGTCGTCGCCGGCGCCTCGCGGATGCTCCAGCGGGGATAGCGGGTGCTCGGGCGGGGGTGGCGGACGCTCCGGCGGGGGGTGGCGGACGCTCCGGCGGGGCCGACCGCGGGGCGCCGGGGGCGTGCGGGGAACTACGCTGTCCGCCGTGACAGAACGGCTGCCGCTCTTCCCGCTGAACAACGTGCTCTACCCGGGCCTCGTGCTGCCCCTGAACGTCTTCGAGGAGCGCTACCGCCGTCTCGTCGCCGACCTGCTCGAACTCCCGGCCGACACCCCGCGCCGCTTCGGCGTGCTCGCCATCAAGGACGGCCGGGAGGTCGCCCCGGTCCGCCCGGGGGACGGCCCGGCGGGGCCGCTGGACGGCCTGGGCACCGTCACCGGGGATCCGCTGGAGGCGGTCTTCCCCGTCGGCTGCGTCGCCGACGTCGCCTCCGTCCAGGAGCAGCCGGACGGCCGGTACGAGCTGCTGGTCACCGGCACGACCCGGTTCCGGCTCCGCTCGGTGGACGTCTCCGGCCCGTACCTGACCGGCGAGGCCGAGCTGGTCGAGGAGGCCCCCGGCGAGGGCTCCGGCGCGCTCGCGGCCGAGGTGGAGCGGGCCTTCCGGGTCTACCAGAAGCGCCTCGCCGGCGCCCGCGAGGCGAGCACCGTCGGCCGCCAGGAGCTCCCCGACGACCCGCAGGTGCTGTCCTACCTGGTCGCCGCGGCCTCGGTGTTCGAGACCCCGGTCAAGCAGCAGCTGCTGGCCTGCCCGGACACCGCCCAGCGGCTGCGCGCCGAACTCGACCTGCTGCGCCGGGAGACCTCGGTGCTCAGCTGGCTGCCGTCGCTGCCCGCGGTCGACCTCACCCGCCAGTCCTTCAGCCCCAACTAGCACAGCCCCGACGACCCAGGGATCCCGTGATGGCGAGGAAAGCGAAGAAGGGCGGGCAGGGAACGCCCGCGACCGTGGTTCTGGAGGGCGCCGCGGTCCCGTTCACCGTGCACGCCTACGAGCACGACCCGGCCGCAGCCTCCTACGGCGGCGAGGCCGCCGAGGCGCTGGGCGTGACCGCCGAGCGGGTCTTCAAGACCCTGGTCGCCGACGTGGACGGCGTGCTCACCGTCGGCGTGGTCCCGGTGGCCGGGCAGCTCGACCTCAAGGCCCTGGCCGCCGCCGTCGGCGGCAAGCGCGCCGCGATGGCCGATCCGGCGGCCGCCGAGCGCAGCAGCGGCTACGTCCGCGGCGGCATCTCCCCGCTGGGCCAGCGCCGCCCGCTGCGCACCGTGGTCGACGACAGCGCCCTCGCCCACCCGACCGTCTACGTCTCGGCGGGCCGCCGCGGTCTGGAGGTCGAGCTCGCCCCCGCCGACCTGGTGGCACTGACGGGGGCCGCCACCGCCGCGATCGCCCGCTGAGCCCGGCGGGAACCCCCCACCGGGCCGCCGCGGCCCGGCGTCGACACAAGCCCTACGCCCGGTCCTCCGGCCCCGTGGTGCCGCCGCCCGGGAAACCGCCCGCCGGCCCCTGCGGCTGCCCGTACGGCTGTCCCTGCGGCTGCCCGGGGTACGGCTCCGGGTGCTGCCCCTGCGGCTGCTGTCCGTGCGGGGCCGGCCCGGCCCAGTACGGCGGCGGGTCCTCCTCCCGCTTCCCGAAGGCCGCCGAGAGCGCCAGCAGCACCACCATGGCCGCCATCGGCCAGGCCAGCAGCGCCCCCATCGCCCCCAGGTCGATGCCCGCGTCGAAGTGTCCGCCGTTGCCGACCCGGCGGGCCTCGCCGATCAGGTTGTCGCTGGGCCCGAGCCACCGCCCCAGCCGCCAGGCGCCGACGGAGCCGAGCAGCCCGCCGATCACGAGCCCGAGGGTGACCCCGATGCCGCCGCCGCGCCGCCGGGTGACGAGGAAGGCCCCGAGCGCGGTGAGGATGCCGGCGCCGAGCCCGGCGAGCACGAAGACGGCGTCGGCGCCGGCCCGCTGCTCGCCCTCCGGGTCGGCGTAGAGGATCCGGTCACCGTCCACGACCAGCGGCACCTTGGGCGCCAGCCAGGCCCACACGCCGGCCATGACCAGCCCGACCAGGATGCAGACGAGCACGGTGCCCGCGCCGATCCGCAGTTCCGGCAGCAGCCGTTCCATGAGCCGGGGCCCCGCGGGGGGCTCCGCGGCCGGTCCGGCCGGGGGCTCCTGGGTCCCGGCGTCCGGGGCCGGCGGCGCGAACGGGTCGGGGGTGGCGCCCGGCACCGCGTCCACGTCGGCGCGGGTGGGATCCGGAGGTGTGTTCGGTACGGTCACGGGCCCCATCGTTTCACGACGGCTGCTCCGGCGGGCCCTGCACCCGCTCCCCCGGGGCCGGGGAGGGCCGGGCGGGGCGGCCCGTGCCCGGCGGTGTTCAGCGGGCGACGGCGCGCCGGTAGGCCCAGGTGGCGACCGCCAGGGAGACCACGCCGACGCCCGCGCAGACCGCCAGGTCGCCCGCGACCAGCGCCCAGTCGGGGTCCGGGGTGAAGGTCCGGGCGAAGGCCTCGACGCCGTACGTGGACGGCAGCAGGTCGCGCAGCCACAGCACCGGCTGCGGCAGGTGGTCGACGGGCAGCACGCCGAGCAGCAGCGCCGCCGACATGCCGAGCTGCCCGAGCATGGTGGCGATCTCCTGCCGGGGCGCGAGCAGCCCGCAGGCGGCGCCGAGCCCGGACAGGGCGGCCCCGGCGAGCGGGACGACGGCGAGCAGCACCCAGATCTGCCCGAGCGGCAGCCCGAACATCACCGCGCCGACGACGGCGGTGGCGACGGTCCCGGGCAGCGTGAAGGAGGCGTAGGCGGCGGCCGCGCCGAGGACCACGGAGGCGGCGGGCACCGGCAGGGTGGCGTAGTGGTCGAGGCCGCCGGTGGCCCGCAGCCGGCCGAAGTACTGGGCGAGCAGGTTGAGCGCGACGAAGGCGACGACGAGCACGCTGGAGCCGGCCACCACGGACCGCGCCTCGGAGGTCTGCCCGGCGTCCACCACGCCGCGCATCATCACCAGGATGCCGACGGACTGGAAGGTGGCGACGAACAGCAGCGGGATCCGCGCGACCTTGGCCCGGGCGAGCTGGGCCCGGTAGACGGCGGCGAGGGCGGGCAGCAGGCGGGCCGCCGGGGCGAGCGGGGCGGGGGTACCGTCCGCGGCGGGGGCGGCGGCCTGGGGCGGCACGGAGAGCAGGGTCACTTGGCCAGTCCTCCGTGGCGGCCGCCGAGCTCGAGGTAGGCGTCCTCGAGGCTCGGGGTGGCGAGGGTGAAGTCGTCGAGGGCGGCGAAGGCCGGGCCGGTGGTGACGGCGGCGACCAGTTCGCGGGCCTGTTCGGGGGTGGTGCGGATGGTCCAGCGGCGGCCCGCGCGTTCGGCCCGGCCGGCGAGTTCGGCGACGGCGGGGACGGCGAGCGGCGCCTCGTCCCGCCAGACCAGGTCGAGCCGGACGTGCCCGTCGACGAGGGCCTTGAGGCCGCCGGGGGTGTCGCAGGCGATGATCCGTCCGTCGTCGACGACGGCGACCCGGTCGAGCACGGTCTCCGCCTCGATGACGTTGTGGGTGACGAGCAGCACGGTCGCACCGCGTTCGCCGCGGCGCCGGTCGACGGCGCTCCAGACGGCCCGCCGGGCGACGGGGTCCATGCCGGTGGTGGGTTCGTCGAGGACGAGCAGCGGCCGGTCGCCGACGAGGGCGGCGGCGAAGCAGGCGAGCCGGCGCTGGCCGCCGGAGAGCTTGGCGAGCGGGCGCCGGGCGATCGGTTCGAGGCCGAGTTCGGTGAGCACGTCGGCGGCCTCGGCGCGGGCCCGGGTCCGGGTAAGGCCGCGCAGGCGCCCGGTGGTCTCGGCGGCGAGGGCGACGGTCAGCTCGTCGAGGGCGCTGGACTCCTGGCCGAGGTAGCCGAGCAGCCGGGCGGCCCGTTCGGGGTGGCGGACGACGTCGTGGCCGAGGAGTTCGATGCTGCCGGAGTCGGGGCGCAGCAGTCCGGTGAGCTGCCGGACGAGGGTGGACTTGCCGGCGCCGTTGGGCCCGAGCAGTCCGAAGATCTCGCCCTGCCGGACGGTGAGGCTGATCCCGTCGTTGGCCCGGATCTCGGTGGCGGCGTCGCCGCGGCCGGTGCGGTAGGTCCTGACCAGGTCGCGCACGGCGACGCACGGCGGGGTGTCGTGGGGTGCTCGCCCGGCCGTCTCGTTCACGACCGGAGACTCTACGCGCTCACACGGGCGAACCGGACAAGGGGGCCGGATCACCACGGCCCCGGAAGGGCCCCGGGAGCCGGGTCCGGCTGCCGCGGGAACCTCCCCGGACCCGGCGGGCACGCGCAGGACGGGCCCGCCGGACGGACCTGCCGGGGCTCCCTAGTCGTCCACGACCATCGATCCGCCGGGGACCCGGGCGGCGAGCTCCTTCCAGAACCCGGCCCGGATGGCGTAGCGGTCGTGTTCGTCGATCTGGTCGTCCTTGTGCGCGAGCAGGCCGAAGCGGGCGGCGTAGCGGAGCAGTTCGCCGTCCACCCGGTGCGGGATGCGCGGGTAGTCGGGCCACAGCACGGTGAGCCGTTCGACGTCGCCGAGGCGGTCGCTCCAGCGGCGGGCGAAGACCTGGCCGACTTCGTGGGCGTCGCCCCCGATGGTGGTGATGTCCTCCTCGCGGTCGGCCCAGCGCTGTTCGGAGGTGGTGAGCTGGGCGAGGGTGGGGAGGCTGTCGCCGGCGGTGACGGCGGGTTCCGGGGTGGGCCGGTCGACCCACCCGCGGTCGGAGGACCAGCGCAGGACGGGCCCGGTCGGCCCGTGCGCGTGCCCGTTGGCGTGCCCGTTGGCCGGGCCGTTGGCCACCGCGGGCGCGTGCCCGTTGGCCGGGCCGTGGGCGGCCGGGTGCCCGAGCGGGCCGTGCCCGTTGACGGCGTGGGCGCCGGGGGTGGCGGCGACGCGCCCGGCGAGGTCCTTGGGGGTGGGGACGACCTTGAGCGCCGCGGGGGGCTGGGGCCGCCCGTCGGCGGCCGGGGCTCCGGCGGGGGTGCCGGCCGGGCCGGCGGTGGCGGAGGCCGGGGCGGCGGGGGCCACCGCTGCGGGCACCCCGGCGGGCAGCGGGGCCGGCAGGGGCGCGGCGGCGGGCGGGGCGGCGAGGATCTTGGCGATCTCCTGCCGGGCACCGGGCGCGGGGAAGACGGTGGCACTCTCGCGGAGGCTGAAGGAGCCCTCGATCCACTCCCGGTCGAGGACGCGCCGTTCGTCGGCCTCGCCGACCAGGTCCTCGGACTGGTTGAAGTCGCCGTCGGCGGCCTGCAGGGCCCACAGGTGGACGACCACGCCGTGTTCCTTGGCGGACATCATGCCGGGCAGCAGGTCGCCGTCGCCGGTGATCAGCACGACGTCGGCGCAGGCCCGGTTGCGGGCGAGTTCGGAGAGTTCGGCGTGCATGGCGGCGTCGACGCCCTTCTGCACCCAGCGGCCCTCGGCCCGGGTGAGGGCGCCGAGCCGGACGGTGACCCGGGGCAGGACGCGCAGCCGGCGGTGTTCGGGCATCGGGCGGCGGTCGGGGGCGGCGTCGAACCAGTAGATCCGCAGCAGCGGCAGCCCGGTCTCGGCCTCGGCGCGTTCGCGCAGCGCGGTGATCAGCGCGGTGTGGTCGACGGTGACCCGGGAGCGGGACGGGTCGCCGGCGAGCAGGCTGGCCGCGGCACCCAGCAGGTATCCCGCGTCCACCAGGACGACACAGCGGTCCATCGCACACCTCTTTCCGCTCGCCCTCGGGGTCAGGCCGGGTGGGCGCGGTCCGCCCGGGGTGCGGGCGCGGGGTGAGGGGCCCCCGATGGCCGCCCGATCGTTGGGTCACCTTTTCCCCCCGGTCGGCGCGCCGAACCTCGGAGGATGTCGCGGTACCGCAACAGCCGCCGACGGAAACGCGAGGGCGGGCCCCGTTCAACGACGGGGCCCGCCCGAGGTCACTCCGCGGGGCGAGGCCGGGCCCGGCACGCCGGCCGGTGCGCGGCCCGGTGCGGGCCCGGCACCCGGGCCCGGCGCCCGGGTTTCGGCGCCCGGGTTTCGGCGGCGGGGTCAGGCCTTGAGCTCGGCGGCGACCAGCTCGGCGATCTGGACGGCGTTGAGGGCCGCGCCCTTGCGCAGGTTGTCGTTGGACAGGAACAGCGAGAGGCCGTGGTCGACGGTCTCGTCGGCCCGGATGCGGCCGACGTAGCTCGGGTCCTTGCCGGCGGCCTGGAGCGGGGTGGGGATCTCGGAGAGCTCGACGCCGGGGGCGCCGGTGAGCAGCTCGACGGCGCGCTCGGGGCTGATCGGGCGCTCGAAGCGGGCGTTGATCTGCAGCGAGTGGCCCGAGAAGACGGGGACGCGCACGCAGGTGCCGGCGACCTTGAGGTCCGGGATGCCGAGGATCTTGCGGCTCTCGTGGCGGAGCTTCTGCTCCTCGTCGGTCTCGTTGGAGCCGTCCTCGACGATGGAGCCGGCCAGCGGCACCACGTTGAAGGCGATCGGGCGCCGGTAGACCTTGGGCTCGGGGAACTCGACCGCGCTGCCGTCGTGGGCGAGGGCGGCGGCGCCGTCGACGACCTTGGCGGCCTGGTCCTGCAGCTCGGCGACGCCGGCCACGCCGCTGCCGGAGACGGCCTGGTAGGTGGAGACGACGAGCGCGGCGAGGCCGGCCTCCTCGTGCAGCGGGCGCAGCACGGGCATGGCGGCCATGGTGGTGCAGTTCGGGTTGGCGATGATGCCCTTGGGGCGGTCGGCGACGGCCTGCGGGTTGACCTCGGAGACGACCAGCGGGACGTCGGGGTCGCGGCGCCAGGCGGAGGAGTTGTCGATGACGACGGCGCCGGAGGCGGCGACCTTGGGGGCGAGGGCCTTGGAGGTGGCGCCGCCGGCGGAGAAGATCACGATGTCCAGGCCGGTGTAGTCGGCCGTGGCGGCGTCCTCGACGGTGACCTCGGTGCCCTGCCACGGCAGGGTGCGTCCGGCCGAGCGGGCCGAGGCGAACAGCCGCAGCTGCTCCACCGGGCCGATTCCGCCCGGGCGCCCCGCGCGCTCCGCAAGGATCTCGCGGACCACGCCGCCGACCTGGCCGGTGGCTCCGACAATGCCGATCTTCATTCCGACTACTCCTCTGGATGGTGCTGTTCACAGCCGCACTCCGCCCATCATGCCTTGTCATGCGGGTGGGGCCACCTGGTATTCCACGGTGTGAGAGGGGACGGTCCGACCGATCAGTGGTCCAGACCACTGACCAGTGCCAGCGCCGTGTCCACCTCCGCCCGCCCGGCCGGCAGCAGCGGCAGCCGGACGTCCGGGGTGGGGATCCGGCCCTGGGCGTGCAGCACGCCCTTGGTCACCGCCGGGTTGGGTGCGGCGAAGGCCGCCAGCGCCAGCCCGGTGAGCCGGTGCCCGAGCTCCCGGGCCCGGGCGGCGTCCCCGGCCCGCCAGGCGGCCGCCAGCTCGACGAACCGGGCGGTGGCCAGGTGGGCCGAGGCGAGGATGCCGCCCGCCGCGCCGAGCGCCAGCAGCGGCGAGAGGAAGGCGTCCTCCCCCGTCAGCACGGCGAAGCCGTCCGGGGCGGCGGCGAGCAGCTGCACGGCCGCCTCGTCCAGCCCGCCGGTCGCGTACTTGACCCCGACCACGCCGTCGATCGCCGCGATCTCCAGCAGGGCCGCGCCGGACAGCTGCTGCCCGGTGCGGTACGGGATGTGGTAGACGACCAGCGGCAGCGGGCTGCCCGCGGCCAGCGCGCGGAAGTGCGCGACGGTGCCGGCCTCGCCGGCCCGCACGAAGCCGGGGACGGTGACCAGCGCGGCCGCCGCCTGCGGCACCCGCTCGCGGATGGCGGCCACCGCCTCGGCGGTGGCACGGGTGTCGCCGCCGTGCGCGCCGACGGTCAGCGTCGCCCCGTGCGCGGCGCAGGCGGCCGCGGCCACGTCGATCACCGCCCAGCGCTCCTCCTCGGTCAGCGCGGCGGGCTCGCCGGTGGTGCCGAGGGCGACGAGGCCGGCCGCGCCGGCGGTCAGCAGCTCGTCCGCGAGTGCGGCCAGCGCGTCCAGCGCGACCGAGCCGTCCGCGGCGAAGGGCGTGATCAGGGGGACGTGGATGCCGGTGAGTTCCATGGTCACGATCCTGCGGCCGGCCGATCGCCCGGGTCCAGTTCACGTTCGTGATGCTTCTCGTAAGCTGAGCCGATGCTCGACGTCCGACGCCTGCGCCTGCTGCGCGAACTCGCCCACCTCGGCACCATCGCCGCCGTCGCCGAGGCGCTGTCCTTCAGCCCGTCGGCGGTGTCCCAGCAGCTGTCCGTGCTGGAGCGGGAGGCGGGTGTCCCCCTGCTGGAGCGCACCGGGCGGCGGGTCACCCTCACCCCGGCGGGGCGCAACCTCGTCCGGCACGCCGAGGCGGTGCTCGCCCTGCTGGAGCAGGCCGGTGCCGAACTCGCGCACGCCCGGCAGGGGTTGGCCGGGCCGCTGCGGATCGGCACCTACCCGTCGGCGGCCCGGGCGGTCATCCCCGGTGTCCTCGCCGAACTGGCCGGCTGGCACCCCGGCCTGGAGCCGATGGTCACCGAGGTGGATCCGGCGGCCGTCGGGGCGGCGCTGCGCGCCGGCGAGCTGGACGTCGCCCTGGTCCACGAGTACGACCTCGTCCCGGCCGATCCGGAGCCGGGCCTGGCGGTGACCCGCCCGGTGTTCACCGAGCCGATGTACCTGGCGGCCCGGGCGCCCGGCACGGTCGCCGAGCAGCGCGGCGCGCCCTGGATCGTGTCCCCGCCGGGCACGCTCTGCCACAGCATGGCGGTGCGGGCCTGCGAGTCCGCCGGGTTCGCGCCCAGGATCCGGCACCGGATCGACGACTTCGCGACGGTCCTGGCCCTGGTGGCGGCCGGCCAGGGCGTCGCCCTGGTGCCGCACCTGGGCACCGCGCAGCCCCCGCCCGGGGTGGTCCTCACCCGGCTGCCGATGTACCGGCGCACCCGCGCCGCCTTCCGGGCGGGCGCCGGCTCCCACCCGGCGATCTCGGCCTTCGTCTCGGCCCTGCACGCGGCCGTCCCGGCGGGCCTGGGCGGCTGGTCCTGAGCCGGGCCCGTCCCACCCGCGGAACGGGCCCGGGGCACCCGTGGGCACCCCGGGCCCGGCGGAGATCCGGGAGCCGGCCCTAGACGACCAGGCAGCTCGGGCCGAGCAGCTGCTTGAGGTCGCCGAACAGCGCCGGGTCGGACTTCACCCGGTGCCGGTCCAGGCGCAGCACGGTGGTCTTGGTGCGGCTCTCCAGCCGCACCCGCACCTCGGTGGTGCCCCGGTGGCTCCCCAGTACCTCGCCGAGCCGGGCGACCAGCGGCGGGGTGATCTTCCCGCTCGGGATGTTGATGATGATCGGCGCGTCGGCGTGCGCGTTCGACAGGTCGGGGACGGACAGCTCCATGCCCATCAGCCGCGGCACGTCCTCCCGTTTGTCCAGCTTGCCGCGGACGAACACCACGGCGTCCTCGACGAGTTGGGAGGAGACCAGCTGGTAGCTGGCGGGGAAGAACATGCAGTCGATCGAGCCCGCCAGGTCCTCGACGGTGGCGATCGCCCAGGCGTTGCCCTGCTTGGTCATCTTCCGCTGCAGGCCGGAGATGATGCCGCCGATGGTGATGATCGTCCCGTCCGGCCGCTCCGCGAGGTCGGCGACGGCGCAGTCCGCCTTGTCGGCGAGCACGTGCTCGATGCCGTGCAGCGGGTGCGAGGAGACGTACAGGCCGAGCATCTCCCGCTCCTGGGTGAGCAGGAAGGACTTCTCCCACTCGTCCTCGGAGAAGACCACGTCCAGGCCGAAGCTCGGCTCGTCGGAGGTGGCGTCGCCGCCGAACAGGTCGAACTGGCCCTCGGCCTCCTTGCGCTTGACGCCGACGACGTTGTCGATCATCGGCTCGAACTGCGCGCTGAGGCCCTTGCGGGTGTGCCCGAGCGAGTCGAACGAGCCCGCCTTGATCAGCGATTCGACGGTCCGCTTGTTGCAGACCACCGACTCCACCTTCTCCAGGAAGTCCGGGAAGGAGCTGAACTTCCCCTTCGCCTTCCGGGTGCGGATCATCGACTCGACCACCGGCCCGCCGACGTTGCGGATGGCGGTGAGGCCGAACCGGACGGTGTCGCTGCCGTGCGGGGTGAAGTCCGAGTCCGACTCGTTGACGTCCGGCGGCAGCACCTGGATGCCCATCTTGCGGCACTCGTTCAGGTAGACCGCGGACTTGTCCTTGTCGTCCTTGACGGAGGTCAGCAGGCCGGACATGTACTCGGCCGGGTAGTTGGCCTTGAGGTAGGCCGTCCAGTACGAGACCAGCCCGTACCCGGCGGTGTGCGCTTTGTTGAACGCGTAGCCGGAGAAGGGCACCAGGACGTCCCACACGGCCTGGATCGCCGCGTCCGAGTAGCCGCGCTCGCGGCAGCCCTTCTGGAACGGGACGAACTCGGCCTCCAGGATCTCCTTCTTCTTCTTGCCCATGGCGCGGCGCAGCAGGTCGGCCTGGCCGAGCGAGTAGCCGGCGAGGATCTGCGCGGCCTTCTGCACCTGCTCCTGGTAGACGATCAGGCCGTAGGTGGGCCGCAGCACCTCCTCCAGGGGCTTCTCCAGCTCCGGGTGGATCGGGGTGATCTCCTGCTGGCCGTTCTTGCGCAGCGCGTAGTTGGTGTGCGAGTTGACGCCCATCGGGCCGGGTCGGTACAGCGCGAGGACGGCGGAGATGTCCTCGAAGTTGTCGGGCTTCATCAGGCGCAGCAGGGAGCGCATGGGCCCGCCGTCGAGCTGGAAGACGCCGAGCGTGTCGCCGCGGGCGAGGAGTTCGTAGGTCGGCTTGTCGTCGAGCGGCAGCTTGAGCAGCTCGATCTTCTCGCCCTTGTTCTTCTCGATCGCCTTGACGGCGTCGTCCATGATCGTCAGGTTGCGCAGGCCGAGGAAGTCCATCTTCAGAAGGCCGAGGCCCTCGCAGGTGGGGTAGTCGAACTGCGTGATGGTGACGCCGTCGGTGTGCCGGGTCCAGACCGGGATGTGGTCGGTCAGCGGCTCGGCGGACATGATGACGCCGGCCGCGTGGACGCCGGGCTGGCGGATCAGGCCCTCGATGCCACGGGCGGTGTCGATGACCTTCTTGACGTCCGGGTCGGTCTCGTACAACCCGCGGATCTCGCCGGCCTCGCCGTAGCGCGGGTGCGAGGGGTCGGTGATGCCGGACAGCGGGATGCCCTTGCCCATGACGTCCGGCGGCATCGCCTTGGTGATCCGGTCGCCCATCGCGTACGGGTAGCCCAGGACGCGCGAGGAGTCCTTGATGGCGGCCTTCGCCTTGATGGTGCCGTACGTGACGATCATGGCGACCTTGTCGGAGCCCCACTTCTCCGTCACGTACCGGATCACGTCACCGCGCCGGCGCTCGTCGAAGTCGATGTCGACGTCGGGCATGGAGATGCGCTCGGGGTTGAGGAAGCGCTCGAAGATCAGGCCGTGCGGGATGGGGTCGAGGTCGGTGATGCCCATGGCGTACGCGACCAGCGAGCCGGCCGCCGAACCACGGCCGGGGCCCACCGCGATGCCCTGGCTCTTCGCCCACATGATGAAGTCGGCGACCACGAGGAAGTACGCCGGGAACCCCATCTGGATGATGGTGTCCATCTCGTACTCGGCGAGCTTCTTGTGCTCCTCGTCGTACCCCTCCGGGAAGCGCCAGTCCATGCCCTCCCAGACCTTGGACTTGAAGAAGTCCGCCTCGGACTCGAAGCCCTCCGGGATCGGGAAGCGCGGCATGAGGTTCTTGAACTTGAACATGCCCTCGGTGTCGACCCGGGAGGCGACGAGGAGCTGGCTGTTGCGGCAGCCCTCCTGCCAGGCGTCCGAGGAGTCGAGGGCGTACATCTCGGCGGCCGACTTGATGTAGTAGCCGGTGCCGTCGAAGCGGAAGCGGTCCGGGTCCGAGAGGTTCTTGCCGGTCTGCACGCAGAGCAGCAGGTCGTGCGCGCCCGCGTCGGCCTCGGTGGTGTAGTGCGAGTCGTTGGTGACGACCGGCGGGATGTTCAGCTTCTTGCTGATCTCCAGCAGCCCGTCGCGGACCCGCTTCTCGATGTCCAGGCCGTGGTCCATCAGCTCCAGGAAGTAGTTCTCCTTGCCGAAGATGTCCTGGTAGTCGGCCGCGGACTTCACCGCCTCGTCGAACTGCCCGAGGCGCAGCCGGGTCTGCACCTCGCCGGACGGGCAGCCGGTGGTGGCCATCAGGCCGCCGGACAGCTCGGAGATCAGCTCCTTGTCCATCCGGGGCCACTTGACCAGCCAGCCCTCGGCGTAGGAGCGCGAGGTCAGCTTGAAGAGGTTGTGCAGGCCCTCCTTGTTCCGGGCCCAGATCGTCTTGTGGGTGTACGCGCCGGACGCGGAGACGTCGTCCCGCTTCTGGTGCGGCTGGCCCCACAGGATGCGCTTGGTGTTGGAGCGGGCCTCGGGCGCCACGTACGCCTCGATCCCGATGACGGGGGTGATGCCGGCGTCGGTGGCCTGCCGGTGGAACTCGGCGGCGCCGTACATGTTCCCGTGGTCGGTCATCGCGACGTGGGTCTGGCCCAGCCGCTCGACCTCCTTGAACATCTGCTTCAGCCGGGCGGCACCGTCCAGCATCGAGTACTCGGTGTGGACGTGCAGATGCGCGAACGGCTGGTCGCTCAAGGCGGGGCCTCCGGAGGCTCGTGCTGGTCTGGTGGGCCGGTGAACGCGCAGGTCACAGGGGATGCCCTGGAAACAGATGTGGTCCGAACCACCTCACGGGGTCCGGACCATCACTCACACGTTCACCCGTCTACTCTAGCCCCCGCCGAGCGGCCCGCTACTCCCGGCCGGAGGCTTCGGAGGTCAGCCCGGCGAGTCGCGCCCCGGCCGCGTTCGCGACCTCGGTCGCCTCCATCGGGTCGTCCCGCAGGGCGGCCAGCCGCTCCCGCACGTGCGGGCGGTCGGGGGCGTGGGCGACGCCCAGGAGACGGGCGTCACGCTCGCAGTCCCAGAGCGACTCGGTGTACGCCTCGGCCGTCCCGGCCGGGCTGATCGCCGCCAGCGCGGCCAGGTAGGCGGGGCGCTCGTAGGAGTGCGGCGTCTGCAGCCAGAAGCGGCGCAGCAGGGACACCGCGTCCGCGGCGGCCGGGCCGAGCCGGGCCAGGCCCCGTGCCGTGTGCATCGGGCCGCACCAGGTCCGCTCCACCCAGTCCCGCTCCAGGTCGGCGACCAGGGCCGGGGCGTCCTGCTCCTCACCGTGGCGGGCGAGGACCTCGTGGCCGAGCCGCGCCAGCCAGGGCGTGCCGGAGACGGCCCAGTCGCGGGCGGCGGGCATGGCCCGGGGGCCGAGCTTCTCGACGATGGTCGGCAGCAGCGGCAGCGGGAACTCGCCGTCGGCGGTCCCGAGGGCGGGTACCAGGGGGACGAGTGCGGGCTCCGGGTCGCGCCCGTGGAGCACTGCCAGCGCGTCGGTCTTCCTCGCGTCGGGCTCGGCCGGGTCGGCCAGCAGCTCCAGCAGGGCGGCACCGGACAGCCCGGTCAGCGGGTCGGGCCGCTCGGGCCCGCGCGCGGCGGTGGGCACCTCGATGCCCCAGTGGGCCCAGACCTTCGCCCAGGGCGTCGGCTCCCCGCCCCGGGCCAGCCGGGCGCGGGCGGTGTCCGCCAGGTCGTCCCACCACTCGGCGGGCCAGCGGTCGGCGACCGATTCGAGGACGGCCAGCCAGTGCTCACCGTCGGCGACGTGGGAGCGCAGGGCCTCGCGGGCCTCGGCCGAGCCGGAGAGCGCCAGCAGTTCCAGGACGCGGGCGGCGCGCTCGCAGGCGTCCTCGTCGGCGGAGAGGAGGTCGACGACGGGCCGGAGCGGCAGGTCGAGGTCGCGGACGAGGCGGGCCAGGTAGCGGTGGCGCTCGTCGACGGTGGTGTCCCAGCGCCACTCCCAGCGGATGCAGCCGTGGACCAGCTCCGCGGCCGAGGACGGGTCCTCGGCCGCCATCAGCGCGCCGAGGCCGCGGCCGCGCTGCAGGAGCCCCGGCAGGGTGTTCGCCGGGGCGTATGCGTGTCTCCTCACGCCCCCATCCTCCCTCAGGGGCGGGGGCCGTCCTCGTCGGGTGGGTGTGCTCGCAGCGCGGTGACGACCCCGAGGGCGACGGTGGCGAAGGCGAGGGCGAGCAGGACGGCGAAGGCGGCGCCGATCAGGAACCGCACGGCGTGCCCGCGTCGCGTTCGGTTTCGCGTCGGGCGTCGCGATCGGCGTCGAGGAGGAGGGTGAGGAGGTTGAGGAGGGTGGAGACGGGGGCGGTGCCGAAGCGGACGAGGACACGGCCGTCGAGGGTCCGGCCGGTGGAGGAGGAGGGCCACAGGAGACCGAACTTCCGTCCGCGCTCGTGGAGTTCGGCGAGCAGGGCGCGGACGTGGTCGTCGGTGTAGTGACGGATCCGGGGGTCGGTGGGGAGCATCGGTCGGCGGCCGTTCACGCGGCGGCGTCCAGCTCGAACCAGACCGACTTGCCGCGCTGCTGGGGGTCGACGCCCCAGCGGTGGGTGAGGCCCCCGACCAGTTGGAGCCCCCGGCCGGATTCACCGAGGAGGGCGGGCGTCTGCGGCAAGGGAGGAAGCGGGCTCTCGTCCGAGACGGAGACCCGGAGGGTGCGGTCGATCGCAAGGATGAGCACGACCGGCGCGGGCGTCCCACCGTGCCGCCAGGCGTTCACGAGGAGTTCCGTGAGGGCCAGTTCGGCGTCCGCGATGACGGAGGACGGCCAGCCGGAGCGGCCCATCGCGTCGCGCAGCGACTGCCGGGCGATGGCGAGCGAGGGCGTGTTGAGGTGGCGCATGGGACTTCTCCCGGGGCGTGAAGGAGTAATCGGCTTGTCCAGAAGCCGACTTGACGATCCATCGGATCGACGTGTCACCGACCATACCGCAGCGACATCACATGTGATCCCAAATCCGGATAGGTTCATCCTCAAGTGGACCCCGCGCACGGCAGCGCGGCAGACTTGGCCCACATCGGCAAGGAAGGAACCAATGCCGCCCCGACTCAACCCGACGCTCCGTCAACGCCGCATCGGCACCGAGCTTCGGAAGATGCGCGAGGCCGCCGGCCTGTCGGTCTCCACCCTGAGCAGAGCTCTCGGCATCGACAGGACCCAGGTCAGCCAGATGGAGGCGGCCAAGGTCGGCATCAGCCCTGAGCGACTCCGTTCCTTCGCATCGGCGTGCAAGTGCATGAATCAGCCCCTGATCGAAGCCCTGGAAGCTGCCATCCAGGACCGCTCCAAGGGCTGGTGGGAGGAATACCGCGGCACCATCCCGGACGGATTCCTTGAAGTCGCCGAATTGGAGAAGGGCGCGCAGAGCCTCATGTTGTGGGTAGTCACCCACATGCCAGGCCCCTGCCAGACCATCAGCTATGCCTCATCAGTCTTCGGGCGCCTGATCCCTCCACTACCTCGGCATGAGCTGGAGACTCGAACCACCTTCAGGATGCAGCGCAAATCCGACTTGCGCCGCGAGCAGAAGCCCATCACCTGCTTCATCTACGAGTCCGTCCTGTGGACGCGGTTCGGCGGCACCGCGATCCTCCGCGAGCAGCTCGATTCGTTGATCGAAGACTCCGAGCAGCCCTGGATGACCATTCGAGTCGTGCCGTTCGACATCGACACCTTCCCCGGAGCGGTCGAGAACCTGACCTACGCCTTCGGCAGCGTGCCAGAGCTTGACACCGTTGAAGTTGAATCCTCTCAAGGCCCCATACACCTCGATGCCGCCAGCGAATTGACCAGCTACCGGTCCATCTTCAAACGCACCGAGTCCACAGCACTCAGCGAGAGCGCCTCTCGCGACCTGATCCGCAAGATCGCACGAAACCTTTGAAAGGCCCAACATGACCGACACCGAGTGGCAGAAGTCCAGCTTCAGCGGATCCGGTGGTGACTGCGTGGAGGTCCGCGTAGCCGGCGAGGCCATCGAACTCCGCGAATCCGACGAGGCCCACACCATCCTCCGCACCACCCCCACCACCCTCGCCGCCCTCCTCCAAGCCATCAAAAACGGCGAATACCACCACCCCTAGCCACAACACCCCTGCGTAGGAAGTCGGCCCGGCCGACTTCCTACGCGGCAAAAACGGGGTGCGGCCGCGGTCAGTGCTGCGGGTCGGTGGGGGTGCCGGCCGGCGAGCCCGTTCCGCTCGGGGTGCTGCTCGGGTCGGGCTTGGGCGCCGGGTCGGGGATGTCGGCCAGCGGCAGGCGCTGCTTGGGCGTGCCCCGCAGGGCGCCGTTCATGGCGTCCCGCCAGATCGGCCCGGGGCCGTCGGCGCCGAACACCTCGGTGTGGTACTCCCCGTTGATCCTGATGTTGCGCATCTCGACGCCGCCGTCGGGGCCGCCGAGCCAGACCGAGGTGGCCAGCTGCGGGGTGTAGCCGCTGAACCAGGCGGCCCGCTTCTTGTCCGAGGTGCCGGTCTTCCCCGCGATCTGCCGGCCGTCGTCCAGGCCGAGGTCCTTGCCGGTGCCGTTCTCGGTCACGCCGTTCAGGACGGTGTTCAGCGCCCGCGCCGTGTCCTCGGAGAAGGCCTTCTCGCACTGGCCGGCCGGGGCCGGGACGTCCTTGCCCTCCACGGTGGTGATCCTGGTGATGGCGATCGGGGCGCAGTGCGTGCCCTGGGCGGCGAAGGTCGCGTAGACGTTGGCCATCGTCAGCGGGCTCATCTCCTCGACGCCGAGGGCCATCGCCGGGACCTCCTCCAGCGGCTTGCCGCTGGCCTTGGTGGTGATCCCGAGCTTGTTGGCCATCTGCTTGACCTCGCAGAGGCCGATCTCCTGCTCCATCTGCACGAAGTAGGTGTTGACCGAGAGGGCCATCGCCATCTTCAGCTGGTAGGGGCCCTTCTCGCCGGAGGATTCGTTGGGGACGACCGCCTTGGGCCGGGAGTCGTTCTTCCAGGTGCCGCCGCAGGTCTTCATCGTGGGGTACTCCAGCTTGTTCGGAGCCGAGTACTCCTGGGTCGGCGGCAGGCCTGCCTCCAGCGCCGCCGCGGCGACGATCGGCTTGAAGGTGGAGCCGGGCTGGAAGCCGTTGCCACCGCCCATCGCCGCGTCGACGTTGAGGTTGACGACGGTCTGGTTCTTGTCCTTCGCCAGGCCGTAGGGGCGGGTCTGGGCCATGGCGAGGATCTTGCCGGTACCGGGCTCGACCATGCTGGCGGCGGCGGAGACACTGTCGGTGACCCGCACGTTGCTGCTGACGGCGTTCTGGGCGGCGGCCTGCTTGTCCGGGTCCAGCGTCGTGTAGATGTTCAGGCCGCCGGTGTCCCAGAAGTTCTTGCGGTCCGCGGCGTTCTTCCCGAACACCGGGTCCTGCTTCACGACGTGGCGCACGTAGTCGCAGAAGAAGCCCATGCCGGCCTTCGCGGTGATGCAGCCGTTCTGCGGGTCCTTGAAGTTCAGGCCGAGCGGGGCGGCCTTCGCCTCCTTGGCCTGCTCGGCGGTGATGTGCTTGTTCTCGACCATCTTGTCGAGCACGACGTTGCGGCGGTTCTGCGCGGCCACCGGGTGCAGTTTCGGGTCGTACTGGGAGGGGTTCTGCACCAGCCCGGCGAGGGTGGCGGCCTCGGCGACGGTGAGGTCCTTGTTGCTCTTGCCGAAGTAGCGCTGGGAGGCGGCCTCGACCCCGTAGGCGCCGTTCCCGTAGTAGGTGATGTTGAGGTAGTTGGTGAGGATCTGGTCCTTGGGCAGCTCCTCCTCCAGTTTGATCGCGACCTTGAGCTCCTGGATCTTGCGGCCCAGGGTCTTGCGCTGGGCCTCCAGGACGGCGGCCTGGTCGTCGCCGGCCTTCTCGACGTTGACGTTCTTCACGTACTGCTGGGTCAGCGTCGAGGCGCCCTGGGAGGCGGTGCCGCTCTCGGCGTTCTTGCTGATGGCGCGCAGCACGCCCTTGAGGTCGACGGCGCCGTGCTCGTAGAACCGGGCGTCCTCGATGTCGACCTGGGCCTGTCGCATGGACGGCGACATCTGGTCGGCGGTGATGACGGTGCGGTCGCGCTCGTAGACCTTGGCGATCAGCCCGCCCTTGGCGTCGAAGATCTGGGTCGCCTGGGTGAGCGGCGGGGTCTTGAAGTCGTCGGGGATGTCCTCGAATCCCTCCGCCGTGCCCTTGGCGGTCAGCCCGATGCCGCCGACGGCGGGCAGGGCCAGGCCTGCCAGCAGCACGCCGGACACGACGCTCACGCCGATGAAGGTCGCACCGAAACGGGCCAGCCGGAGCGGAGTGTTCCGGGGCGAGCGGGAGTCCTCACCGTCGAGGGAATTCCCTATCGGGGATTCGTTCGATTCCATTGCGAAATGCTAACTCCCGAACCTCTCCGGTCGAACGGTTTTTCGCGGGCGACTGTCACAGCCGTGCTACAGACTCCGAACCCGACCCCAACAGGACACATCGCATACGAACTCGACAATCGGGAGGAATTCGGAATTCTGCACCGGTGACACCCGCCCCGCGCGGCGCCCTTCCCTCCCGCGCCCCTCCCCCTTCGCACCCCCTCTCCCTCTTGACGCCGCGAGGAGGGCAAAACGTTGCTCGCACGCGGCCACCTCGCCCCGACGCGGGGGTCGCGACCTCCGAGCACCTGGCGCGGCCAGCACGGGAGGTCGGGCGGGCCGACTTCCCGTGCCGGGTGCGCGCGCCGGTCGGGCCGGTGCGGTGGCAGCTCCCCGGTGACTCTCCGCCGATTCGCCACCACTCAGCGCTCACGCGTGCCATGATCGGCTCAGCTTTCGCAGGAACCGACAGTCGACAGATCGTGATGGGGACAGCCATGGCCGAACGCCAGAACGGCACCGTGAAGTGGTTCAACGATGAGAAGGGGTACGGCTTCATCACCCCGGAGAGCGGCCCCGACCTGTTCGTCCATTTCCGGGCGATCGAGGGCGCCGGCTTCAAGTCCCTGGTGGAGGGCCAGAAGGTCACCTTCGAGGCCGTCCAGGGCCAGAAGGGCATGCAGGCCGACAAGGTCCAGGTCGTGAGCTAGGGCCGCGGCGTTCTCGCCGTCCCCGGCCCCGGCGGCATCCGCAGGGGCCGGGGACGGCGCCGTTCCCGGCGGCACCCCGCTCAGCGCGCCGGGCCGAGGCCCTCCGGCAGCGCGGCCACCACCAGGGCGACGGCCTCCTCCGCGGTCTCGGTGCGGGCGATCAACTCCCCGCCGGTGTGCACCCCGTACGCCCCCTCCTCCGATCCGTACGCCCCCTCCTCGTACGGGAGGAGGGGGCGTACCCGGTGCGATCCGTCCAGGGCCGCTCGACCGCGGTGGAGAACCACAGGTTGAAGTGGCTGTGGACCGGCATCAGCGCCCGCAGCACCGGCTGCGCGTACGCCGCGGCCACCAGCGCGTGGACCCGGGGGTGCCGGTCGTACGGCGGCGTGTGGACGCGGTCGAGCTTGATCCGCCACTCCAGTTCGACCGGGTCGAGCCGCTCCCGTTCGTGGGCGAGGGCCCAGTCCCGGTACCGGACGAACGGCGCGGCGGCCCCGGTCTCCGCCAGCCCCGCGCCGCCCGTCCACGCCGCCGTCGCCCGGGCCACCTCGGCCACGTCCGCGGTCAACCCCCCTGCCAGCGGCGCGCCGTGGCCCTGGAGCCGCACCTGGTAGGGGTGCTCACCCTCGGGCGGGTACACGACCACCCGCCGCCCCGTCCCGGCGTCGGCGTACTCCACGATGCGCTTCCACGCCCCGGCCGGCTCGGGCAGCCGGAGGCCGAGCCCCTCCGCCGTCCGCTCCAACAGCTCCGCGAGCCAGCCGTCGTCGCGCTCGTCGTCCTCGCAGTTCTCGCAGCCCTCGCACCCCTCGACGACCTCCACGCTCCCGCCGCTCCCGCCGTCCCCGCCGTTCCCGTCGTTCCCGTCACCATCGAGCCCCACCCCAGAGTCCGTCATGCCCCCAGTCTGCCCGGAGGCCACCCTCCCGCAGCACCGGAAGTCGGCCGGGCCGACTTCCCACTCCCGGCCCGGCCTCACCCCTCCCCCACCAGCGCCGCGAAGCGCGCCAACGGGTCCCCCGTGAACGGCCGCAGCGCAGGCGCGAGCAGCCGCGCGCCGCGGAAGCGCAGGCCGCCGAGGAAGGCGAAGCGGGTGGTGCCCTCGCTCTCGGGGCGGGCCGCCATGCCGCCGAGCACCAGGCGGCTCTGCATCAGGCACCAGCCGGGGGCCAGGTCGATGTCGAAGGTGGCCCGCAGCCGGGTGTGGCCGTGGATCCGCGCCCGCAGCGAGCCGTCCGGCGCGGGGGCGCCGAGGTGGACGGTGCGCACGTCCGGGATCCACAGCGGCATCGTGCGCTCCAGGTCCCGGGCGAGCGCCCAGACCCGCTCGAAGGGCGCGTCGATGACGGCCTCGCCGATCCGGGCCGCGCCGGGCGCGGTGGCGGCGATCACGTGCAGGCGCCGCACCGGGTCGAACTCGGCGACGGGCCACGGCGGTGTCGGGTGCTCGGTCACTGCTGCCACGCCTTTCGGAAGCTGAGTCGGGCCCGGGAGAGCCGGGACTTGACCGTCCCGGGTGCGACGGCCAGCAACGCCGCGGTCTGCCGTTCGTCCAACCCCTCGAGGTCGCGCAGCAGCAGCACGGCGCGGTGCTCGGGCGAGAGCCTGGAGAGCACGTCGCGGACGTCCGCGGCGAGTTGGGGGTCGCCGGGAGCCGGCAGGTCGCCGAGCTCGGCGGGCCGGGTGCGCGCCGAGCGGGTGGCGTGCCGGACGGCCTCGCGCACCGCGATGGCCCTCACCCAGCCGAACAGCGCCTCCGGCTCGCGGAGTTGGCGCAGCTTGCGGAGGACGACGATGAGCGCCTCCTGCGTCGCGTCCGCGCCGTCGTCCAGCGCGATCGGGCCGCAGAGCCGGCGGACGTACGGGGTGACCAGGTCCAGCAGCCGGCCGGCGGCGATCTGGTCGCCGGCCTGGGCGGCCCGGACCAGCTCCGCGAGGCCGGGTGGCGGCTCCTGCATGGCGTGCTCTCCGTCGGTCGGCGACAGGGGTCCGAGGAGGGAGGGCCCGAACGGGCGGAACGTTCCCTGCGTCCTCGGTCCGGCCGCAGTGTTCCTCGTCACAGGAACGGACCGGCGGGCGGGGCGCTCCTCCGGATGTCCGAACGTCCTGGCAATCCGCCTGACACTCCGCGAGGTGACGACATGAAGCAGCGTGCGGCACGAAGGATCCTGCGACCTGAGGGAACACCCCGCCCCAAGGACCGTGCACATCCGGTGCGGACGGGAGCGGGGGCCGCCGCCGTGGGGACGGTGCTGGCGGTGGACGGCCTGGTCCACCTGTACTGGGCCACCGGCCGGACCTGGCCGGCCTCCGACACCGCCCGGCTCTCCCAGCTGGTGCTCAACCTCCAGGTGCCCTTCACCCCGCAGGTGCTGGTCCCGCTCGCCGGGGTGCTGCTGTCCGGGGCGGCGCTGGTGGTGGCCCACGGCGGACGGCTGCCGGCCGTGGCCCGCCGGCTGCCCCCGGTGCTGCCGCGCCTGGCGACCGGGGTGGTGGCGGGCGGCCTGCTGGCCCGGGGTGCGGTCGGGCTGGTGTGGGCGACGGGAGCGGGCGCCGACCCGGGGGACACCTTCTACTGGCTCAACCTGCTGCTCTACACCCCGCTCTGCCTGGTGCTGGGCCGCACGGCGTGGCGGCTGTCCGCCGCACCGGCACCCGCACCCGCACCCGCTGCACAGTAGGCAGCCGGGCCCCAGCAGTCGCCTGGTCCCCTTCAGTCGCCCGGGCACAGGGAAGCACCCGGGCACAGGACGTCGGCCAGGCGCAGGAAGTCGGCCGGTCCGACTTCCTGCGCTCAGGCACCCGGCCGCCGGGCCTCCACCTCGATCTCGATCCGCATCCGCGGGTCGGCGAGGCCGCAGACCATCATGGTGGCGGCCGGGCGGACGTCGCCGAAGTAGCGGCGCAGCACGGGCCAGCAGGGCTCGAAGTCCGCACGCTCCGGCAGCAGGTAGCGCACCCGCACCACGTCGGCGAAGCCGCAGCCGGCCTCGGCCAGCGCGGCCCCGATGGTGCGCAGGCACTGCTCGGCCTGCTCCACCACGTCGTCGGAGATGGTCATGGTGGCGTAGTCGAAGCCGGTCGTCCCGGACACGTGCACCCGGTCGCCGTCAACGACGGCACGGGCGTAGCCGATCCGTTCCTCGAAGGTCGAACCGCCGAGGATCGCGCGTCGCTCTGTCATGCGCCGCACGCTAGGCGGGCGACACCGATACGTCCAATACTCCGGAGGCCTTCTCCTGATATCCCTGGGCGTATGGAGCGCCCCGAGATCCCCCTCCCCCAGCTGCACGCCTTCGTCGTCCTCGCCGAGGAGCTGCACTTCGGCCACGCGGCCGCCCGGCTCGGCGTCGCCCAGCCGCCGCTGAGCCAGCAGATCCGGCGGCTGGAGGAGAAGGTGGGCCATCCGCTGTTCACCCGCGAGCCGGGGCGGGTGGCGCTCACCCCGGTCGGCCGGGAGCTGCTGCCCGCGGCCAGGGCGGCCCTCACCGGCCTGGCCGACGGCCTGGCGGCGGCCCGCGCCGTCGGCACCGGCGAGGCCGGCCGGCTGCGGATCGGGTTCTCCGCCTCGCTGGCCCTGACCGTCCTGCCCGGCCTGCTGCACACCTTCCGGCAACGCTTCCCTGCCGTGGAGCTGGACATCCGCGAGATGACCACCGCACCGCAGCTCGCCGCGCTGCGCGAGGGCGCCGTCGACGTCGGCCTGCTGCGCGAACCGCCCGCCGCCGAGCCGGGGCTGGACTTCCGGACGGTGCTCAGCGAGCCCTTCGTCGCCGTGCTGCCGAAGGCCCACCCGCTGGCCGCCCGGCGCACCCTGCCGGTCGGGGAACTGGCGGACTCGCCGTTCGTCCTGCTGCCCCGGGAGGTCGGCCCGCAGCTGTACGACCGGATCACCGGCCTGTGCACCGCGGCCGGATTCACCCCGCGGATCGTCCAGCACGCGGTGGAGTGGCAGACGGTCTGCGCGCTCGTCGGGGCCGGGCTCGGCGTCTCGCTGGCGCCGGCGAGCATCCGGCGCATCCGCCTCCGGGGCGTCGCCTTCCGCGGGATCTCCCCGGCCGGCGCCCGCACCCGCGTCGCGGTGGCCTGGCGCGGCGCCGACCGCAACCCCCTGGTCGCCCAGCTGCTGACCGCCGTCACCCAGGACCGGCCGACCGCGTCCTGACGCTCCCGCCCGGGCCCGGAGGAGGGAGGAGCCGCTCCCCCGATCGAGGGAGGTCCGCCGCGGACCGCCCGACCATACTGACGGCACGTGATCAGCCGGGACACGGCCACCGCCGCGCCGCCGCCACCGCCGATCAGCGCCCGCCGGCGTGCAGGTCAGCACGCGGCCACCGACCTCCCGATTCCCTTCGGCGACCCCTCAGGAGCACGTTCGTGCGTAAGCAAACCACTGGTCTCGCCCCCGCGCCCCGGCCACGGACCACCCGAACCGGCCCGACCGGGCGGCGCGCGGTCCGGTCCGTCGCGGCCGCGCTGGCCGTCGCCGCCGTCACCGCGGGGGTCCTCGCACCGCCCGCCGCCACCGCGGCCCCCGGGCCGGACACGATCCAACGGGGCCTGAACGCCCTGGTGCGCACCGACGGCCTGCCCGCCGCGCTGGCGAGCGTCAGGAGCCCGGACGGCCGCACCCGCAGCTACACCGCGGGCGTCGGCGACGTGGCCACCGGCGCGAAGGTCCCGGTCGACGGGCAGATCAGGATCGGCAGCAACACCAAGACCTTCACCGCGGTCGTCGTCCTGCAGCTGGTCGCCGAGGGGAGGATCGGCCTCGACACCGACGTCGACACCTACCTGCCGGGCGTGGTCCGCGGCGAGGGCATCGACGGGCGCGGCATCACCGTCCGCCGGCTCCTCCAGCACACCAGCGGGCTGCCCGACTACGAGCAGGACCTCGACGAGCCCGGCCTCCGACACCGCTACTACGAACCCCGCGAGCTCCTCGACATCGCCCTCCGGCACAAGGCCGACCGCGCACCCGGCCAGGCGTTCGGCTACAGCAGCACCAACTACGTGCTGGCCGGCCTGATCGTCCAGCGGGTCACCGGCCGGCCCCTCGCCGAGGAGATCGACCGGCGCGTCGTCCAGCGCCTCGGGCTGCGCCACACGTCCTTCCCCGCCCCCGGCGACCGCACCATCCGGGAACCCCACCCTCACGGCTACCGCAAGGACCCGGCCGGCGGCCCGCTGCAGGACTTCACCGAGATGGACCCCTCGGCCGGCTGGGCGGCGGGCCAGATGATCTCCACCAACTCCGACCTCAACCGGTTCTTCACCGCACTCCTCAAGGGTGACCTGCTGGCCCGGCCGCAGCTCGACCAGATGCTCACCACCGTCGACATCCCGGGCACCGGGGCCAGGGCAGGGCTGGGGATCATCAGCCGGCCGCTGACCTGCGGCGGCGTCTACTGGGGCCACGGCGGCGACATCCCGGGCTACGAGACCCGGGGCGGGGTCACCGAGGACGGCCGCGCCGTGAACGTCGCGGTGACCATGGTCCCGCCCGACGACGCGGTCACCCCCCACGTCGAGTCCGTCATCGACCGGGCCCTCTGCGGCTGACGCACCGTCCGGGCCCGGCGCACCACGCGCCGGGCCCCACGGCCACCCTCACGACTTCCCGTTCCCCGCCCCCTCAGCCCGCCAGCCCCGGCACCACCAGACCGGACTCGTACGCGATCACCACCGCGTGGGTCCGGTTCTGCGCGCCCAGCTTCATCAGCACGTTCCCGACGTGCGTCTTCACCGTCTCCACGCGCACCGCGAGGGACTCCGCGATCTCCGGGTTGGACAACCCGGTGGCCATCGCCCGCAGCACCTCCTCCTCCCGCCCCGTCAGAGCCGCGGACGGCAGCGCCTCGGCCGAGGCCAGCGGGCGGGCGGTGACCATCCGGCCCAGCGCCGCCGGGAAGAGGACCGCCTCCCCGGCCGCCACCACCCGCACCGCCTCCGCGATCTGCCGGACCGGCAGCCGCTTGAGCACGAACCCGCTGGCGCCGGCGCTGAGCGCCGCGGTGACGTAGCCGTCGTTCTCGAAGGTGGTGATCACCACGACCTTCGGCGGCTCGACCGATCCGGCCAGCAGCTCCCGGGTCGCGTCGATCCCGTTGCGGCGCGGCATCCGCACGTCCATCAGGACGACGTCCGGCCGCAGCAGCCGGGCCCGCTCGACGGCCTCCACCCCGTCCGCGGCCTCCCCGACCACCGCGATCCCCGGCTGCGCGGCGAGCAGGGTGCGCAGACCGCTGCGGGTCACCTCGTCGTCGTCCGCGATCAGGAGGGTGACGGGCGCGCCGGACGGCCCGGCCTGCGCGGCCGGGCCGTCCGGGGAGTCCGGGGAGTCCGGGGCCTCCGTGGATCCCGGGCCGTTCGAGCCGTCCGGGGCCTCCGTGGATCCCGGGCCGTTCGAGCCGTCCGGGGCCTCTGGGGAGCCCGGGAGGCCCGGAGCCTCCCGGGTGCCGGAGCCGGTCACGCCGCCCCCCGCACCGGCAGCCGGACCGCCAGTCGCCAGACCAGGGGCCCCTGCTGCGGCCCCTGCGGGCCCGCCTCGATCTCGCCGTTCAGCAGCCGCACCCGCTCGGCCAGCCCGGGCAGTCCGTGCCCGGACGTCGGGAAGGCCCCGCGCGGCGCAGCCGCCCCGGTCGGGTTGACGACCGTCAGCTCCAGGGCGTCCGGCCCGACCGCCACCCCGACCCGGATCGGGCCGCCCGACCCGTGCCGCAGGGCGTTCGTCAGGCCCTCCTGCAGGATCCGGTAGGCCGCCCGGGAGAGCGTGCCCCGGACGTGGTCCAGGGCGCCGGACAGCTCGGGCTCGACCACCGCCCCCGCGTGCCGCAGCCGCTCCAGCAGATCGGGCAGGTCGGCCAGGGTCCGGGGCGGCGCCGTGCCGGCCTCCTCCTCGCGCAGCACGCCCAGCACGTAGTCCAGGTCCTCCAGTGCGGCCCGGGCCGACTCCTCGATGCTGCGCAGCGCGGCCCGCGCCGCCACCGGGTCGGCCGCGAGCACCTCGCCGGCCACCGCCGCCTGGATCGTCGCGGCCGTCAGCGTGTGGCCGATCGAGTCGTGCAGCTCGTGGGCGAGCCGGTTGCGCTCGGCCAGCCGCGACTCCCGCTCGGCCGCCAGCGCCAGCCGCTCGGCGGGCGAGGGCCCCAGCAGCCGCGGCGCCGCCCCGCGCAGGGCGGCCGTCGCGGCGGCGCACACGGCCGCCGCGAGCAGGACGCAGCCGAGCGCCAGCAGCCAGCTCCAGACGCCCGTCACCCGGAGCGTCCGTCCGAACAGGCTGAACCGTGCCTCGGTGCCGAGCCATCCGCCCGGCGCGGCCACCGCCAGGGCGAGCAGCAGGCCGGTCGCCAGCGCCGCCGCCCACCCCACGGCCGTGTGCAGCACCAGCCAGGCCGGCGTCCGCCAGCGGCCCCCGCCGGGCGGTGCGGCCGGGGCCGTCCCGACGCCCGGCGGGCCGGCGGCCCCGCGGCGGCCCACCGGATCCGGCAGCGGCACCCGCAGCATCCGGCGGGCGAGCCGGGTCAGCACCCGCCTCGTCGCGGGGGCCAGACCGAGCAGGCCGAGCAGCACCGCCCAGACGAACAGGACCAGCACGGCCTGCACCGCGTACGGGGCGGACCGCCACGCCGCCGCCGGTGCGAGGGCGAAGGGCAGCAGCGGCACGCTCGCCGCCGCGCCGCAGAAGGCGAACAGAACGCCCGAGTACGTGGAGCCGCTCAGCAGCGGCCGGATTCCCCTGATCATGATCGTCAGTATGGTCAGGCGCCCCGCCCGCCACCTCCCCCGATCGGGGGAGGGCCACCACCGCCCCCGGGCGGGCGGCGGAGCGCCTCAGCCCCGCAGCTCCCGCCGGATCACCAACCGCAGCCCCGACCACACCGCGTCGATCGCGCACACCTTGTTGTCCACCAGCCCGGTGGGCAGCGCGGCCTCCCGCACCCCGTCCCCGTCGAGGTCGCTCACCACCCCCGAGGACTTCTTCGGCCAGGCCACCCAGAGCCCGGCCGCCGGCCGCATCAGCGCCCGCAGGTCGGCGAGCCCGGCCCGGTAGGCGGCGCGCCCGGCCGGGAACCACACGCAGACGTCGAACGGCCCCTCCGTCACCAGGCTGACGCCCGGGGGCAGTTCGGGCACGGTGAAGCCGTCCGGCGCACCGGCGAGCAGCAGCTCGTCGCCCGCCCGGATGCCGAGCTTGCGCGCCAGTGGCGCGCCCTGCTCACCGGCCACCGCTCCGCCTCCCTGCTCCGGAGATCCGGGCTGCGCCGGGCCCTCAGGCGTCCAGCTCGGCGAGGAAGTCCAGCGCGACGGCCCAGGCCCGCTCGGCGGCCTCGGCGTCGTAGTCGGCCAGGTCCTGGTCGGTGAACAGGTGCCCGGCGCCCCGGTAGCGGTGCACCTCGACGTCGGCCCCGGCCCGGCGCATGTTCAGGTACCAGGCGTTCAGCCAGTCCTCGGTCTCGAACGGGTCGGGCTCGGCGACGTGCAGCTGCACCGGGATCTCGGTGGCGGCGTCCTCGCGCAGGTCGGAGGTGCCGTGCAGGAGCAGCAGGCCGCGGGCCTTCTCGTCGGCGAGGGCGAGGTTCTGGGCGAGCGAGCCGCCGAGCGAGAACCCGGCGTACACCAGGCCGCCGTCGGAGTGCGGCGCCGCCGCGACGACGGCCCGCCGGAGCAGCTCCTCGCTGCCGCCGAGCTCGTCCTGGTGGGCGATCCCGGCCTCGATGTCGTCGAAGGTCCGCCCGTCGTAGAGGTCCGGGGTGTGGACGGTGTGCCCGGCCGCCCGCAGCCGGTCGGCGGCGGCGTGCACGGCGGGACGCAGCCCGAGGGCGGAGTGGAAGAGGACGATCTGGGCCACGGCGGGGTCCTTCGACGGCTGGGGGCGGGTACTCCTCCATGATCTCCCATGGACGGGCCGGACTCCTCCCGGCCCGAACGGCATCCGGACCGCGCCGGAACCACGCCCGGACCGCGCCCGAACCGCACCCGCCCGCTCCCGCCCCCGGGCCGGATCCGGCCGATCCGCGACGGACCGTCAGGCCGCCGATTTACCAACGCTTTACCAACCGGTAGCCTTCGGCCGTGAACGATCTTGTCGATGCCATGACCCCCGCCCGCCCCGGCCGCCGCCGGCTGCTGAAGGCCGGGGCACTGGTCGCGGGCGGTGCCGCCCTCCCGCTGGCCCTCACCACCCCCGCCGAGGCCGCCGGGGCCACGCCGGCCGCCCCGGCCCCGGCCCCCGCCACTGCCACCGGGTCAGACCCCGCGGCCCCCGCCCCGCGCTTCCTGCACGGCATAGCCTCCGGCGACCCCCTCCCCGACGGCGTCCTGCTCTGGACGAGGGTGACCCCCGCCCCCGAGGCCGTCCCCGGCTCCGGCCTCGGCCCCGACACCGAGGTCCGCTGGGAGCTGGCCGCCGACCAGGCCTTCACCCGCGTCACCGCCGGCGGCACGGTGACCGCCACCGCCGCCGCCGACCACACCGTCAAGGCCGACGTCCGCGGACTGGCCCCCGACACCACCTACTGGTACCGCTTCACCGCGGGCGCCACCGTCTCCCCCGTCGGCCGCACCCGCACCACCCCGGCCACCGACGCCACCCCCGCCCGGGTCCGCTTCGGCGTCGCCTCCTGCTCCAACTGGGAGGCGGGCTACTTCTCCGCCTACCGCCACCTCGCCGCCCGCGGCGACCTGGACGCCCTGCTCTTCCTCGGCGACTACGTCTACGAGTACCGGACGGGCGAGTACTGCGCCCGCGGCACGGTCGTGCGCCCGCACTCCCCCGCCCACGAGATCGTCACCCTGGCCGACTACCGCACCCGCCACGGCCAGTACAAGACCGACGAGGACCTCCGCTCCCTGCACGCGAGGATCCCCGTCATCGCGATCTGGGACGACCACGAGTTCGCCAACGACGCCTGGTCCGGCGGCGCCGAGAACCACACCCCGGGCACCGAGGGCGACTGGGCGGCCCGGATGGCCGCCGCCAAGCAGGCCTACTTCGAGTGGATGCCGGTGCGCCCGTCCGTCGCCGGGACGACGTACCGCCGGCTGCGCTACGGCCGGCTGGCCGACCTGCACCTGCTGGACCAGCGCTCTTTCCGCTCCCAGCAGGTCAAGGTGGGCGACGGCGCCGTCGACGCGGCCGACCGCACGATCACCGGCCGTGCCCAGATGGACTGGCTGAAGGCCGGGCTCGCCGCGTCCGACACCACCTGGCGGCTGGTCGGCAACGAGGTGATGATCTCCCCCGTCGCCTTCCTCTCGCTCCCGGACTACCTGCTGCGCCCGCTGGCGAAGCTGCTCGGCCTGCCCGGCGAGGGCGTGGCCGTCAACACCGACCAGTGGGACGGCTACACCCACGACCGCCGCGAGCTGCTCGGCCACCTCCGGGCGAACGGCATCACCAACACCGTCTTCCTGACCGGCGACATCCACTCCGCCTGGGCCGCCGACGTCCCGAACGAGGCCGCCACGTATCCGCTGTCCGGCAGCGTGGCCACCGAGTTCGTGGTCACCTCGACGACCTCGGACAACATCGACGACACCCTGAAGGTCGCGCCGCACACCGTCTCGCTGGCGGCGGCCACCGCGCTCAGGACGGCCAACCCGCACATCAAGTGGGTCGACCTCGACTCGCACGGCTACGGCGTCCTGGACGTCACGCCCGAGCGGGCCCAGATGGACTACTACGTCCTCTCCGACCGCACCCGCAAGGACGCCACCAGCAGCTGGGTCCGTTCCTACCGCACCCGCAGCGGCACCCAGCGGATCGAACGCGTCGACGCCCCGGTCGGCTGACACGACGCGTCGACGCCCCGGTCGGCTGACACCCCGGTCGGCTGACGCCCCACCGGCCCCCGTCGGCCCGCGCCCACCGGCCCCGGGCCCGCCGCCCCCCGGCGGGCCCGGACGGCCCCGACCCGACGAGGCACTCCCAGAAGCGTGTCCGACGATCCCCGGGACACCTCCCTAGGACACCACGTCCTTGCGCGCGAACCCCCGGAACGCCAGCGCCAGCAGCACCACCGCGTACGAGAGCGACAGCGAGACCCCCTGCACCATCCCGCCCCACTCCAGCTGCGGCTGCAGCGCGTCCGCCCAGGCGTACTGCCAGTGCGCGGGCAGCCACTCCCGCAGGTCCCCGAGCGCCGTGACGGCGTCCAGCACCCCGGTGATGATCGAGGCGAACACCGCCCCGCCGACGGCCCCGAGCGGGGCGTCCGTCGCGGTGGACAGCCAGAACGCCAGCGCCGCGATCACGATCTCGCTGAGGAAGACGAAGGCCGCCGCGACGGCCAGCCGGGGCAACGCCTCGCCGGCCGACAGGCTCGCCCCGGTGGGCAGCCTGAGGTCCCCCCAGCCGTACGCGGCGGTGCCGACGAGCAGCCCGATCAGGGGCAGCAGGGCCACCGCGACCGCCGAGAACGCCAGCCCGACCGCGAACTTGCGGGTCAGCAGCCTGGCCCGGGGCACCGGCGCGGCCAGCAGGTAGCGCAGCGAGGACCAGCTGGCCTCCGAGGCGACGGTGTCGCCGCAGAACAGCGCGACCGGGATGACCAGCATGAACCCGGTGCCCACGAACAGCATGGTGGCCGCGAAGTTGGGGCCCGAGGCGGTGGCCAGGTCGATGAAGGTGGTCCGGTCCGGGCGGCTCGGGGTGCCGCCGATCTGGAACGCGGCGAGGATGACCAGCGGCATCGCCGCCAGCACCGCGCCGATCACCAGCGTGCGGCGCCGCCGCAGCTGGCGCATGGCCTCCACCCGCAGCGGCAGCGTCCGGCCCGCCCGGTAGCCCTCGGCGTGGTCCGCCGACACGGTGTGCTCCGCCTGCGCGACGTCGCTCACGCCGCACCTCCGATCAACGACAGGAACGCGTCCTCGAGCCGGCGCTGCGGCCCCGCACTCTCCACCGGCACGCCCAGGCGCACCAGTTCGGCCAGCAGCTCGCTGGCCGCCAGCCCGTCCAGGCGCACCAGCAGCCCGCCCTCGACGGCCTCCGCCGAACCGACCCCGGCCAGCGCGCCGACCTTCTCGACGACCGACTCCGGGTCGTACGGGGCGGGCACGCCGATCAGCAGCAGCTCGCCGGCGCCGACGATCTCGCCGACCGCACCGGTGGTGACCAGTCGGCCGCGGTCCATCACGACCAGGTCGGTGCAGCTCTGCTCGACCTCGGCGAGCAGGTGGCTGGAGACGATGACGGTGCGCCCGGCCGCCGCGTACCGGATCATCACCTCGCGCATCTCGCGGATCTGCGGCGGGTCGAGCCCGTTGGTCGGCTCGTCCAGGATCAGCAGGTCCGGCATGCCGAGCATCGCCTGCGCGATCGCGAGCCGCTGCCGCATGCCCTGCGAGTAGGTCCGCACGGCGCGGTCGAGCGCCTCGCCGAGCCCGGCGATCGCCAGCGCCTCGTCGAGGTGGGCGTCCTGCTCCGGCCGCCCGGTGGCCTGCCAGTACAGCCGCAGGTTGGCCCGGCCGGTGAGGTGCGGCAGGAACCCGGCCCCCTCGACGAACGCGCCGACCCGGGAGAGCACCGGAGCGCCGGGGCGCACCAGGTGGCCGAAGATCCGGATCTCGCCCGCGTCGGGCCGGATCAGGCCCATCAGCATGCGCAGCGTGGTGGTCTTGCCGGCACCGTTGGGCCCGAGCAGGCCGAGCACCTGCCCCTGCTCGACGCGGAAGCCCAGCTCCTTGACGGCATAGCGGTCCTGGGAGCCCTTGTAGCGCTTGCTGAGGCCGCTGATCTGCAGCGGCACCGCGGCGAGCGCCGGGTCGTACGCCGGCCCGGCGCCCGGCGTCCGGCGGCGCCGCAGCCGGGGCAGCAGGACCACGGCGAGGGCCACCGCGACGCCGACCAGCGGCAGCACCCAGGTGCGCGCGGGCAGCGGCGCGGCCTCGGTGACGAGCTGCTCGACGGTCGGCGCGGCGAGCGCCCCGGCGGGCGCGACCCGGTAGGTGGCCGGTTCGACGGGCGAGGCGTACGCGAGGTCGGTGGCGGCGACGACCAGCCGCAGCCGGTGCCCGGCCGGGAAGGTGTGGTCGACGGCAGGCAGCGCGACGGTGACGGTGCGGCCCGCGTCGGCGCCGGTGACCCGCAGCGGGGCGGCCAGCTGTTGGGGCAGCACGGCCTTGCCGTCCGGTCCGACGTCGTACAGCTTGGCGAAGAGCACCGCGTCGGGCCGGTCGGCCTGCACCCGCAGCGGCACGGTGGGCTGCCCGGTCAGGTGCAGCGGGCGGTCCAGCGGCGCGGAGTCGAAGGCGGCGTTCTGGCCGGGGAAGTCGAGCGCCAGCCCGGCTCCGAGCGAGGCGGCCTGGCTGAGCGCGCCGATCCCGGGCACGGTGGAGATCCCGGGCGGGGCGCCGCCGGGCGGGTTCGCGAAGGTCCGCTCGCCGTCGCCGCCACCGCCGGTGAGCTCGACGGACCGGCTGCCCGTGCCGCCCAGTCCGGGGTAGCGGTCGGCGCTGGCGCCGCGCAGCACGGCCTGGAAGCCGGTGGAGTCGACGCCGCCGGTGCGGGTGACCCGGAACGCCGGGCCGGTGTCGTTGCCGCGGCCGCGCAGGTAGTGGTCGAACCAGGCGGTCACCCGGTCGTCGACCCGGGCGCTGGTGTCGGTGCCGCCGTCGTGCCCGCCCGCGAACCAGTCCACCGAGACGGGCGCGCCGTTGGCGGCGACCGCCCGGGCGATCCGGTCGCCCTGGTCGAGCGGGAACAGCGAGTCCTGCTGCCCCTGGACGACCAGCGTGGGCGCCTTGAGCTGCCCGGCCACCGAGGACGGACTGGAGCGTTCCAGCAGGGCGACGGCCTCCGGGTCCGCGTGCCCGGCGGTGGCGACCCGGTCGTACATCTGGCACAGGGTGTCCAGGAACCGGCCGCAGCCGACCTCGGCGTCCTGGGACGGGCCGGCCTGCGGGGCACCGCCCGGCTGCGCCGCCGTCCCGCCGCCGCGCGGGGCGCCGCCCGAGGGTCCGAGGTCGCCGGCCGCGCCGGTGGTGAAGAAGATCCCGGCCCAGAGCTTCTTGAAGACGCCGTCCACCGCGCCGGATCCCTCGACGCCCTGCGGGAACAGCGCGTCGGCCAGGTTCCACCAGGTGATCTGGGTGGCGACGGCGTCGATCCGGTGGTCGTAGGCGGAGGCGAGCAGGGCGACGCCGCCGCCGTAGGAGGCTCCGGTGATGCCGACCCTCGGGTCGCCGGGCGCGTCGAGCTGCACCTCGGGCCGCTGGGCCAGCCAGTCCACCAGGTGCTTGACGTCCTCGACCTCGCGGTCGGGCGCGTTGAGGCCGATCTTGCCGCCGGAGCGTCCGAAGCCGCGCGCCGACCAGGTCAGCACCGCGTAGCCCTGCCGGGCCAGCTGCTGGGCGCGCTCCCGCTCGCCCTCCTTGGAGCCGCCGAAGCCGTGCGCGAGCAGCACGGCCGGCCTGGGGCCGGTGCCGGTGGTGAAGAAGGAGGTGTCCAGCTGGACCTGCCGGTCGCTGCCGGGGGTCTCGGGCATGCTCAGGAACCGGTCCTCCTGTTGGACCGCCTGCTCACCGCCGGACGCCACCGCGGCCGTACCGGCCCCGACCACCGCCACCAGGGCGACCGCACCGGCCACCAGTCTGCGCCGTACCGTCGTACCCCGGCCGCGCCACCGGCGCCACGCCCCACCGAACTCCATGGGGGCTGATCGTATCCGCCGCAGGGGTAGGCGTCCGATAAAGCCGGCCGCCCCGCCCGCCGGGGCCGCCCTCCGACTCCGCCCCGCACCGCCCGGAAAGCCGCGTTCCCCGTGCCCGGACCGGGCACGGGGAACCGTCTGACGGCCCTCCGGGGGGAGGCGGCTACAGCACCCGGGTCATCGTCCGGTGCGGGATCCCGCCGTCCTGGTACACCGGCCCCTCCGCCGCGTACCCGAGCCGCTCGTAGAACCCGAGCGCCTGCACCTGCGCGTGCAGCTCCACCTCACGGGCGCCGCGGGCCAGTGCGGCCGCCTCGATCGCCCGCACCAGGTCCGCGCCGAGCCCGGTCCCCCGGGCCGCCGCGACGACGGCGAGCCGCCCGAGCAGCACCCGCCCCTCGACGCCGCCGGTGAGCTTCAGGGCCTGCTCGCCGTGGATCAGCCGCGCCGTCCCCAGCGGGGTGCCGTCGGCGCCGACGGCCAGCAGGTGCTCCGAGGTGGGGTCGAGGTCGTCCCACTCCTCGTCCTCGGGGATCCCCTGTTCGACGATGAACACCGCGCGCCGGACACCGTGCACCAGCGCGAGGTCCGCCTCGCCCTCGGCGACCCGGACGGTCACCGCCATGTCAGCTCTCCGCCGAGATGATGTCGAGCGCCTTCCGCAGGTCGGCCGGGTACTCGCTCTTGAACTCGACCCACTGCCCGTCCGCCGGGTGCTCGAAGCCGAGCGAGACGGCGTGCAGCCACTGCCGGGTCAGCCCGAGGCGCTTGGCGAGCGTCGGGTCGGCGCCGTAGGTCAGGTCGCCCACGCAGGGGTGGCGCAGCGCGGACATGTGCACCCGGATCTGGTGGGTGCGGCCGGTCTCCAGCTTGATGTCGAGCAGCGAGGCCGCGCGGTACGCCTCGATGAGGTCGTAGTGGGTGATGGAGGCCTTGCCGTCGCGGGTGACGGCCCACTTCCAGTCGGAGCTGGGGTGGCGCCCGATCGGCGCGTCCACGGTGCCGCTCATCGGGTCCGGGTGCCCCTGGACGAGCGTGTGGTAGCGCTTCTCGGTGATCCGGTCGTGGAACTGCCGCTTGAGGTCGGTGTACGCGCGCTCGGACTTGGCGACCACCATCAGGCCCGAGGTGCCGACGTCGAGCCGGTGCACGATGCCTTGGCGCTCGGCCGCGCCGGAGGTGGAGATCCGGTAGCCGGCGGCGGCCAGACCGCCGATGACGGTGGTGCCGGTCCAGCCGGGGCTGGGGTGCGCGGCGACGCCGACCGGCTTGTCGACGAGCACGATGTCCTCGTCGTCGTGGACGATCCGCATGCCCTCGACGGGCTCGGCGACGATCTGCACCGGGGCGGCGGGGGCGGGGATCTCGACCTCCAGCCAGGAGCCGGCGGTCACCCGGTCCGACTTGCCGGCCACGGCGCCGTCGAGCGTCACCTTGCCGTCGGCGGCCAGCTCGGCGGCCTTCGTCCGGGAGAAGCCGAACATCCGGGCGAGGGCGGCGTCGAGGCGCTCGCCCTCCAGGCCGTCGGGTACGGGGAGGCTGCGGATCTGCGCTGCGGTACTCACCCGTACGAGTATGCCGGAAACCCGGGCCGCCCCCGTCCGCCGAGCTCCGCCCGCCCCTGGCGGGAGGGCCCGCTACTCGCCCTTGGCGCTCTGCTGGTGGACGGTGCCGTCCGGGTTGCTGCCCCGGAAGGAGAGCAGCACCACGAGGATGCCGCCGCAGACGATCGCCGAGTCGGCGAGGTTGAACACCGCGAAGTGCTGGACGGAGATGAAGTCGACGACGTGCCCGCGGAAGACGCCCGGCGCGCGGAACAGCCGGTCGGTGAGGTTGCCCAGGGCACCGCCGAGCAGCAGCCCGAGCGCGATCGCCCAGGGCAGGCTGTACAGCCGGCGGGCGATCCGCCAGATCACCACGATGACGGCCGAGGCGATCATCGTGAAGACGACGGTCAGCGCCTGGCCCATGCCGAAGGCGGCGCCGGAGTTGCGGATGACCTGGAAGGTGACGACGTCGCCGATCACCTTGATCGCCGAGTGGTTCTCCAGCCGGGCCACCACCAGCAGCTTGCTGCCGAAGTCGATCAGGAAGGCGAGCAGGGCGACGACCAGCAGCACGCCGATCCGCCGGGGGCCCTTCGGCGCCTCCGCCGCGACCGGAGCGGGCGCCTCGGTGGGCTCGGTGGGCTCGGTGGGCTCGGCCACGGCCACCTCCACGGCTTCGGCGGGGGTCGGGACGGCGTCGTCCCGGGTCTGGGGGGAACCTTGCGTACTGATGATCCGCTCCGCTGCCGATGGAGCTCCCCCGTCCGGAGCGGGGGAGGGTGGGCCCTGGTCGCCGGGCCCGGCGCATCCGGGCCGGATGCGCTGCAGGGGTCGGGCGACGTTACGGGGTCGAGCGTACGGCAAGCCCGACCCCCCGCGTCGCGCCGGTCGGTCGGTTCAGCGGCGTTCCTGCTTGGCCTTGCACTGCACGCAGAGCGTCGCCCGGGGGAAGGCCTGCATCCGGGCCTTGCCGATCGCCTTGCCGCAGGACTCGCAGGTGCCGAAGCCGACGCCCTCCAGCCGGGCCAGGGCGCGCTCGGTCTGGGCGAGGCTGTCCCGGGCGTTGTTGGCCAGCGCGAGCTCGCTCTCCCGGGAGATGTTCTTCGTACCGGCGTCCACCTGGTCGTCGCCGGCTCCGTCGTTGGAGTCGCGCATCAGGCCGGAGATGGCCGCCTCGGCGGCGTCGATCTCGTTGCGCAGGCGGTCCAGTTCGCTGATGAGCTCGGTGTGCAGCTCGTGCACCTCGCCGGTGGTCCACGGGTCCTCGCCGGGCCGGATCGGCAACGTGGCCGGGTCGACGGACTCCGCGCCGCGCGTCACGGTGACGGTGTCGGTGCTGCTGTTCTGCCGTGCGGTAGTGGTCACGGTCCCCTCCCCTGGATCGGCCGCCACGGCCTTGCGTGCCCGCTTGGTGGCGGTACCCGCGCCGGTTGCCTTCTCAGCCATGGCTTCGACCCCATCTACGAACGAATCGAGCCGCCGGTTCCCGGCGGCCTCCAGTGCCGGAACGATAATCCCGATCAAAACCGGTCACAACATGACATACCGACGCCTCACGATGATCCCACCCAGGCAGCCGCCCCAGCCGCCACGCCCCGCGCGCTGACCAGACTTGTGCCCAGATCACCCCCGCCTAACCGCCCCTTCCCACCCCCCCCGGACGGGCCCCCGGGAAACGGTTTGGACAAACGGGTTCGCCCGGCCGATACACTGGCCGTGCAAGGCGCAGATGGGACGAGTACCGACGTACGCAGCCACCAGCGACCCGGGGACGGTGCGAGCCCGGGGGTGTGCACGGCGGGAAGATCACCCCGGAGCCGCCGGAAGAACGGCCGCCCCCCGGCGGCCCGGTAGACCCGGCAGCAAGCCCAAACAAGAGGGCCGCAGTCACCATCGCGGCCAAGGAGGGTGGTACCGCGGGACGGCACGCCGTCTCGTCCCTCCGGAGGATCCAGCCCACGCATCCGCCGGAGGTAGACGCCAGCGATGAGCACCTATAACCCCGTCCCCGCACAGGTCGACCTGCCTGCCCTCGAGCACCGGATCCTGTCCTTCTGGCAGGACGACAAGGTCTTCCAGCGCAGCCTGGAGCAGTCCGAGGGCCGCCCCGAGTGGGTCTTCTACGAGGGCCCGCCGACCGCGAACGGCATGCCCGGCGCCCACCACATCGAGGCCCGCGTCTTCAAGGACGTCTTCCCCCGCTACCGGACGATGAAGGGCTACCACGTCGCCCGCAAGGCCGGCTGGGACTGCCACGGCCTCCCGGTCGAGCTCGCCGTCGAGAAGGAGCTCGGCTTCTCCGGCAAGCAGGACATCGAGGCGTACGGCATCGCCGAGTTCAACGCCAAGTGCCGCGAGTCGGTGACCCGCCACACCGACGCCTTCGCCGAGCTGACCACCCGCATGGGGTACTGGGTCGACCTCGACGAGGCCTACCGCACGATGGACCCGTCGTACGTCCAGTCCGTCTGGTGGTCGCTCAAGCAGATCTTCGACAAGGGCCTGCTGGTCCAGGACCACCGGGTCGCCCCCTGGTGCCCGCGCTGCGGCACCGGCCTGTCCGACCACGAGCTGGCCCAGGGCTACGAGACCGTGGTCGACCCCTCGGTCTTCGTCCGCTTCCCGCTGACCGGCGGACCGCTGGCCGGCCGGGCCGCCCTGCTGGTGTGGACCACCACCCCGTGGACCCTGGTCTCCAACACCGCCGCCGCCGTCCACCCGGAGGTCACCTACGTGGTGGCCACCGACGGGACGGAACAGCTCGTCGTCGCCGAGCCGCTGCTCGCCAAGGCACTCGGCGAGGGGTGGGAGACCACCGGCGAGTCCTTCACCGGTGCCGAGATGGAGCGCTGGGCCTACCGCCGCCCCTTCGACCTGGTCGAGATCGAGGACGCGCACTACGTCCTCAACGCCGACTACGTCACCACCGAGGACGGCACCGGCATCGTCCACCAGTCGCCCGCCTTCGGCGCGGACGACCTCGCGACCTGCCGCAGGTACGGCCTGCCGGTGGTCAACCCGGTGCTGGCCGACGGCACCTTCGCCCCCGAGGTCCCGCTGGTCGGCGGCCAGTTCTTCAAGAAGGCCGACGAGGCCCTGGTCGCGGACCTCCAGGAGCGCGGCCTGCTCTTCCGCCACCTGCCGTACGAGCACAGCTACCCGCACTGCTGGCGCTGCCACACCGCGCTGCTCTACTATGCGCAGCCGTCCTGGTACATCCGGACCACCGCCGTCAAGGACGCGCTGATCCGCGAGAACGAGGCCACCAACTGGTTCCCCGGGACGGTCAAGCACGGCCGCTTCGGCGACTGGCTGAACAACAACATCGACTGGGCGCTCAGCCGCAACCGCTACTGGGGCACCCCGCTGCCGATCTGGCGCTGCGAGGAGGGCCACCTCACCTGCGTCGGCTCGCTGGCCGAGCTCTCCGAGCTCACCGGCACCGACCAGAGCGCCCTCGACCCGCACCGCCCGTACATCGACGACGTGACCTTCGGCTGCCGCGAGTGCGGCGGCACCTCCACCCGGGTGCCCGAGGTCATCGACGCCTGGTACGACTCGGGCTCGATGCCCTTCGCCCAGTACGGCTACCCGTACGAGAACAAGGAGCTGTTCGAGAAGCGCTACCCGGCGCAGTTCATCTCCGAGGCGATCGACCAGACCCGCGGCTGGTTCTACACGCTGATGGCCGTCGGCACCCTGGTGTTCGACAGGAACAGCTACGAGAACGTCGTCTGCCTGGGCCACATCCTGGCCGAGGACGGCCGCAAGATGTCCAAGCACCTGGGCAACATCCTGCAGCCGATCCCGCTGATGGACCAGCACGGCGCCGACGCCGTCCGCTGGTTCATGGCGGCCGGCGGCTCGCCCTGGTCGGCCCGCCGGGTCGGCCACGGCACCATCCAGGAGGTGGTCCGCAAGACCCTCCTCACCTACTGGAACACCGTCGCCTTCCAGGCCCTGTACGCGCGCACCGCCGGCTGGTCCCCCTCCGCCGCCGACCCGGCCCCGGCCGACCGCCCGCAGCTGGACCGCTGGGTGCTCTCCGAGCTCAACACCCTGGTCCGCGAGGTCGACGCGGCCTTCGAGGCGTACGACACCCAGCGCGCCGGCAAGCTGCTCTCCGGCTTCGTCGACGACCTGTCCAACTGGTACGTCCGCCGCGGCCGCCGCCGCTTCTGGCAGGGCGACGCCGCCGCGCTCGCGACCCTGCACGAGGCGCTGGAGACGGTCACCCGCCTGATGGCGCCGCTGACCCCGTTCATCACCGAGCAGGTCTGGCAGGACCTGGTCGTCCCGGTCGTCCCGGACGCCCCGGCCTCGGTGCACCTGTCCGCCTGGCCGGTGGCCGACGAGTCGCTCGTCGACGCCGACCTCTCCCGCCACATGGCGCTGGTCCGCCGCCTGGTCGAGCTCGGCCGGGCGACCCGCGCCGAGTCGGGCGTCAAGACCCGCCAGCCGCTGTCCCGCGCGCTGGTCGCCGCCCAGGGCTGGGACGAGCTGCCCGCCGACCTGCGCGCGCAGATCGCCGAGGAGCTCAACGTCTCCGCCCTGGAGTCCCTGGCGGAGGTGGGGGGCTCGCTGGTCGACACCAGCGCCAAGGCCAACTTCCGTGCGCTGGGCAAGCGCTTCGGCAAGGGCGTGCAGGACGTCGCCAAGGCGGTCGCCGCCACCGACGCCGCCCGCCTGGCCGCCGAGCTGCGTGCCGACGGCGAGACCTCGGTCGAGCTGGACGGCGAGACGGTCACGCTCTCCCCGGACGAGGTGATCATCACCGAGACCCCGCGCGAGGGCTGGGCCGTCGCCAACGAGTCCGGTGCCACCGTCGCGCTCGACCTGGCGATCACCCCGGAGCTCAAGCGGCTCGGCATCGCCCGCGACGCCATCCGCCAGATCCAGGAGGCCCGGAAGAACTCCGGCCTGGACGTCGCCGACCGCATCGTCCTGCGCTGGCGGGCGACCGCCGAGGAGACCGCCGAGGCCATCGCCGAGCACGGCCCCCTGGTCGCCGAGGAGGTCCTCGCCACCGACTTCGCCGCGGGCGCGGCGGACTGGGACTCCGAGACCTTCTCCGACGACTCCCTCGGCCTCGCCTTCCAGCTCCGCAAGGCCTGACCGACACCCGGAGCCGCCGCCACCCCTCACCGGGGTGGCGGCGGCTCCGCCGTTTCCGTCCGGCCGCCCCCTCGAACGACGGGAGCGCCCCCCGCCCGACCCTGGGGGTCGGACGGGGGGCGCTCCGGAAGGTCGGGCTAGGACCTCAGTTGTCGCCGTCCTCGTCGATGAGGAAGCCGCGCATCGGCGCCGGGGCCTGCTGCATCGGCTGCGGCGGCTGCGGACGGACCGCGGCCATCGGCTGGGTCATCCCGGCCGGCTGCATCTGCGGCGCACCGGTGTTGCCACCGGGGGCCGGCACACCGAAGCTCGGCGCCGGGGCGTTGCCGCCGAAGGAGCTCTGACCGCCGAACGACGGCGTGCTGCCACCGAAGGACGGCTGGTTGCCGCCGAAGGACGGCGCGCCGCCCATCGAACCGGCACCGGCCGGAGCCATCGACGAGGCCGCCGGAGGCAGCGACGCGGTGGCGGGGATCCGCGGCGGGGCGAGCGAGTCGTCGGCCTGCGACTCCAGCTGGCGCAGCTGGGTCTCCAGGTACGACTTCAGACGCGTGCGGTACTCACGCTCGAAGGCCCGCAGGTCCTCGACCTTGCGCTCCAGCGTGGCGCGGGCGGACTCCAGGGAGCCCATCGCGACGCGGTGCTTCTCCTGCGCGTCCCGCTCCAGGGCGTCGGCCTTGGCACGGGCGTCGCGCTCCAGGCCCTCGGCCCGGCTGCGCGCCTCGCCGACGATCTTGTTGGCCTCGGAGCGGGCCTCGGAGATCGCCTGGTCGGCGGTCTGCTGAGCGAGCGCCAGGACGCGGGCGGCGCTGTCGCCACCGGGGCCCTGCTGCTGCATGGGGCCGCCCATCGGGCCGCCCATCTGCTGCGGCGGGCCGCCCATGGGGCCGCCCATCGGCTGCATCTGCTGCTGGCCCATGCCCTGGCCCATCGGGTTGCCCATCTGCTGCGGGCCACCGGGGCCGCCCATGGGCTGCAGCATCTGACCGCCCATCGGCTGGACCAGCTGCTGCTGGCCGCCCATGGTCTGGTTCATCTGCTGCTGCGGGCCGCCCATCTGCTGGGGGCCGGCGGGGAGCTGCGGGGCACCGGAGGGCAGGCCGAGGGGCTGGTTGCCCATCTGCTGCTGCGGGCCGCCCATCTGCTGCTGCTGGGGGCCACCGGGCCCGCCCATCTGCTGCGGGCCGCCCGGGCCCTGCTGGCCGGGGACCGGCGGGCCGGATATGGCGGCCGGGACGGGGGCGCCGGGACGGCTGTCCTGCGGCGGCTCCTTCCGCATGTTGGCCTGGTTCTGGGCGGCGGCACGGGTGGCGGCCGCCAGCTTGGCGCGCAGGTCCTCGTTCTCGCGGAGCAGGCGGGTCAGCTCCGCCTCGACCTCGTCGAGGAAGGCATCGACCTCGTCCTCGTCATAGCCTTCGCGCAGGCGGACGGTCGTGAACTGCTTGTTCCGAACGTCCTCGGGGGTCAATGGCATCTCTTCACCTCAACGTGATCGTCGGCACACCGGCATCCTGTCGCATCGCTCACCTACGACTAGGGCCGCACAAGCGAGATCAGGACATACACAATGATCATCAGTACGAAGAAGGACAGGTCGAGCGCCACGCCCCCGAAACGCAACGGCGGGATGAACCGCCGAAGAAGCTTGAGCGGCGGATCCGTGACAGTGTACGTGGCCTCCAGGACCAGGACCATGGCCTTGCCCGGCCGCCACGAACGCGCGAACTGGAAGACCCAGTCCATGACCAGCCGTGCAAGCAGGAACACCAGGAAGACGGTCAGGGCGTAGTAGAGCACCGCCCACACGATGTCCATCGCGTTTTCCCTCTCCCCGGTCCGGCCCTGGGGCCTGCCGCTCGTCGCCTGTCGCTAACCCACTGTTGATCGGATCCACACGTAAAGTCGTGGCCGGGTCAGCTCTGGTTGAAGAACCCACCCTCGGCGATCCGAGCCTTGTCCTCCGCCGTGACATCGACGTTAGCAGGCGACAGCAGGAACACCTTCTGTGTCACGCGCTCGATACTGCCGTGCAGACCGAAGACGAGTCCAGCGGCGAAGTCTACGAGCCGCTTGGCGTCCGTGTCGTCCATCTCGGTGAGATTCATGATCACAGGGGTCCCGCCGCGGAACTGTTCCCCGATGGTACGGGCCTCGTTGTAGGTCCGGGGGTGCAGCGTGGTGATGCGGTAGGGCTCTCGTTCGTTCACTACCTTGGGCATGATCACCGGGGCGCTCTTCTCCAGGTTGTGGCGGCGTTCGGGTGTGATGGACGACACTGGTGCCATCCTCGGGGTCTCCTGCCGGATCGGGACCGCCGCCGGCACCGGCTGCGGGGTGATCGAGGAGACCGGGGCGGGCGCGGGGGCCGGCCGGGGAATGTCCTCGGTCCGCTGTCCCGTGCGAATCGGCTCGGGGTCCGCGTCGTAGTCGTCGTCGGGGTCGTACCCCTGGCCGTCGTACGTCTCGTCCTCCACGAGGCCGAGGTAGACCGCCATCTTGCGCATTGCGCCGGCCATGCTCCTGTCTCCTCCGCTCATGGCCACCGCGCAGGCGCCCGGTGGCTGCTTCGCGAAACGCGCACCTTCCGGTGGTCGCTCGCTCCGTGCGGACCGACTCCGTCCCGGCGGCCAGGCCGTTACGGCCCTGCCCGCGGATTCCGCGGTCCACCCACGACGGCGCGTCAGGCCGACGGCCGCTCAGAGTTCGTGGGGTGGGGGCCGCGGAGCTGCGATCCACGGTTCGCTAGCGCTCCGGGGAGCTGCTAGATTCTGTCCTATTTTGTCCTGCAGTCTGATCTACTACCCGGTGACGTTACCTGAGGGGTGACCTCACTCCGAGTACCGCCGTTCCGACGCGCACATGTGTCGCCCCGGCGGCAATCGCCTGCTCGAGGTCACCGCTCATCCCTGCGGAGACCATGGTGGCAGCAGGATGGTCCGTCCGTACGGCGGTTGCGATTTCCGCCAGCCGCGCGAAGGCCCGGGCCGGGTCCCCGGCCAGCGGTCCGGCCAGCGGGGCGACGGTCATCACACCGTCCAGCCGGAGCCCGGGCGTGTCGGCGATCGCGTCGGTGAGCTCCGCGACGTCCTCCGGGGCGACCCCGGCCCGGTGCCCGCCCTCGCCGTGCTCCTTGTCCAGGGCCACCTGCACCAGACAGCCGAGTTCGGGGCGCTCCGCCTTCAGCACCGCGGCCGAGAGCGACTCCACGAGCCGCAGCCGGTCCACCGAGTGCACGTGGTTGGCGTAGCCGACGACCGAGCGGACCTTGTTGGTCTGCAGCTGTCCGACGAAGTGCCAGTCAAGAGGAAGGTTTCTGCACTGCACTGCCTTGGGTGCGGCGTCCTGGTCGCGGTTCTCCGCGACGTCGGTCACCCCCAGGCCGGCCAGCAGCGCGCTGTCCTCGGCGGGGTAGGTCTTGGTCACGACGATCAGGGTGACCTCGTCGCGCGGCCGTCCGGCGGCCGCGCAGGCGTCGGCGATCCGCCGCTCCACCACGTCGAGGTTGGTCCCCAGCTCCTCGTACCGGGCCCGCTGGCCCTCCGTCAGCGCGTCCAGGAAGTCCGCGCTCCCCGGGAACGGTCCGTAGATGTCGTTCGTCATCAGTGATCAGGGCCCAACCAGACGTAGCTCGCGAGCCGGCCGGTGCGCTGCTCGCGGCGGTAGGAGTAGTGATCGGCGGACTCCAGGGTGCAGACCGGTGACCGCACCGGTCCCGTGACCCCGGCCGCGGCCAGCTGGGCCGCGACCCCCTCCGGCACGTCCAGTGCCGGCGTCCCCCAGGAGGTCTCGGCGAACGCGGCGGGCACCGCCGCGGCGACCTCGGCCCGCAGCGCGGCCGGCACCTCGTAGCAGCGGCCGCAGACCGCGGGGCCGGTCGCGGCGGCGATCCGGCCCGGCTCGGCCCCCAGTTCGACCATCGCCCGCACCACCGCGGGCACCACCCCGGCCGCCAGGCCCGGGCGGCCGGCGTGGGCCGCGCCCACCACCCCCGCCACCGGGTCGGCCAGCAGCACCGGGGTGCAGTCGGCGGTCAGCACGGCGAGCGCGAGCGGCCGGTCGGTGACCACCGCGTCGACCGTCGGGGCCTCCCCGAGTGGCTGGCGCTCCGTCACCACGGCGACGTCCGCGCCGTGCACCTGGCTCATCCACACCACGTCGGCCGGGTCCAGTCCGAGCTCCCGGGCGGCTATCGCCCGGTTCTCGCGGACGGCCGCCGGGTCGTCGCCCACCGCGCCGCCGAGGTTGAGCTCCCCGTACGGCGAAGTGCTCACCCCGCCCCACCGGTCGGTGAAGGCGAAGTGAGCACCCGCGCGTACCGCGTGATCGATCACTTAAGGAAGTCCGGGACGTCGAGCTCCTCCGCCGGGCTCTCCACGTACGGCTGGCGGGCCGGCTGCACCTGCGGGGGCACCGGGGCGGCGGTGGCGGTGGCCGGGGCCTCCGCGGCGCGCGGGGCGGCCGGGGCCTCGCCCTCCGAGCGGGAGGTCACCGAACCGATGCTCCCGTAGGACGGCCGGGCGGCCGGGCGCTCCGGGGCGGCGGACGGGGTGGTCGCGGCGGCCGGGGTGGACTTGACCACCGGGTCGCGGACGATCGCCGGCGGCTGCCCGCCGTCGAAGCCGGCCGCGATGACGGTGACGCGCACCTCGTCGCCGAGCGCGTCGTCGATGACCGCACCGAAGATGATGTTGGCCTCGGGGTGGGCGGCCTCGCTGACCAGCTGGGCCGACTCGTTGATCTCGAACAGACCGAGGTCGGAGCCGCCCGAGATGGACAGCAGCACGCCGCGGGCGCCGTCGATCGAGGCCTCCAGCAGCGGCGAGGAGATCGCCATCACGGCGGCCGCCTTGGCGCGGTCCTCACCGCGGGCCGAGCCGATGCCCATGAGCGCCGAACCGGCGTCCGACATGACGGACTTGACGTCCGCGAAGTCGAGGTTGATCAGACCGGGGGTGGTGATCAGGTCGGTGATGCCCTGGACACCGGAGAGCAGGACCTGGTCGGCCGAGCGGAACGCGTCGAGCACGCTGACCTGGCGGTCCGAGATCGACAGCAGCCGGTCGTTCGGGATCACGATGAGGGTGTCGACCTCCTCGCGCAGGCTCGCGATGCCGTCCTCGGCCTGGTTGGCACGGCGCCGGCCCTCGAAGGTGAAGGGGCGGGTGACCACGCCGATGGTCAGGGCGCCGAGCGAACGGGCGATGTTGGCGACGACGGGCGCGCCGCCCGTGCCCGTGCCACCACCCTCGCCCGCGGTGACGAAGACCATGTCGGCCCCCTTGAGGACCTCCTCGATCTCCTCGCGGTGGTCCTCGGCCGCCTTGCGGCCGACCTCGGGGTTGGCGCCGGCGCCGAGGCCCCGGGTGAGTTCACGGCCCACATCGAGCTTGACGTCGGCGTCGCTCATCAGGAGGGCCTGCGCATCGGTGTTGATCGCGATGAACTCGACGCCCTTGAGACCGACCTCGATCATCCGGTTGATGGCGTTGACACCACCGCCGCCGATTCCGACGACCTTGATGACTGCGAGGTAGTTCTGCGGTGCTGCCACGTCGAAGGCCTCTCGCCTCGAATTTCCGGGTCGGCCCGGCCCGACGGGGCCGTTCCGACGGATGTCGATGGGTAGGGAGCCTGGTTTCTGACTGAATGTCCGAAATGCCGACCGCCGACCCCAACCCTAAACTTGACCTTTAGGGTTAGTCCTGTGCCTCCGTCACATCACCAGGGGGCACAGTCTGGTGACACAGGACACTAGGTGGCTCCGGGCACGCGTTTCAACGAACACGCCGAGCTTCCCTTTTTCTTTTGAGCCTATGTGATCATCGGCCGGCTAAGGAAACCGGGGTGACCACCAAGGGTCGGGCCGACACTTCGAGGCGTCAACCCCTCCCTCAGGCACAGAACCTACCGGATCATCCCGACACCGCCGGCGCCTCCGGCGCACTCACGTCAAAGTTCGTGCCCTTCTGACCCATCAACGCCACCAGGACCCGGGCCTTTCGATCGATCTGTTCCGGACTCCCCCAGCGCACCGTCGCACCCCCGCTGAGCTGCAGCTGGATGTCGTCGTAGGAATGCACGAGAACCGCCCCGGCCCGCTTGGCCACCTCGGGCGGCAGACCGGCCGCCACCGAGACCGCGCCCTGCACCAGCTGCGCGCGGGAGATGACCCCGTCCGAGTCCTTCGCCTGCTGACTGAGCCGCAGTTCCACCACCGGGACCCCGGCCGGCGGGGCCGACTCGGTGGCGAAGCTCACGCCGGCGGCGTCCACCTGGGTGAACCGTCCGTCGTCCCCCTTGACGGCGGCCACCGGAGTGCGCTGGACGACCTTCACCTGGAGGGTGTGCGGCCAGCCCCGCCAGACCTCGGCCTTGGCCACCCGCGGGATCGCCTCCACCCGGTGCTGCACGGCGTCCAGGTCCACCCGGGCCAGCGGGCCGTCGCCGACCCGGCCGATCGCCTCGCGGACCTGGTCCGCCGTCAGCTTGTCGTCCTTCGCCCCCTGCACGGCGACCTCGCGCACGTCCAGCACCGAGGAGAGGAAGACCACCCAGGCCAGCACGCCGAGCACCGCGGCACCGAGCACGCTCAGCACCACGACGCCCCGCCGGGAGAGCCGGAGGCGGGGAGCGGACTCCTCGTCCTCCAGCTCGTCCTCCAGCGGGTCGGCGAGCCGGCCGTCAGCCACGGCGGCGGCCGCCGCGGGAGGCCTCGATCGCCTCGTAGACCATGCCGACCAGCAGGTCGTCGGCGTCCCGGCGGCCGAACTCGGCGGCGGCCCGGCTCATGTCCCACAGCCGCTGCGGGTCGGTGAGCACCGGCAGCACGTTCTGCAGCACCCAGTCCGGGGTCAGCTCGGCGTCGTCCACCAGCAGGCCGCCGCCGGCCTTGACCATCGGCTGGGCGTTCAGCCGCTGCTCGCCGTTGCCGATCGGCAGCGGGACGAACGCGGCGGGCAGCCCGACGGCCGCCAGCTCGGCCACCGTCATGGCGCCGGCCCGGCAGAGCATCAGGTCGGCGGCCGCGTAGGCGAGGTCCATCCGGTCGACGTACGGCACCGCGCGGTACGGCGGCATCCCGGGGATGTCCTCCACCTGCGGCAGCTCGTTCTTCGGGCCGACCGCGTGCAGGATCTGCACGCCGTACTGCTGCAGCCGCGGGGCGATCGCGGTGACCGTCTCGTTCAGCCGGCGCGCGCCCTGGGAGCCGCCGGACACCAGCAGGGTGGGCAGCCGCTGGTCGAGGCCGAAGTAGTGCCGGGCCTCCGGACGGGCGGCGCCGCGGTCCAGGGTGGCGATGGTCCGGCGCAGCGGGATGCCGATGTACCGGGAGTCGCGCAGCTTGCTGTCCGGCGTGGACACCGCCACGAAGTCGCTGTAGCGGGCGCCGATCTTGTTGGCCAGACCCGGACGGGCGTTCGCCTCGTGCACCACGATCGGCACCCCGGCCCGCTTGGCGGCCAGGTAGGCGGGCATCGCGACGTAGCCGCCGAAGCCGACCACGGCGTCCGCCTTGACCCGCTCGATGATCTCCTGGGCGGCCCGCACCGTCCCGCGCAGCCGGCCCGGGACGGTGATCAGCTCCGGGGTGGGCTTGCGGGGCAGCGGGACGGCCGGGATGAGCTCCAGCTGGTAGCCGCGCTCGGGCACCAGCCGGGTCTCCAGACCGCGCTCCGTTCCCAGGGCGGTGATCCCGATCGACGGGTCGTGCCTGCGGAGGGCGTCCGCGAGGGCCATGGCCGGCTCGATGTGACCGGCGGTCCCCCCGCCGGCGAGTACGACATGCACCGAAATTCACCGCTCCCTGCGTGCCGGCACCGGGGCCGGGCGCGCTGTGGTTCGTCGTCGTGGCAGCACCCGGGCCAGTCGCTTCCTGATCCGGGAGTTCTTGCTCCGGGCGGCCAGCGCCGCCTTCGCGCCGGAGGTGCTGCGCGCCAGGCACAGCAGCACTCCGATCGCGGACATGGCCGACAGCATGGCGGAACCGCCGTAGGAGAACAGCGGGAGCGGGACGCCCGCGATGGGCAGCAGTCCCAGCGCCGACCCCAGGTTGATCATGGCCTGCGCCATGATCCAGGTGGTGGCGGCTCCCGCGGCGTACCTGACGAAGGGGTCCCTCGTACCGATGGCCACACGGATACCCGCGTAGCCTAGTGCCGCGAAGAGGCCGATCACCGACAGCGTCCCCACCAGGCCCAGTTCCTCGCCGGTCGCGGCGAAGATGAAGTCGGTGTGCGCCTCGGGCAGCTGGCCCCACTTCTCGACGCCGGCGCCCAGCCCGGTGCCGAAGCCGCCGCCGTTCGCGAACGCGAAGACGCCGTGCAGGGCCTGGAAGCAGGCCCCCTCCGGGTCGAGCTTGGTGACGCCGATGCAGCTCAGCCGCTCGGCGCGGTGCGGGACGGTCACCACCAGCGCGGTGCAGACCACGACCGCCACCCCGAGGGTGGCCACGAACAGCCGCAGCGGCGCCCCGACCATCCAGAGCAGCGCGAACAGCATCGCCACCAGGATCATCGAGGTGCCCATGTCGCCGCCGAACATGATCAGCGCGAGCAGCAGCAGGGCCCCCGGCACCAGCGGGACGAGCAGGTGCTTCCAGGAGGTCAGGGTGCCGGCCTTCTGCTTGCGGGCGAGCAGGTCGGCGCCCCAGAGCACCAGCGCGAGCTTGGCGAACTCGGAGGGCTGGAACTGGAAGAACCCGAAGTCCAGCCAGTTCTGGTTGCCGTTGATCCGCACCCCGATGCCGGGCACGGCGACCAGTGTGAGCGCGCCGATCACCCCGAACATCACCGGGTAGACGATCACCCGCAGCACGGCCAGCGGCACGGAGGCGAAGCCGATCAGCAGGACCAGCCCCAGGGTGGCCGCGACCAGCTGTTTGAGGAAGTAGTACTGGGCCGAGTGGTGCTGGCCCAGGGCGAGGATCTGCGAGGCCGAGAAGACCATCATCAGACCGAGGACGACCAGCAGCAGCGTGGTGCCGACGACCAGCAGGTAGGGCGTGAGCGGGCGGTCCAGCCAGTACCGCAGCCGGTCCCGGAAGGCCCAGACCCGGGCCAGCGGCCCGGCCGACTTGTACTTGGTCGTGGTGGCGGAGATCACTCGCCACGGCTCGGCGGCACCCTGCTCCGAAACGCCGGAATCCGCTCTGCCCTGCCCCGCCACCACGCCCCTACCCGTTCTCCCTGTACGCGGCTCGTCCGCCCGCGGGCCGCTCCGATCCGGCGCCGACGGTCGTCGGCGCGGTCCCGAGGCTCACTCGCCGGTGTCCGCCAGCTCCCGGACGGCCGCCGCGAAGAGGTCGCCGCGCTCGCCGTAGTTGGTGAACATGTCCATCGAGGCGCAGGCCGGCGCCAGCAGCACCGTGTCACCCGATCGGGCGAGCGACGCGGCCGCACGGACCACTTCGGCCATCGCCACCGCGCCAGTCTGGCCCTCGGCCGCCTCGATCACCGGGACATCCGGAGCGTGTCGCTCCAGCGCCTCCCTGATCAGCCCGCGGTCCTGGCCGATCAGGACGGCCCCCCGCAGCCGCTCGGCCGCGCCCTGGACGAGGTCGTCGAAGGTCGCGCCCTTGGCCAGGCCGCCGGCGATCCAGACGATCGGCCGGTAGGCGGCCAGCGAGGCGGCGGCGGCGTGGGTGTTGGTGGCCTTGGAGTCGTCGATGTAGGCGACCTCGCGGACCACCCCGACCTCGGCGATCCGGTGCGCGTCCGGGCGGAAGGCCCGCAGGCCCTCCCGGACGGCCTTCGGCTCGACGCCGTAGGCCCGGGCCAGCGCCGCCGCGGCGAGCGCGTTGGCGATGTTGTGCGGGGCCGGCGGGTTGACGTCCTCGACGGAGCCGAGCTCGGCCGCGCTCTTGGCCCGGTCGGCCACGAACGCGCGGTCCACCAGCAGGCCGTCGACCACGCCGAGGTTGGACAGGCCGGGGGCACCGAGGCCGAAGCCGACCGCCCGGCAGCCCTCCTCGACGTCGGCCTCGCGGACCAGCGCCTCGGTGGCCGGGTCGGCCAGGTTGTACACGCAGGCGACGACGTTGCCCTCGTAGATCCGGCCCTTGTCGGCGGCGTAGGCCTCCATCGAGCCGTGCCAGTCGAGGTGGTCGGGGGCCAGGTTGAGCACGGCCGCCGAGTACGGGCGCAGCGAGGGCGCCCAGTGCAGCTGGTAGCTGGAGAGCTCGACGGCGAGCACGTCGTACGGCTCCTCGGCGAGCACCGCGTCCAGCACCGAGACCCCGACGTTGCCGACGGCGGCGGTGCGCCGGCCGGCGGCCGTGAGGATCGAGGCGAGCATCTGGACGGTGGTGGTCTTGCCGTTGGTGCCGGTGACGGCCAGCCAGGGGGCCGGCTCGCCGGTGCCGGGCAGCGGGCGGCGCAGCCGCCAGGCCAGCTCGACGTCGCCCCAGACCGGGACGCCGGCGGCGTCGGCGGCGGCGAACAGCGGGCTGTCCGGGGCCCAGCCGGGCGAGGTGACGATCAGCCGGGTGCCCTCGGGCAGGCTGTCGCCGTCGCCGAGGCGCACCGCGGCGCCCAGCGCCTCCAGTTCGGCGGCCCGGGCGACCAGGCCCGGGCCGCTGCCGCCGTCCACCACGGTGACCGCGGCGCCGAGGCCGCGCAGCACCCGCGCGGCGCTGATGCCGGAGACGCCGAGGCCGGCGACGACGACGGGCAGGTCGGTGAAGTCGGGGTTCGTCAGCCCGGGGTCGGTCATCCGGTCACCCATCCCGCGTAGAAGAGGCCGAGGCCGACGGCCACGCAGAGGCCCTGGATGATCCAGAACCGGACCACGATCAGGACCTCGGTCCAGCCCTTGAGTTCGAAGTGGTGCTGCAGCGGGGCCATCTTGAAGACGCGCTTGCCGGTCATCCGGAAGGAGCCGACCTGGATGATCACCGACAGGGTGATGATCACGTAGAGGCCGCCGAGCAGCGCCACCAGCAGCTCGGTGCGCGAGCAGATCGCCAGACCGGCCAGGGCGCCGCCGAGGGCGAGCGAGCCGGTGTCGCCCATGAAGATCTTGGCGGGCGAGGTGTTCCACCACAGGAAGCCGAAGCAGGAGCCCATCAGGGCGGCGGCGACGACGGCGAGGTCCAGCGGGTCGCGGACGTCGTAGCAGTTGGCGGTGGCGGTGATGGAGTAGGCGCAGCTCTGGGTGTACTCCCAGATGCCGATGAAGGTGTAGGCACCGAAGACCATCACCGACGCACCGGTGGCCAGGCCGTCCAGACCGTCCGTCAGGTTCACGCCGTTCGACATCGCGGCGATCATGAAGTACGCGAAGATGACGAACAGCACCGGGCCGATGGACCAGCCGTAGTCCCGCACGAAGGACAGGTGCTGGGAGGCCGGGGCCAGCCCGCGGTCGTCCTGGAACTGCAGCGCCAGCACGGCGAACCCGAGGCCGACGATCGACTGGCCGGCCAGCTTCGCCTTGGCCCGCAGACCGAGCGAGCGGCGCTTGACCACCTTGATGTAGTCGTCCAGGAAGCCGACCAGGCCGAGCCCGGCCGTCAGGAAGAGCACCAGCAGCCCGGAGACGGTGGGGCTCTCGCCCGTTATCGCCTTGGTCGCGAAGTACGCGATCAGGGTCGCCAGGATGAAGGCGATGCCGCCCATGGTGGGCGTGCCCTTCTTGCTGTGGTGCGCCTTCGGGCCGTCGTCGCGGATGTACTGGCCGTAGCCGTGCTTGGCGAGCAGCTTGATCAGGGCGGGGGTACCGAGCAGCGACAGGATCAGACCGATCATGCCGGAGAAGAGGATCTGCTTCATTACTCGGCCACACCGTCCGCGAGGAGGGCCTCGGCCACCTTCTCCAGTCCCACCGAACGGGACGCCTTCACCAGGACCACATCCCCCGGGAGCAGCTGACTGCGCAGCAGCTCGACCGCCGCGTCCGCGTCGGACACCAGCACCGACTCCTCACCCCACGAACCTTCGTTCCTCGCGCCGAGTTCCATGCAGGCCGCCTCGCGTCCGCCGACCGTCACCAGCTTGGTGACGTCGAGCCGGACCGCGAGCCGCCCGATGGCGTCGTGCTCGGCCAGGCTGTCCTCGCCGAGCTCCCGCATCTCGCCGAGCACCGCCCAGGTGCGACGGCGCTCCGGACCGCGGCCCCCCATCGAGACCAGCGCCCGCAGCGCGGCCCGCATCGAGTCGGGGTTCGCGTTGTAGGCGTCGTTGACGACGGTGACACCATCGGCCCGGTCGACGACCTCCATGCGCCAGCGGGACAGCGCACCCGCCTCGCCCAGGGCTGTCGCGGTGTCGTCGACGGACATCCCGAGCTCCACCGCCACCGCGGCGGCGGCGAGGGCGTTCGAGACGTGGTGCTCACCGTACAGGCGCAGCTGCACGGGCGCGGAACCGGCCGGGGTGGTGAGCGTGAACGATGGCCGGCCGGTGGCGTCCAGGCGAACGTCCGTGGCCCGGACGTGGGCGTCCGGTGATTCGCCGAACAGGACCACCTTCGCCCTGGTACGGGACGTCATCGCGCGCACCAGCCGGTCGTCCGCGTTGAGGATCGCGGTGCCCTCGGCGGGCAGCGCCTCGACGAGCTCGCCCTTGGCCTCGGCGATCGCCTCCTGGGAGCCGAACTCGCCGACGTGCGCGGTGCCGACGTTCAGCACCAGGCCGATCCGGGGCGGGGTGATCGTGGTGAGGTACTGGATGTCGCCCTTGTGCCGGGCGCCCATCTCCATGACCAGGTGCCGGGTGCCGGCCTCGACCCGCAGCGCGGTCATCGGGTGGCCGATCTCGTTGTTCAGCGAGCCGGGCGGGTAGACGGTCTCGCCCAGGCGCTGGAGCAGCTGGGCGATCAGGTCCTTGGTACTGGTCTTGCCGGCCGAGCCGGTCAGCGCGACCACGGCGGTGGCCTCGGCGCGGGCGACCACGGCGCGGGCCAGCTTGCCGAGGGCGTCCACCACGCTGTCGACCATGACGGCGGGGACGCCGACCGGGCGGGAGGCCAGCACCGCGACGGCGCCGGCCGCGACGGCGGTCGCCGCGTAGTCGTGGCCGTCCACGTGCTCGCCGACGAAGGCCGCGAACAGGCCGCCGGGGCGCACCTTCCGCGAGTCGACCTCGACCGGGCCGGTCACCAGGGTGTCGGGGTCGGCGCCGTCCAGGGTTCCCCCGACTGCGGCGGCCACCTCGGCGAGGGTCAGTGCGATCACTGCTGCTCTACTCCTCGGTCGCCCCGGGCGGCCGTGGCCTGCGTGACGGACTCGCGCAGCACCTCCCGGTCGTCGAAGGGGCGGATCTCGTCTCGTACGTACTGGCCGAGCTCGTGGCCCTTGCCGGCCACCAGCACGGTGTCCCCGGCGCGGGCGCGCGCGACGGCGAGCCGGATCGCCTCCGCCCGGTCCGGGACGACCAGGACGGCCCCGCGCTCCGCCTCCGGCACCTCGGCGGCGCCGTCGAGCATGGTGGCGAGGATCGCCAGCGGGTCCTCGCTGCGCGGGTTGTCACTGGTCAGCAGGGCGGTGTCGGCGAGCCGGGCGGCGATGGCGCCCATCGGCCCGCGCTTGTGCGGGTCGCGGTCGCCGCCGCAGCCCACGACGACGTGCAGCCGGCCCTTGGTGACCTCGCGCAGTGAGCCGAGGACGGCCCGCAGGGCGTCCGGCTTGTGCGCGTAGTCGACCACCGCGACGAAGGGCTGTCCGGCGTCCACCCGCTCCAGCCGGCCCGGCACGCCGGGGACGGCGGCGACGCCGGCGACGGCCTGCTCCAGCGGCAGCCCGGCGGCGACCAGCAGGGTGATCGCGGCCACCGTGTTGGCGACGTTGAAGGGGCCGGGCAGCGGCGCGACGGCGTCGGCCTCGGCGCCGTCCGGGCCGAGCAGCCGGAAGGTGGAGCTCACCGGGCCCAGCTGGACGTCCACGGCCCGCCAGTCGGCCTCGACGGCACCGTTCGCGGAGAAGGTGGTCACCGGGATCTCGGCCTCGGCGGCCAGCCGGCGCCCGTACTCGTCGTCCAGGTTGACCACGCCGTGGCGGGACTTGCCGGGCTGGAAGAGCCGGGCCTTCGCCTGGAAGTAGTCCTCCATGTCCGGGTGGAAGTCGAGGTGTTCGGGCGTGAGGTTGTTGAACAGGGAGACGTCGTACGCCACCCCGTCGGTGCGGCCGTAGACCAGGGCGTGGCTGGAGACCTCCATGGTCACCGCGTCGGCGCCGCGCTCGGCCATCACGGCGAGGATCGCGTGCAGGTCGGTGGCCTCGGGGGTGGTGCGCTCGCTCTTGATCCGCTCGCTGCCGACCCGCATCTCGACGGTGCCGATCACCCCGGGGGCCCGCCCGGCGCCGCGCAGACCGCCCTCGACCAGGTAGGAGGTGGTGGTCTTGCCGTTGGTGCCGGTCAGCCCGATCATCAGCAGCCGCTCGGACGGACGGCCGTAGACGGCGGCCGCCAGTTCGCCCATCCGGGCCCGCGGCCGGTCGACGACGAGCAGCGGCAGACCGGTGCCGGCCGCCAGCTCGGCGCCGGCCGGGTCGGTGAGCAGCGCCACCGCACCCGCCGCCGCGGCCTGCGCCGCGAAGGCCGCGCCGTGGTGGTTGGCGCCGGGGAAGGCCACGTACACGTCGCCCGGGCGCACCGCGCGGGAGTCGTGGGTGACGCCGCTGACGGCACCCCCCTCGACGGGGTCGAGGCCCAGCTGGCGGGCCAGCTCGGCGAGCGGCAGGGCGGCGGTCCCGGCCGGGCGCGGCGGACTCACGGTGGTTTGATCGGGTTTCGGCACGGCGGGAAGGCTATCCGCCGAAGGGTGCCCAGGGCCAAACCGGGCCTTCGCCGCGCCGTCGTCCAGGCCGGCCCGTTCGTTGCTCATCCTCGCTCACGGCTTCCACTCGACGGGCAGGTTCGGCGCCTGGCTGCCGCTCGGCGGGACCTGCAGGGTCTTCAGGGTGAACTCCATCACCTGCTTGAACACCGGGCCGCAGAGCTGGCCGCCGAAGTGGCCGTTGACCGGGCCCTGCAGGGTGCAGGAGACGGTCACCCGGGGTGCGTCGGCGGGGGCGAACCCGATGAAGGAGGAGGTGTAGCCGTCGTAGCCGACGCCGTTGGCGGCGCCCCGGTCGGCGGTGCCGGTCTTGCCGGCGACCCGGTAGCCGGGGATGGCCGCCTTGCCGCCGGTGCCCTGCTCGTCGTCGACGACCGACTCCAGCATCGAGGTGAGGGTCTTCGCGGTCTGCTCGCCGACCACCCGGGTCTGCTCGCCCGGCGGGGTCGGGGTGTACCGGCCGTCCGGGCTGGTGACGCCCTGGACGATGCTCGGCGCGACCCGGACGCCACCGTTGGCGATGGTCGAGTAGACCGAGGTCGCCTGCAGCGCGTTCATCTGCAGCGGGCCCTGGCCGAACGAGATGTTGTACTTCTCCGAGGCGACCAGGTCCTCCGGCTTCTTCAGCATCCCGGAGGCCTCCCCCGGGAAGTTCAGCCCGGTCGGCCGGCCGACGCCGAACTTGCGCATGTAGGAGTCCAGGACCTTGTTGGACTCCAGCTGGTCGGCGCCGAGCGTCTCGATCGCCTCGATGGTGCCGATGTTGGAGGACTTGGCGAGCACCCCGGCCAGCGTCAGGTACCAGGGGTCGTGAGGGACGTCGTCCTTGAACTGCTGCCCGGCCCGGACCAGCCGGTTGGGCACGGTGACCTTGGTGTCCCAGTTGGCCTTGCCGGTGTCCAGCACGGCGGCCAGGCTCATCACCTTGGCGGTGCTGCCCGGCTCGTAGGCGTCGACCAGCGCCGGGTTGCCCAGCTGCGACTGCTTGGCGGTGCTGAGGTCGTTCGGGTTGATGCCGGGGGCGGTGGCCATGGCGAGGACCTGGCCGGTCTTGACGTCCTGGACGACGACGTAGCCCTTCTCCGCCCCCGAGTTGGCCACCTGGTCGGTGATCGCCCGCTGGGCGGCCCACTGGACGTCCCGGTTGATGGTGAGCTTGATGTCGTTGCCGGGGACGGCCGGGTCCCTCGACCCGCCCGCGGTGGGCACCAGCCGGCCGCCGGACTGGGCGTAGCTGCTGTGCCCGTCCTTGCCCGCCAGCTGCTTCTGGTACTGCAGCTCCAGGCCGCCCGCGCCCTCGCCCTCGCCGTTGACGAAGCCGACCAGGTTGGCGGCCAGGCCGTCGGCCGGGTAGACCCGCTTCTGGGTCTCCCGGTTGAACACGCCGGCCAGCGGGTTGGCGCACTCGTTGTCGACCCGGGTGCGGCCGCCCTGGTCGGCGGGCTTGCCCAGGAGCCGCTTCTGGGCCTGGCAGGTGCGCGAACCGGCCTGCTTCTCCAGGCCCGCCTTGAGGTCGCTGATCTGGTTCTTGGCGGCCGGGGTCTGCTGGGCGGCGAGCCGCTTGTAGCGGGTCTTGGGGGTGTGCAGGTCCGCGGCGATCCGGTCCTTGGGCACGCCGATGATCGGCGACAGCAGCGCCGCCGCCTGCTCCGGGGCGTCGGGGATGCCGGTCGCCTCCGGGGTGAACATCGCCGGGTCGGCGGTGATGTCGTACGCGTCGACGGTGGTGGCCAGGGCGACGCCATCGGAGGACGTTATCGAGCCGCGCTCGGCGGTGATCGGGATGTTGAGGTAGCGGTTGGTGTTGGCGTCCGCGGCCAGCGCGTCGGCGTCCAGCAGCTGGAGCTGCACCAGGCGCCCGGCGAACACCGAGAACACCAGCGACATCGCCACGGTGATCACTCGCAGGCGGCGCTTGGGCTCGGCCAGCCGGAGCGCCCTGGGGCGCTGCAGCGGGCGGCGCGGGCGGACGGCGGCCTGGCTGCGGGCCGGCGGTCGGCCCTCGGGGCGGCGCTGCTGCGGCGCCCGCGGGGTGCGGGCGGCGCCGGCCCCGGCGGGCTGCGCCTTGGCGGACGGACTGCGGCCGGGCTGCTGCGACCGGGCGGGCTGGGCCTTGGCGGCGGACTGCCCGCGGCCGGACTGCGGTTTGGCGGGCTGCGGCTTGGCGGGCTGGGCCTTCGGCTGCCCCTTGGCCGGCTGCCCCTTGGCGGGCTGGGCCTTGGCGCCGGACTGGCCGCGCGGCGCACCCGCGCGGGGCGCGGCGCCCTTGGGCGCCGGGCGGCGGCCGTTGCCGGAGCCCGAGCCGCCGGAGGGCTGACGTGGCGTGCTCATCGGCCGGCACCCCCGCTCGGCTGCGGAGCGGGCGCGACCGGGGAGGCCGGGTTGATCTGGACGACGGAGTCGCCGGCCGTCGCGGCCGGGCTCGGCGGCGCGGAGGGCGCGGCCGGGGCCGACGGGGCGGGCGCCGGAGCGCTCGGCTGGGCGGCCGCCGGAGGCTGCTGCTTCACCGGCCACGGCTCGACCGTCGACCGCTTCACCGGCGGGCTGTCCTGCGCCGGTCCGGGCGTGCCGATCACCTTGCCGCCGTTCGGGACGTCCAGGAAGGCCATCCCGCCGGCCGGGACCATGCCCATCTCGGCGGCCCGCTTCGCCAGCGCGTCCGGCGCCGAGCTCTGGTCGATCTGGTGCTGGAGGCCTTGCTGCTCGTCGGTCGCCACGGTGGTCTGCTTCTGCAGCCGGGACAGCTCGAAGGAGCCCTCGTTGAGCGCCGTGTTCAGCGCCAGCAGCCCGAGCAGCCCCGCCGCCAGCAGCACCACCACGAGCACGGCGAAGGGCGTGCGCCCCCGTACCGGACGCCGCCCCGGCCGGACCGTGATCCGTGCCCTGCCCTGTCCGGGGAGTGCTCCCCGCCCCGCCCGGACCTCACCGGCCACCGGCCCCACCGCTCTCCTCCGCCCTTCGGAACCCCACCGGGGCAAACGCCTCAGCCCCGCTTGCTACGGTCCCTGATCCTCTCCGCCACCCGCAGCCGCACGGGCGCGGCGCGCCGGTTCTCCTCGATCTCCTGCTCCGTGGCCAGCTCGGCACCACGGGTGATCAGCTTGAGCCAGGGCTGGTGCTCCTCCGGGATGAAGGGCAGCCCCGGCGGCGCGGTGTTGGTCGCCCCCGCGGCGAAGTACTGCTTCACCAGGCGGTCCTCCAGCGACTGGTAGGACATCACGGCGATCCGGCCGCCGACCGCGAGGACGTCCAGCGCCCCCGGGATCGCCCGGTCCAGGACCTCCAGCTCGCCGTTGACCTCGATCCGCAGCGCCTGGAACGTCCGCTTGGCCGGGTTCCCACCGGTCCGCCGGGTCGCCGCCGGGATGGCGTTGCGCACCAACTCGACCAGACGCGCGCTGTTGGTGAACGGTTCCTTCTCCCGCTCCCGCAGGATCACCGAGGCGATCTTCCCGGCGAAGCGCTCCTCGCCGTACACCTTGAGGATCCGGGCCAGGTCGCCGTGGCTGTAGGTGTTCAGCACCTCGGCCGCGCTGATCCCCCGGGTCTGGTCCATCCGCATGTCCAGCGGCGCGTCCTGCGCGTAGGCGAAGCCGCGGTCCGCCTCGTCCAGCTGCATCGAGGAGACGCCGAGGTCGAACAGCACGCCGTCGATCCGGTCGATGCCCAGGCGCTCCAGCACCTCGGGGATCTCGTCGTAGACCGCGTGCACCAGGGTCGCCCGGTCGCCGAAGGGGGCGAGCCGCTCGCCAGACAGCTTGAGCGCCTGCGGGTCGCGGTCCACCGCGACCAGCCGCACCTCGGGGAACTGGGCGAGCAGCGCCTCGCTGTGCCCGCCGAGGCCCAGGGTGGCGTCCACCACCACCGCCCCGGGGCGCGAGATCGCCGGCGCCAGCGCGTCCATGCACCGCTGCAGCATCACCGGAACGTGCTTGGGGCCCGGCTCATTGGTGGTCATGCGCGGTGGCGCCCTTCCTCAGGTGCGAAGCAGCCCGACGTCCGGGAGCTGGGACCATTCTCGCCCACCGGTTCACGGCACGACGACGCGGCCCGTGGTCCCCGCCCGCTCAGGGGGAAGGTCATGACCGCCCGGCGCCGGGGAAGGTGCGCCAGGTGGGCACGGAGCGGGTGGAGGCCACGGACCGCGTCGGGCCGGGCGCACCGACCGGACGGGCCCGGTTGACGGGCCCCGGCGGGTGTGCTCCACTGCGCCGCAACTCTATCGCCCAGGCCCCGGCAGTCAATGGTCCGCTCCGGCGCACCACCCGGGCGGCGGTACGGATCACCGCAGGTCGCGGCCGTGGGGGCGGCCCCGGTCCGGCACCGGCCGGGGGCCCTCGCGAAACACCGCGCGCCCCACCCCCGCGGCCGGCCCGGGAGCCCGGCCGCACCGGCCCCGGCACCGGCCCCGGCACGGGCACCGGCGCATGCACCCGTGCAGGCCGGCACCACCCCGGGGCCGGGCCGCCCGTTGTGGCGATGCACCCGATCGCGGCGGCTCGTTCTGTAGCTCCTCACCCCACCGCGCGGGCCAGGACGGCACTAACGTCACCACCATGACAGTGACACCCGACCGGCCCACGCCGACCGCCGCTGCCGACTCCCCCAGCCCCGCCGTCATCGACCGCTTCGTCACGGCCAACCGCGAGTACGCGGTGACCTTCCGGGACGGCGGCATGGACGCCCGCCCGGTCCAGCGGATCGCCGTGGTGGCCTGCATGGACGCCCGCCTCGACCTGTTCGCGGCGCTCGGCCTCGAACTGGGCGACGCCCACGTCATCCGCAACGCGGGCGGCGTCGTCACCGACGACACCATCCGCTCCCTCACCATCAGCCAGCGCGCCCTCGGCACCCGCTCGGTCGCGCTGATCCACCACACCGGCTGCGGCCTGCTCGGCCTCACCGAGGACTTCCGCCGGGAGCTGGAACTGGAGGTCGGCCAGCGCCCGCAGTGGGCGGTGGAGTCCTTCGTCGACCTGGACGGCGACGTCCGCCAGTCCATGCAGCGGGTCCGCACCTCCCCGTTCCTGCTGCACACCGACGACGTCCGCGGCTTCGTCTTCGACGTCCACACCGGACTGCTGCGCGAGATCCACTGACGGCCGGCGCCCCGCCCGCCCCTCCCGGCCGACGGCGTCCGGGCCGGCGGGGCCTCCCGGCGGCCGCCCCGCTCCCGAGGGTGACTTCTGACCTCCGCACGGGGGAGAATGCGCCTGCCGGTCGGACCCCGAACCACCTGGGGCGGCCAGGCCGCAGGCCGCGCCGGGCGCCGGATCCCCGATCGGAACCGCCCCCGGAACGGCCGCGTCAAGCATGGGGTGGGGTCCGGCCTCGGGGTGAGGCGGGCACAGCGTGCCAGGGAGCGTAAACGGGTGACGAGCTACAGCGATCAGGCCGGTCTCGGCGGTCCCGCGGGGGGCGGCCAGGGGGCGGACGGTTACCACCGGATCGGACTTCCCGAGCTCGCCGCGGTCGTGGACCGGGTCCGCGCCAACATCGAGAGCGTCATCGAGGGCAAGCCGGAGGCCGTCCGGATCGCGCTGACCGTCCTGCTCGCCGAGGGCCACCTGCTGCTCGAGGACGTGCCCGGCGTCGGCAAGACCATGCTGGCCAAGGCGCTCGCCCGCTCGGTCGACTGCACGGTGCGCCGCATCCAGTTCACGCCCGACCTGCTGCCCTCGGACGTGACCGGCACCAACATCTACGACCAGCACCAGCGCGACTTCGAGTTCCGCCCGGGCGCGATCTTCGCGCAGATCGTCGTCGGCGACGAGATCAACCGGGCCTCGCCCAAGACCCAGTCCGCGCTCCTGGAGTCCATGGAGGAGCGCCAGGTCACCATCGACGGCACCAGCTACGAGCTGCCGTCCCCGTTCATGGTCGTGGCCACCCAGAACCCGGTCGAGATGGAGGGCACCTACCCCCTCCCGGAGGCCCAGCGGGACCGCTTCATGGCCCGGATCTCGATCGGCTACCCGAGCCCCGAGGCCGAGTTCGCGATGCTCGACGTCCACGCCGGCGCCAGCCCGCTGGAGGACCTCCAGCCGGTCGCGCACGCCGCCGACATCCTCAAGCTGATCGACCTGGTCCGCACCGTGCACATCGCCGACCCGGTCCGCCGCTACGCCGTCGACCTGGTCGGCGCCACCCGCAGCAGCCACGAGCTGCGCCTGGGCGCCTCGCCCCGCGCCACCCTGCACCTGGTCCGGGCCGCCCGCGCCGCCGCCGCGCTCGACGGGCGCGACTACGTCACCCCGGACGACATCCAGCGCCTCGCCGTGCCCGTCCTCGCGCACCGCCTGATGCCGACCGCCGAGACCCAGCTCAGCCGCCGCACCTCCGAGCAGATCGTGACCGACCTGGTCGCCCGGCTCCCGCTGCCGCGCCCGCAGGGCGGCCCGGCCGTCCGGAGGGGCTGAGGTGCCGTCCGACCCGACGTCAGGCGTGCGGGCCGGGCTGCGCGGCCTCACCACCCGGGGGCGTTCCTTCCTCGCCGCCGGCATCACCGCGGTGCTCTGCGCCTACCTGCTCGACCAGGACGCGCTGCTGCGCGTGGGCCTGCTGCTCGCCGCCCTGCCGCTGGCCGCCGCGATGGTGGTCGCCAACACCCGCTACCGGGTGGCCAGCGGGCGCCGGCTGAGCCCGCGCCGGGCCGTGGCCGGCCAGGAGGCCCGGGTCCACCTGCGGGTCGACAACGTCTCCCGGGTGCCCACCGGCCTGCTGCTCCTGGAGGACAAGGTCCCGTACGTGCTCGGGCCGCGCCCGCGCTTCGTCCTGGACCGGGTCGAACCGCGCGGCTACCGCGAGGTCTCCTACCGGGTCCGCTCGGACCTGCGCGGCCGCTACCCGCTCGGGCCGCTCCAGCTGCGGCTGTCCGACCCGTTCGGCATGTGCGAGGTCAACCGCTCCTTCTCCGCCTCCGACGTCCTCACCGTCGTGCCCCGGATCCAGGCCCTGCCGCACGTGCGGCTCAGCGGCGAGTGGGCCGGGCAGGGCGAGAGCCGCTCCCGCACGCTGGCGCTGGCCGGCGACGACGACGTGATCCTGCGCGAGTACCGCCCCGGCGACGACCTGCGCCGGGTGCACTGGAAGTCCACCGCCCGGTACGGCGAGCTGATGGTGCGCCGCGAGGAGCAGCCGCAGCGCGCCCGGGCGACCGTCCTGCTGGACACCCGCGAGATCGGCCACCGGGGCAGCGGCCCCGCCTCGTCCTTCGAGTGGGCGGTCAGCTGCGCCGCCTCCGTCGCCGCGCACCTGCTGGAACGCGGCTACCAGACCCGGCTGCTCACCGACACCGGCCAGAGCGTCCCCGGCCCCGGCACCGGCGGCACCAACACCGCCGCCGACTCCTCCGGGCTGATCCTGGACGCCCTCGCGATCGCCGACCTGTCCGACGGCGGCGGGCTCTCCCGCGCCGAGGAGCCGCTGCGCGCCGGCGGCGAGGGCCTGCTGGTCGCCGTCCTCGGCGACCTGGACGAGGAGCAGGCCACCCGGCTGGCCCGGCTGCGCAGCCGCACCGGCGGGGCCGTCGCCCTGCTGCTGGACACCGGCACCTGGGCGGGCCTGCGGATGCTCGCCCCGGACACCGGCGGCGAGCAGTTCCAGGCCCGCGTCCGGCAGCTGCGCGAGGCCGGCTGGACCGTCCTGCCGGTCCGCTCCGGTGACTCCCTCCCGGACCTGTGGCGGGCCGCCGACGGCGCCAGGACGACCTCCCCCTACCGAGAAGAGGCCGGCGCGTGACCACCCGGGCCAAACTGACCGTGTACTCGGCGCTGGCCACCGCCCTCGCCTCGCTCTGTCTGACCCCGCTGCTCACCACCAGCAGCTGGATCGCCCACGCCTTCCTGGTGGTCGTGGTGATCGCCGCGGCCGGCGCGGGCCTGCGCCGCTCCCCGCTGTACCGCTGGACGGTCCCGGTCGGGCAGCTGCTGGTGCTGCTCCTGCTGCTGCTCGTCGGCTTCGCCGGCTCCGGCGCCCTCTGGGGCGGCCTGGTGCCCGGCCCGTCCTCGATGCGCGTCCTCGACCAGGTCTTCGCCTCCGGTCTGGACGACATCCAGCAGTACGCGATCCCGGCACCGCCCAACGCCGGCCTGCGGCTGATCCTGGTCGCCTCGATCGGCCTGGTCGCCGTGGCCGTGGACACCATCGCGGTGACGTACCGGCACTCGGCGCTGGCCGGGCTGCCGCTGCTGGCCCTGTACTCGGTCGGCAACGGCCTGGCCGGGGACCGCGGCAGCTGGCTCTGGTTCGGCCTGGCCGCGGCCGGCTACCTGGTGCTGCTGTTCGCCGAGGGCCAGGACCGGGTGTCCCGCTGGGGCCGGGTCTTCCGGGGCACCTCGCGCGGCACCGAGGGCGGGCGGGCGGTCGGCGTGGGCGGCCAGCAGATCGGCATCCTCGCGCTCGTCGCGGCCCTGCTGCTGCCCGCCCTGCTCCCGCACTGGGAGTCCGGCCTGATCGGGTCCGGCTCGGCCGGGCCCGGCGGCAAGGGCGGCTACGGCGCCGCCACCAGCCTCGACCCGCTGGTCAGCCTGGAGTCGGAGGTCACCAAGCCCACCGACACCGAGCTGCTCAGCTACACCCTGGACACCGAACTCGCCGACCAGATCTACCTGCGGACCGGTTCGCTGGACCAGTTCGACGGCACCAACTGGAAGCTCAGCAGCACCGCGGTCACCGACCTCCCGACCACCCTGCCCTCCCCCGAGGGCCTGCGGGACGCCAACCTCCCGCGGATCGAGGGCGAGTTCCGGATCAGCAACCAGCTGGAGAAGAGCTGGCTGCCGATGCCCTACCCGGCCGCCACCGTGCAGGTCCCCAACCGGTCCGACTGGAAGCTCGACCCGCTGACCCGCACCGTCGTCCCGACCAACGACCGGGCGATCCGCGGCCTGAGCTACCACGTCACCGCCCTGGACCTGCGCCCCACCGCGAACGAGCTGCGCACCGTGCCGCTCGCCCCGCAGGACATCCGCGAGCGCTACACCGCCGTCCCCGCCGACCTGCCCCCGGTGGTCGCCCAGCAGGCCCGGGCGGTCACCGCCAACGCCCAGAACGACTACGACCGGGCGACGGCCCTGGTGAACTACTTCACCAGCTCGCAGTTCACCTACGACACCACGGTCAGCGGCGGCACCGGCAACAACGCGATCGCCGTCTTCCTGCGCGACCGCAGGGGCTTCTGCGTCCACTTCGCCTCCACCATGGCGGCGATGGCCCGCGTGCTGAAGATCCCGGCCCGGGTCGCGGTCGGATTCACCCCCGGCGACGCCAAGGGCGGGAACGTCTACTCGGTGAACGGCCGGATGTACCACGCCTGGCCCGAGCTCTACTTCTCGGGCTTCGGCTGGATGCGCTTCGAGCCCACCCCGAGCCGCGGCGTCCAGCCCCGCTACACCGAGCAGTCCAGCGTCCCGACCACCGCCCCGACCCAGCAGCCGACCGCGGCCCCGCAGAGCTCGGCGGCCGTCCCGGCGCCGACCACCAGCAAGGACTGCGACGCCAAGCTGCGTCAGATGGGCGAGTGCGGCGACAAGGGCAAGGCCGTCAGCAGCGCCGCCGACGACTCCTGGCTGCTCTCCGCCCAGGTGCTGGGCACCGCCGCCACCGTGCTGCTGGTGCTGGTGCTGCTGCTGGTGCCGATGTTCTGGCGCACGGCGCTGCGCCGGCGCCGCCTCGGTGGCGGCGGGCGCCGCCGCCCCGGCGGCAGCGGCCCGGCCGAGCTGACCGACGCCCAGGTGCTGGCCGCCTGGGACGAGCTGGTCGACTCCGCCTGGGACCTCGGGATTCCCCCGGACGAGTCGCGCACTCCGCGCTCGGCCGCCCGGCGGATCGCCGAGGAGGCGGACCTGGACGCGGAGTCGGCGGCGGCCACCGGCCGTCTGGCACTGGCCACCGAGCGGGTGCTCTACGCCCCGTCCGGCCAGGTCACCACCGCCCCGCTGGCGGCCGACGTCCGGACGGCCCGGCAGGGCCTGCTGGCCACCGCCGGCCGGGCCGGGCGGACCAGGGCGGTGCTGCTGCCGCCGTCCTCGGCGCAGTTGTGGTGGCGGATCTCCGAGGCGCTGCTCACGGCGCGTACGGCGGCCGGCAACCGGACGGCCCGGCTCTCCGCGGCGATCACCGGCCCGGTGCGGCGGCTGACCTCCCGGCGCGGGCGCGACGGGGAGTCCTGACGGGGCCGCGCCCGGACGCGCGAAACGCCGGGGCGGGCAGTCGGACCGACTGCCCGCCCCGGCGTTCGTTCCGGCCGGCGCGCCCGGCGCCGTGCCGTGCGCTCAGAACCCGCCGGTCTGCTCGTCCCGGCGGCGCTGCCAGCGCTGCTCCACGCGGTCCATCATCCCGGCCTTGCGGCGCGGTGCGGCGGCCGGCCGGGGGCCGGAGCCCTGGCTCGCGGGCCCGCGGCGCCAACCCGTCACGGCGAACACCGCGCACCCGAGCATCACCAGGAAACCCACGACGCTGACCCAGATCTGGTCCGGGACGACCATGCCGCCCATCAGCAGGCCGATGCCCACCACGAAGCCGCCGACGGCCAGGTAGACCCGCCGACGGGTGTAGGTGCGCAGCCCGGTTCCCTCAAGCGCAGACGCGAATTTGGGATCTTCGGCATACAGCGCTCGCTCCATCTGGTCGAGCAGTCGCTGCTCGTGCTCCGAGAGCGGCACGGAGTCCTCCTACTCGTCGGTCGCGGGTGCGACCGGTCCGCCGACCCGGTCGGGGCGGCAAGTCCAATCAGCCATCGGTGCACACGGTCGGACGCCTGTGCGGGGGACCCGGCCCGTGTCGTCCATATGCCCCACGCATCCGGCTGTCATGCTTTCCGGCTTTACCCAGATCATACGGTCCGTGGGCCCGTTACGGGGTGGTCTGCGCCGCGTGGGACGGGCCACTTCGACCGGGCGGGGCCGCATCATCCTCAACGCGGTGGGGCGCGGACAAGTGCCCGAACGGGTGGAATCCGTCCGGAGCTGGGGAGGTTCCGGAGCGCAGCGCGGCGACCGGCCGTCGTACGGGAAGCGAACCGCCGCCGCACGGTGCGCGAACCGTACGGCGGCGGAGGGGCCCGGAACGTCTCAGCCGAGCGTGGCCAGCAGGTGCAGCTGGGTCGCCACGGCGTGGAAGGCGGGCTGCGCGGCGGCGGCCTCCTCCAGCTTCAGCAGCGCCTCCATCGCGCCCGGCTCGGTGTCCACCAGCACACCGGGGACGAGGTCCGCGAAGACCCGGACGCCGTGCACGGACTCGACCGTCAGGCCCGCGCCCTCGGCCAGCAGGCCGAGCTCCTCGCCGGTGAAGCGGCGCGGCATCGGGTCCTGCTCGCCCCAGCGGCCGTCGGCGGCGGACAGCACCGTCCGGGCCTCGGTGAAGTGCCCGGACAGCGCGCGGGCCAGCACGGCGCCGTTGCGGTTGGCGGCCAGCAGGCTGACCAGGCCGCCCTTGCGCAGGGTGCCGGCGAGGCTGCCGAGCGCCTCCGCCGGGTCGTCCACGACCTCCAGCACTCCGTGGCAGAGCACCGCGTCCACCGTGCCCGGGGCGACCAGCTCGGGCAGCGTCTGGGTGTCGCCCTGGACGGCCCGGACCAGCTCCGTCACCCCGGCCTCGGCGGCGCGGCGCTCGAGGGCGAACAGCGCGTCGGGGCTGGGGTCGACCACGGTGACCCGGTGGCCCAGCTTGGCCACCGGCACGGCGAAGTTGCCGGTGCCGCCGCCGGTGTCGACCACGTCGAGCACCGGCTGGTCCAGCTCGGCCGCCCGCTTCTCCAGGGCTGCCCGCACCACCTCCCACACCACGGCGGTACGCAGGGCACTGCGGGGACGCGTCGGGTACACGGTGGGGCTCCTTGGCACGTGCAGATCGATCAGGATGCCTCCACCTTAGACCGACCGGTTGACGGGGCCCGTCACCACCGGCGGGTCGTCCACGTCCAGGGGTAACCGCGGGGCCGGCGGCGCCGGGCGCAGGCCCAGCAGCCGTTCGACCAGGCGCAGGAACAGGGCGGAGTTGCGGACCAGGTCATCGGCGTCGCGGGCGCTCGCAGCGCCCCTGATCCCGGCCTCGGCGGCGGCCCGGCGGCGCGCGCCCGCGCCGTAGTAGACGGCCCACTCGGCCAGCTCGGGGGCCACCTCGGGCAGCACCTCCCAGGCGCTGCGGATGGCTCTGCGCCGGCGCGGGTCCTTCTCCGGCCGGCCGCGCACCGCCAGCACGGCCGCCACGGTGCGCAGCGCCGCCAGGTGGGCCGCCGCGTACCGCTCCAGCGGATCCTCCAGGGCGCGCGCCTGGTCGAGGGTGCGGTGGGCGTCGGCCAGCAGGTCGAGGGCGGCGGGCGGCGCGGCCGTCCGGCGCAGGACGGGATGGACGTCGCCGCCGCGCGGCGGGTGCGGCAGGGCGGCGGAGTGGAGGCGGGCGGTGACGGGCTCAGGACGGCTGACGGTCATGGTCTCCCCCGTTCCGAGGCAGCGCGCGGACCGGGCGGTCCGTGCTCCTCCATCGTGAACGGGACCACTGACAACGCGGCCGGAAACGGGTGCCGGCGGCCGGCGCGGGCCTGTCCCCCCAGGTCCCGCGCCGCCGCCGTGCGCCGCCGCTCCGCCCCTCCCCCGAGGGCGGTGGTGGCGAGCTCCCCCCGAGCTCCCCCCACAGTGGCCGGTCTCCCCCCGGCCCGCTCCGCCGCCCCGTGTCGGCGGTGCGGTGACCGTGACCGGCACCCGAGGCGGACCACCGCCGCCGCCCCTCCGGCCCCTCGTGGCCGACTGGGGCGGACGTGGTCCGCCGACCGGTCCGTCGGCGCCCGACGCGCCGCCGTCCCGGTGCCCCTACTCTCCCGTCCCGAGGGGCCCCGGGGCCATCCGCTGACGTACTCAACCGCGGATCTGAGTATCCGTACTCAGATCCCCCGCGGCCGGTCCGCCGACGGCCGGAACCGGCGGGTCGGCGGGGGACGTCCCGGTACGGTACGGCGTGCAGTGCTCGAACGGAACGGGGGGAGCCACATCATGAGGAGGGGGAGACGATGACGGTCCTGCCGCTGATCTTCACCAGCGGACTCGCCAGCGGCATCAACGCCTACGCGGTGGTGCTGCTGCTCGGACTGCTGGGCCGGTTCGCCGGCGCGGACTCGGTGCCGCCCGCACTGGAACGCACCGACGTGCTGATCGCCGCCGCCGTGCTCTTCCTGCTGGAGGCGGTGGCCGACAAGATCCCGTTCGTGGACAGCCTCTGGGACTCCGTCCACACCGTCATCCGGCCGATCGCCGGCGCCACCGTCGGCGCCCTGATCGCGAGCGCCGACCCGGGCTCGCTGGGCGAGGTCGCGGCCGGTGCCATGGGCGGCACGACGGCACTGGTCAGCCATCTGGTGAAGGCCTCGCTGCGGATGGCCGTCAACACCTCGCCCGAGCCGGCCAGCAACATCGCGGTCAGCATGGCGGAGGACGTCTCGGTGGCGGGCCTGGTGACGCTGGCGATCTTCCATCCCTGGCTGGCCGCATCGATCGCCGCCGTCCTGCTCGCCGCGGGGCTGCTGCTGGTCTGGTTCGCGATCAACCGGATCCGGGCCTTCCGGGCCCGCCGCCGGGAGCGCCGCGCCGCCCGCGAGCAGCGCGAACAGCCCGGCCGGCCGTCGGAGGAGCAGTACGCCCGGCGTTTCTAGGCCGTGACCGCGGCGTCCTAGGATCAGTGCCATGGCACGGATCGTCATCATCGGCGCAGGAATGAGCGGGCTCGCGGCGGCCTCGCGGCTGGGCACCCTCGGACACCGGGTGACGGTCTGCGAGGCCGCCGGCACGTACGGGGGCATGGTCGGCCGGTACGAGCGCGACGGCTTCGCCTTCGACACCGGCCCCGGCCTGCTCACCCTCCCGGCCGTCTACCGCGACCTCGCCCTGAAGACCGGCCGGGAGCCGCTGGAGCAGCTCGTCGACCTGGCACCGGTGGACCCGGAGAGCCGGCACCTGTTCCCGGACGGCACGGCCGTCGACCTGCCCAACGCCTCCCGCGGCGGCGTCAGCCAGGCCCTGGACGCCGCCTTCGGCGCCGGCTCCGGCGCCCGCTGGAGCGAGGTCATGAACCACGGCCGGACGGTCTGGGAGGCGACCCGCCGCCCGCTCCTGGAGGAGCCGCTGCCCGCCGACCCGACCCCGCTGCACACCGACCCGTACCCCGTCCCGCCGCGGCGCGGCCTGCTCGCCAGGCTCGGCCGGCCGCGCCCGTGGACCCTGGCCGACGTCGCCGCCCGGGAGCTCGGCGGCCACCCCGGCCTCACCGCGCTGCTGCACGAGCACGCGCTGCGGTTCGGGCTGCACCCGCACACCGCTCCGGCCAGCGCCACCGTGCTGCCGTACATGGAGCAGTCCTTCGGCGTCTGGTACGTCCGCGGGGGTCTGCGGGCGCTGGCCGACGCCGTCCACCGGCGCTGCGAGCAGCGCGGGGTCGCGTTCCGCTTCGACACCGCGGTCACCCGGGTGGTCGTCGAGGAGGGCCGGGCCCGCGGTGTCGAGACCGCGGCCGGCCGGATCGACGCCGACCTGGTGATCGCCGCGACGGACGCCCGGACCCTCCTCGACCCCCGGAGCGCCGGCCTCCCCGCGCCGGCCGGCACCGGGCCGACCCCGGCGCCGGGCCGCTTCGGCGTGCTGCTCGCCCTGCGCGGCCCCCGGCCGGCGGGCGCCCCGCACCGGACCGTCGTGCACGCCGCCGACCCGGCGGCCGAGTCGGCCGTCCTGGCCGGCGCGGCCGCGCCCTGCGACCGCCCGACGGTGCAGGTGCTCCGCCCGGACGACCCGTCGCTGCGGCCGGACGACGGCCACGAGAGCGTGGTGCTGACCGCGACCGTGCCCGCCCAGGGCGCCGTCGACTGGACGGTCCCGGGGGTCGCTGAACGCTACGCCGACCGGCTGCTCGACCACGTCGACGCGGCCGGGCTCGGCCTGCGCGAGCGGGTGCTGTGGCGGGTCGTCCGCACCCCGGAGACCACGTTCCGGGAGACCGGCGCCCCCGGCGGCTCCGTCCCGGCCCCGGCCCTCGCCGGGCCCGCGGGCGAGTGGCTGCGGCTCCCCAACGAGTCCCCGACACCCGGCCTGTACCTCGTCGGCGGGTCGGCCCACCCGGGCGGCGGGCTGGCCCGCACCGGAATGTCGGCCTGCATCGCCGCGAACCTCGTCGGCCCGGCCTGAGCCCGGCCTGAGTCCGGCCTGAGCCCGGCCCGGGGCCCGCGCGGGCGGGCTCCGGTCAGCCCTGGTGCCAGGTGTTCTGCTGCTGGTAGCCGTAGGCGTGCTGGTCGTAGGCCTGCTGCTGGGGGATCCCCTGCTGGTGCTGCTGCTCCGGGTGCTGCTGGTGCTGCTGCTGGTCGGGGTGCTGCCAGTTCTGCTGCTGGTCCCAGCCGGCCTGCTGCTGCGGGTAGGCCTGGTACTGGTCCTGCTGCTGGTAGCCCGCGTACGGGTCCTGGACCTGCTGCTGGGGGTAACCGCCGTAGCCCTGGTCGTAGGCGAAGGCGGGCTGCTGCTGGGTCTGCCACTGCTGCTGGTCGTAGGCCGGCTGCTGCTGGGGCTGCACGGCGTCGTAGCCGGCCTGGTAGGCCTCGGCGTAGGGGTCGTGCGACTGCTGCTGCTCGTAGTAGGACTGGGCGTAGACGCCGTCCTGGGCGAGCTCCTGCATCTCGAAGGCGGCGGTCTGCTCGACCTCGGGGGCGGCCTCGGCGGCCGGGGCGACGGCCTCCGGCAGCGGGGGCTCCTCGACGGCGCTGACCTCGCCGACCCGGGGGGCGGCGGCCTCGACCGCGGCCACCGCGACGGCGCCGCCGGTCAGGGCGCCCAGCAGGGGCACCTTGGCGAGCGGGCCGGGCAGGCTGCCGTCGGCCTTGCGCAGCGACCAGCCGCCCTGGTGGCCGCGCTTCACCGAGAGGGTGACGAAGGTCTGGCCGACGGCGAACAGGGCGGCGCCGGCGCCGATCACCGGGACCGACCCGAGGACCATGCCGGCGGCCACCGCGAGGAAGCCGACCAGGGCGAGGGCCCGCCAGTGCAGCGGGGCGCGGTTCTGCAGCAGCACCTCCGCGAGGAGCCAGAGCGCCACCACCGCCAACGCGACGTACAGCAGCAGGTATCCGATGCCCATCCGCCCGCTACCTCCAGTCGCGTGCCCGCGCGCGCCGCGCGTGTGCGGCGACTGTACCGGTTCAACGGCCGGGGTACCGCATCGCGTTCCCGCCGCTCGGGAGCGGGGCGCACACGACCGAGCCCGGCACCGGCGGACCGGTGACGGGCTCGTGGGGGTGCGGCCGGGTGCGCGTCCGGGTGGGCGCGGCGCCGGGCGCCGCGTCAGGCGTGGCGCTGGTGCAGGCCCAGGTTCTGGTAGATCTCCAGCGTCGCCGTGGAGTGGTTGAGGGTGATGAAGTGCAGGCCGGGCGCACCCTCGGCGAGGAGCCGCTCCGCCATCGCGGTGGCGTGCTCCATGCCGATCGCCCGCAGCGCCGCCGGGTCGTCGATGGCGGCCCGCAGTCGGGCCTCCAGGTCGACGGGGAAGGCGGAGCCGCTCAGCTGCGGGAAGCGCTCCAGCTGCCGGGCGTTGGTGACGGGCATGATCTCCGGGATGATCGGCGTCTCGCAGCCGGCGGCGGTGACCCGGTCGCGCAGCCGCAGGTAGTCGTCGACCTCGAAGAACATCTGGGTGATCGCGTAGTCGGCGCCGGCCCGGATCTTCCCGACGAAGTGCCGGATGTCCTCGTCCCAGTCGGTCGAGCGCGGGTGCATGTTCGGCGAGGCCGCGACGCCGACGCAGAAGTCGCCGATGCCCTTGATCAGTTCGACCAGCTCGTACGCGTAGGTGACGCCCTCCGGGTGGCTGACCCACTCGCCCGTCGGGTCGCCGGGCGGGTCGCCCCGGACCGCGAGGACGTTGCGGACGCCCTGGTCGGCGTACTGGCCGATGATGTTGCGCAGCTCGGCGACCGAGTGGTCGACGGCCGTCAGGTGGGCGACCGGGGTGAGCGTGGTCTCGGTGGCGATCCGGCCGACCATGTTGACGGTGCGCTCGCGCGAGGAGCCGCCGGCGCCGTACGTCATGCAGACGAAGTTGGGGTCGAGCGGTTCGAGGCGGCGGATGGCGTCCCAGAGCTTCTGCTCCCCGGCTTCGGTGCGCGGGGGCATGAACTCGAAGGAGAAGGACCGCTTTCCGGCCGCCAGGAGCTCGCGGACCGTCTGTGCGCGGTCCGGTCTGGTGGAAGCGATTCCGAGTGCCATGCTGGCAGGTTATCCGGCGTTCGAAGGGGCCGGACAACTCGGTTCCACGGATTGAGACACCTGGTGGACGCCGTTCGGGTGGCCCTACCGGCCGGTAGGTCCGGGCCCGAACACCTGCTCGCACAGCCGTTCCCAGCCGCCCCGCTACGCTTGCTGCACCCCCAGCGAACCAGCGGAGCCTCATCGTGACCTCGTCCAGCAACCGGCCGGCCAACCCCATTGACGTGGAGGACGTCCGCACCCGCGTCAACGCCGCCCTCGCCGCGTTCATGGACGGCCAGGCCGCCCTGCTGGACAAGATCTCCCCCCAGCTGGCCCCCGCCACGGACGCCCTGCGCGACTTCCTGCTGGACGGCGGCAAGCGGCTGCGCCCGGCCTTCTGCTACTGGGGCTGGCGCGGCGCCGGCGGCCCGGCCGACGGCGCGGGGATCGCCAACGCGGCCGCCGCCCTCGAACTGCTCCAGGCGAGTGCCCTGGTGCACGACGACCTGATGGACCGCAGCGACACCCGCCGCGGCCTGCCCTCCGTCCACCGCCGCTTCGAGGCCCTGCACCGGGACAGCGGCTGGCGCGGCGACCGCGAGCAGTACGGGGCCTCGGCCGCGGTGCTGCTCGGCGACCTGCTGCTGATCTGGTGCGACGAGCTGTTCCTGCGCTCCGGCCTGGAGCCGGCGGCGGTGCTGGCCGCCAAGCCGGTGTTCGACCTGATGCGCACCGAGGTCATGGTCGGCCAGTACCTGGACGTGCTGGAGCCGGTGGCCGGCGACTCGGCGGACGCGGGCGCGCTGGAGCGGGCGCAGGCCGTGCTGCACTACAAGTCGGCGAAGTACACGATCGAGCGGCCGCTGCAGGTCGGCGCGCTGCTGGCCGGGGCCGGGCCGGAGCTGGTGGCGGCGTTCGGGGCGTTCGGCCTGCCGCTGGGCGAGGCGTTCCAGCTGCGCGACGACCTGCTCGGCGTCTTCGGCGATCCGGCGGTCACCGGCAAGCCCGCCGGGGACGACCTGCGCGAGGGCAAGCGGACCCTGCTGGTGGCGCACGCGATGCGCGGCCTGTCCGCCGCCGACGCCCGGCACCTGGACGAGCGCCTCGGCGCGCCGGACCTCGCCCCCGAGGAGGTCGCCGGGCTGCGCGCCCTGGTCGCCCGCAGCGGCGCGCCCGAACGGGTGGAGCGCCGGATCGAGGAACTGATGCGGCAGTCGCTGACCGCGCTGGAGGCGGCGCCGCTCGCCGACGAGCGGGCCCGGGCGGTGCTGCTGGCGCTGGCCGAGGCCGCCACCGTCCGCAAGTACTGAGGCACCGCGGACAGCGGCGGACGACGGGGTCAGGCCGCGCGCACCCGGCGCGACAGCTCGGCGGCGGCGGCCCGCGGGTCGTCCGCCGCGGTGATGGCGCGCACCACCACGATCCGGCGGGCGCCGGCGGCGAGCACCTCGTCGAGGTTCCCGAGGTCGATCCCGCCGATGGCGAACCACGGCCGGTCGGTGTCCCGCGCGGCCGCGTAGGAGACCAGGCCGATGCCCGGCGCCGGGCGGCCCGGCTTGGTCGGGGTCGGCCAGACCGGACCGGTGCAGAAGTAGTCCACGCCGGGCTCGGCGATCGCCGCGTCCACCTCGGACTCGGCGTGGCAGGACCGCCCGATCAGCACGTCCTCGCCGAGGATCGCCCGGGCGGCCGGCACCGGCAGGTCGTCCTGCCCGAGGTGCAGCACGTCCGGCCGGGCCGTGTGGGCGACGTCGGCGCGGTCGTTGACGGACAGCAGCTTGCCGTGGCGCCGGCACGCGTCCGCGAAGACCTCCAGGGCCTCCAGTTCCTGCCGCGCCTCCAGGCCCTTGTCCCGGAGCTGGACGACGTCCACCCCGCCGGACAGCGCCGCGTCGAGGAACTCGGCCAGGTCGCCCTGCTCGCGCCGGGCGTCGGTGCACAGGTACAGCCGGGCGTCGGCCAGCCGGGCCCGGGGGCCGGCGGCCGGCGCGGGGGTCGTCACAGCGCCATCGCCTGGGCGCGCCGCTTCACCTCGGTCGCCCGGTTCTCGCAGAGGGCCTGCGCCGGGGTCCCGGGCAGCGACGGGTCCTCGGTGAACATCCACTCGACGATCTCCTCGTCGCTGAACCCGCTGTCGCGCAGCACCGTCAGCAGGCCGACCAGGTGCTTGACCGGGCCCTCCTCGTCGATGAACGCGGCCGGGACCTGCAGCGACTTGTTGGGTCCGCGGCGTACCGCGATCAGCTCACCCTTCTTGACCATGTTGCGGACCTCGGTGACGAGCACGCCCCACCGCTCGGAGATGTCGGGCAGGTACAGCCACTCGGGGACCAGGGCATCAGTCTTCGCATCGATCTCACTCACGGCACCAGACTGCCACCTCGACGGGCCCCCGCGCACCAAGGGGCCGGTCAGAGGGCGGCGGCGGCCTTCAGCGGCACGGCCGGATCCGCCGCGCGGACCGGGTCCAGGGCGGTGCCGCGCTCGATCAGCCGCCGGCCCTGGGTGAGGTCGCGCGGCCGGTCGACGGTCAGCAGCGCGCTCGGCACCCCGTCGCGCAGCCAGAGCACCGCCCAGGAGGCGTCCCCGGGGCCGCCGCGCCACAGCATCCGGTCGCCCGCGGCGTGCCGCCCGGCGTACTGGACCATCCGCCCGAACTGCTCCGACCAGAAGTACGGCACCGGGTCGTACGGCGGCGCCTCCGCGCCGAGCACCGCGGCCGCCGCCGCCTCGCCGGACTGCAGCGCGTGGTCCCAGTGCTGGACGGCCAGCCGGGCACCGACCCGGGCGGAGGGGTAGCTGACGCAGTCGCCGGCCGCGAAGACGCCCGGCGCGCCCGTGCGCAGGCGCTCGTCGACCAGCACCGCGCCGGTGCCGTCCAGCTCGACGCCGGAGCCGGCCAGCCAGTCGGTCGCGGGCCGGGCCCCGACCCCGACCACCACCTCGTCGGCGGCCAGGTGCGAGCCGTCCGCCAGCAGCACCGAGCCGGACTCCACTGCGGCGACGCCGACCCCGCAGCGCAGCTCGACACCCGCCTCGGCGTACCAGGCGGCCATCGCCGAACCGACCTCGGTCGGCAGCGCACCGGGCAGCGGGGCCGGGCCCGCCTCCACCACCGTCACCGTGCAGCCGGCCTCGCGGGCCGCGGTGGCCACCTCGGCGCCGATCCAGCCCGCGCCGACCAGCACCAGGCGCAGCCCGGGCCGCAGCAGGGCCCGCAGCGCGAGCGCGTCGTCCAGGGTGTGCAGCAGGTGCGCGCGCTCGGCGCCGGGCAGCCGCCGCGGGGTGGCGCCGGTGGCGATCACCAGTGCGCCGTAGGGGAGTTCACCGCCGTCGGTGTGCAGCACGCCGGGGGTGAGGCCGGTGGCGCGGCGGCCGGTGAGCAGCTCGATGCCGAGGTGCGGGTAGTCGATGTCGAGGGGGGTGGCGTCGGTCTTGCCGAGCAGCACCTCCTTGGACAGCGGCGGCCGGTCGTACGGCGCGTGCCGCTCCTCGCCGACCAGCACGATCCGCCCCCGCCAGCCGCCCTGCCGTAGCTTGAGGGCGCACTGCGCCCCGGCCAGCCCGGCTCCGACGACGACCACCTGATCCGTTCCGCTCAGCTCTGCCACGCCCGTCACTGTACTCAGCGCCCTCGACGCCCGGTCGAGGCGTCCACCAGGGGGACCGCACGCCCGCCCGGCCGGCCGCGGGCACCCCCCACCTGCGCACTCTCCGTCCACCCCTCGTACACGCCTTCGGCCGGGCCGACCACCGGCGTTATGGTGGGGGCACGATCACGGGAGCCCGGCGGACCGGGCTGAGAGGCGGGCTGGCACGGCCTGCGACCGTCCGAACCTGATCCGGGTCATACCGGCGAAGGGAGAAGAGCAGCTTTGACACGCTTGGCACCGGGCGCCCGCGCCGACGTGCTGGTGGTCGGCGGGGGCCTGATCGGTCTCGCCGTCGCCTGGCGGGCGGCGCAGCGCGGACTGGCGACGGTCGTGGTCGACCCCTCCCCCGGCGGCGGGGCGGCCCGGGTCGCGGCCGGGATGCTCGCGCCGGTCACCGAGCTGCAGTACGGCGAGGAGCCGTTGCTGCGCCTCGGCATGGCCTCGAACGAGCGGTACGCCGCCTTCGCCGCCGAACTGACCGAGGCGAGCGGCGGCGCGGACACCGGCTACCGGCGGTGCGGCACGCTCGCCGTGGCGCTGGACTCCGACGACCGGGCGGAACTGCGCGAACTGCACGCCTTCCACCAGCGGCTCGGCCTGGACTCGACCTGGCTGACCGGCCGGGAGGCCCGCCGCATGGAGCCGATGCTCGCCCCCGGCGTGCGCGGCGGCCTGCACGTCGCCGACGACCACCAGGTGGACGGCCGCCGGCTGCTCGCCGCGCTGCTGCTGGCCGGCGAGGCCGCGGGCGTGGTCGTGCGGCGCACCCCGGCGGTCGAGCTGCTGGTCGAGGGCGACCGGGCGGTGGGGGTGCGGCTCGGCGACGGCGGGGCGGTGACCGCCGACCGGGTGGTGCTCGCGGCCGGCCCGCACAGCCACCGGCTGCCCGGCCTGCCGGACGGGGTGCTGCCGCCCGTCCGCCCGGTGAAGGGGCAGATCCTGCGGCTGCAGGTGCCCGGGGCGTACCGGCCGTTCCTGTCCCGCAACGTCCGCGCCGTGGTGCGCGGGCAGCACCTGTACCTGGTGCCCCGGGAGGACGGCGAGCTGGTGATCGGCGCGACCACCGAGGAACAGGGCTACGACACCACGGTGACCGCCGGCGGGGTCTACGAACTACTGCGCGACGCACACGAGTTGGTCCCCGGGATCACCGAACTCCCGCTACTGGAGACCTCCGCCGGGCTGCGCCCCGGCTCGCCGGACAACGCGCCGCTGCTGGGCCCGACCGCCCTGCCCGGACTGGTCGCCGCCACCGGCCACTACCGCAACGGGGTGCTGCTCGCCCCGGTGACCGCCGACCTGCTCGCCGAGTACCTGGCGACCGGCGAACTCCCCGAGCTGGCACAGCCGTTCACCCCCACCCGGTTCTCCCCCGACCGCTCCACCACGAAGGCCTCCGCATGACCGAGATCGCACTGACCGTCAACGGCGAGCCCCGCCGGGTGCCCGCCACGACCACCCTCGCCGAGGTGGTGGCCACCCTCAGCACGGCCCACTCCGGCGTCGCCGCCGCGCTCAACGAGGCCGTGGTGCCCCGGGGTTCGTGGTCCGACACGGCGCTGTCCGCGGGCGACCGGATCGAGATCCTCACCGCCGTCCAGGGAGGCTGACCATGGCCGACGACCTGCTGACCATCGCCGGGGCGACCTTCGGCTCCCGGCTGATCATGGGCACCGGTGGCGCCCCGAGCCTGGAGGTCCTGGAGCGCGCGCTGCTGACCTCCGGCACCGAGCTCACCACCGTGGCGATGCGCCGGGTGGACGCCTCCACCCAGGGCTCCGTCCTGGACGTGCTGACCCGCAACGGCATCCGCGTGCTGCCCAACACGGCCGGCTGCTACACCGCCGGGGAGGCCGTGCTGACCGCCCGGCTGGCCCGCGAGGCGCTCGGCACCGACTGGGTGAAGCTGGAGGTGATCGCCGACGAGCGGACCCTCCTGCCGGACCCGATCGAGCTGCTGGACGCCGCCGAGACCCTCGTCGACGACGGCTTCACGGTGCTCCCGTACACCAACGACGACCCGGTGCTGGCCCGCAAGCTGGAGGACGTCGGCTGCGCGGCGATCATGCCGCTCGGCTCGCCGATCGGCTCCGGCCTGGGCATCCGCAACCCGCACAACTTCCAGCTGATCGTGGAGGGCGCGAACGTCCCGGTGATCCTGGACGCGGGCGCCGGAACCGCCTCCGACGTCGCGCTGGCGATGGAGCTGGGCTGCGCGGCCGTGATGCTCGCCTCCGCGGTGACCAGGGCGCAGGACCCGGTGCTGATGGCCGAGGCGATGCGGCACGCCGCCGAGGCCGGCCGGCTCGCGTTCCGGGCCGGCCGCATCCCGCGCCGCTTCCACGCCGAGGCCTCCTCGGCGATGGCCGGCCGGGCGGACCTGGACACCCGCGAGCGCCCCGCCTTCTGACGCCGGAACACCCGCGGCGCCCGGGGGCGTCCCGTGTCACAAGCCGGGCACAGCCGGGCCCGGGGGCGGTGTCCCCAGGGTCCGGTGCGCGCCCGCGGCACTAGACTCCCCCGGGTGGACATGGCACTGCACGACCCGCTGATCGGTACCCTGCTGGACGGCCGGTACCGGGTCGAGCAGCGCATCGCGACCGGCGGGATGTCCACCGTCTACAAGGGCACCGACACCCGGCTGGACCGGGTCGTCGCCCTCAAGGTGATGCACCCCTCGCTGGCCGGTGACGACGGCTTCACCGCCCGGTTCATCCGCGAGGCCAAGGCCGTCGCCCGGCTCACCCACCCCAACGTGGTCAACGTCTTCGACCAGGGCGCGGACGGCGGGAACGTCTTCCTCGCGATGGAGTACGTGCCCGGCCGCACGCTGCGCGACCTGCTGCGCGACCGCGGCGCGCTGTCCGTCCGGGCCGCGCTGGACGTGCTGGAGCCGGTGCTCGCCGCCCTGGGCGCCGCCCACCGGGCCGGGCTGGTGCACCGCGACGTCAAGCCGGAGAACGTGCTGATCACCGAGGGCGGCCTGGTCAAGGTCGCCGACTTCGGCCTGGTCCGGGTGCTCGGCACCGCGGACGGCGCCCCCACCTCGACCAGCACCGCGACCGGCGGCACCGTCCTGGGCACCGTCTCCTACCTCGCTCCCGAGCAGATCCTCCCGGACGCCCCCACCGACCAGCGGGTCGACGTCTACGCGGCCGGCATCCTGCTCTACGAGATGCTCACCGGCCGCCGCCCGCACACCGGCGACAACCCCGTCCAGGTCATGTACAAGCACCTGCACGAGGACGTCCCGGCCCCCTCGCTGACCGCCCCGGCCGTCCCCGCCGCGCTGGACGCGATAGTGGCCGGCGCCTGCGCGCGGACGGCCGACGCCCGCCCGTACGACGCGGTCGAGCTGCTCGCCGCCCTGCAGCGGGTCCGCCGCACGCTCACCCCGGCCGAGCTGGACGCCGAGCCGCCGGCCTCCACCCGGCCCAGCCCGCGCTACCCGACCAGCGAGCCGACCTCGGTCATCCAGCCGCTGCCGCACCCGGCCGACGCCCCGCCGCCCGAGCGCACCAGCGTGCTGGACGTCCCGGCGGACCTGATGGACCAGCTGCTGGTCGAGCCGCGCCCGTACGACGAGCCGACCCCGGTGCGCCGGCGCCGCCCCGGACGGCTGCGCCGCGTCCCGCGCCGCCCGCTGCTCTGGGTCGCCGCGCTGAGCGCCCTGGTGCTGGCGGTCGGCGGCGTCACCTACGGCCTCTCCGAGGGCCTGTACGGACCGGTGCCCGGTGTGCTCGGCAAGGACCGGGCCGAGGCGCAGCGGATCCTGGACAAGGAGGGCATGCACGGCCGGTTCGTCGAGGCGTTCAGCGAGAGCGTCCCGGCCGGGCAGGTCATCGCCACCGACCCCGGGGTGGGGGCGCGGGCCCGCAAGAGCGACACCGTGACGGTGACCGTCTCCAAGGGCCCCAAGCGGATCGCCGTGCCGGACGTCACCGGCAAGCCCGCCGGCCAGGCGGCCGAGGCGCTGGCCGCCGCCCAGCTGACCAGGGGCGGGGTGACCGAGACCTACGACGACACCGTGCCGGAGGGCGCGGTGATCAGCAGCTCTCCGGCGGCCGGGCAGCTGCTGCAGGAGAACGCCGCGGTGTCGCTGGTGGTCAGCAAGGGCATGGTGCCCGTGCCCGACGTCACCGGCATGAGCAAGGACGACGCGGCGAAGACCCTGCAGGCGGCCGGTTTCACGATGCAGACCACCGGGGTCAACCTGTTCGGCACGGGCAAGGTGTCCGGCCAGTCCCCCGCGGCCGGCGAGCGCCGCCCGCAGCACACCGCGGTGACGGTCAACTTCCCGTTCTTCTAGAGCGGGTCGGGCGGCTCAGCGGAGCGGGCCGTCGCCCGGCTCCTCCTGGTAGGAGTAGCGCTGCTCACGCCACGGGTCGGCCAGGTTGTGGTAGCCGCGCTCCTCCCAGAAGCCGCGGCGGTCGGCCCGCATGTACTCCACCGCGCGGACCCACTTGGGGCCCTTCCAGGCGTACAGCTGCGGGACGACCAGCCGGACCGGGAAGCCGTGTTCGGCGGTCAGCGTCTCGCCGTTGCGGTGGGTGGCCAGGACCGTCCGCGGGTCGGCGAAGTCGGCCAGCCGCAGGTTGGCGCTGTAGCCGTACTCGGCCCAGACCATGACGTGGGTGACGCCGGGCGCGGGGGGCACCAGGTCGAGCAGGGCGGCCGCCGGCACACCCGTCCACTCGTTGCCGAGCAGCGTGAACTTGGTGACGCAGTGCAGGTCGGCGACGACGGTGGTGCGGGGCAGGGTCTGGAAGGCGGTGAAGTCCCAGCTGTGCTTCTCCGCCGAGGCGGTCGCGCCGAACACCTGGAGGTCCCAGGTCAGCGGTTTGAAGCGGGGCACCGGACCGTAGTGCAGGGCGGGCCAGCCGCGCTGCGCGCGCTGCCCCGGGGGGATCCTCGGGTCAGACGGCGGAAGTGGTTCTTGTTCGGACTGACCCATGGCTCCATGGTGACAGACGGCGGCCGGGGCCCGGCGCGCGCCCCTTCTGCGGGCTGCACGCCCCGCTCGTACGGGCCAACGGTCGGCTGACCCCGGAACCTTCCCGGCTAAATCGGATATTCCGACACATGTCCTAGTGAGTGTGAACTTACTGGAATTTCCGCCCACCCCGGTGCCAGGATGCGCAACGCGGGACCCACCGCAGGCCGAAGCGCAGGGAGGCAGCGCCATGCAGGGCGATCCAGAGGTCATCGAGTTCCTCAACGAGCAGCTCACCGCGGAGCTCACCGCGATCAACCAGTACTTCCTGCACGCCAAGATGCAGGAGAACTTCGGCTGGACGAAGCTCGCCAAGTACACCCGGCACGAGTCCTTCGACGAGATGAAGCACGCCGAGACCCTCACCGACCGGATCCTCTTCCTGGACGGGCTGCCGAACTACCAACGGCTGTTCCACGTCCGGATCGGCCAGACGGTCAAGGAGATGTTCGAGGCGGACCGCCAGGTCGAGGTCGAGGCGATCGACCGCCTGAAGCGCGGGATCGTGGTGATGCGCGCCAAGAACGACGTCACCTCGGCGAACATCTTCGAGGACATCCTGGCGGACGAGGAGCACCACATCGACTACCTCGACACCCAGCTGGAGCTCCTGGAGAAGCTCGGCGAGGCGCTCTACCTCGCCCAGCTGATCGAGCAGCCGGAGTCCTGAGGCGCCGGAGCCCTGAGGCCTCAGGCCGCGCGCAGCACCCTGACCGGGGCCGGCGCCCCGGACGCCGGCGGGGCCTGCTCCGGGGCCTCCGGATCGGCCAGGCCGAGCTTCGCGGCGAGCCGGGCGGTCGGGCACGGCCGGGCGCCGTGCTCGCCGAGCAGCGCCTGGATCCGGCGGACGCAGGACCCGCAGTCGGTGCCGGCCTTGCAGCCCCTGGCGATCTGGCGGGGGCTGTCGGCACCGGCGTCGATCGCCTTCTTCACCTGGTCCTCGGTGACCGCATGGCACATGCACACGTACATCGCAGGTCTCCCGGGGGGGGGTGGAGCGGATTGGATCTTGACTAAGGCTTGCCTTAGTTCACTAAGCCTCACCTTACCCGGCGATCCGGGCACGAAAAAGCCCCTCCGGGCTCGGGAATCCCGAAACCGGAGGGGCCTTCGTCACATCTCGGTGATCGCCCCGCTCTCCGGGGCGGCCGCCTCACTGCCCGCGGTACATCTCCGCGACCAGGAACGCCAGGTCCAGCGACTGGCTGCGGTTGAGCCGCGGGTCGCAGGCCGTCTCGTAGCGCTGGTGCAGGTCGTCGACCAGCACCTCGTCGCCGCCGCCGACGCACTCGGTCACGTCGTCGCCGGTCAGCTCCACGTGGATGCCGCCCGGGTGGGTGCCGAGCGCGCGGTGCACCTCGAAGAAGCCCTTGACCTCGTCGAGCACGTCGTCGAAGCGGCGGGTCTTGTGGCCGCTGGAGGCCTCGAAGGTGTTGCCGTGCATCGGGTCGCAGATCCACACCGGCTGCGCGCCGGAGGCGGTGACCTTCTCCACCAGGGTGGGCAGGTGCTCGCGGACCTTGCCGGCACCCATCCGGGTGATGAAGGTCAGGCGGCCCGGCTCGCGCTCCGGGTCCAGCTTCTCGATCAGGGTCAGCGCCTCGTCGACCGAGGTGGTCGGGCCGAGCTTCACCCCGATCGGGTTGCGGACCTTCGAGGCGAACTCGATGTGCGCGTGGTCCAGCTGACGGGTGCGCTCGCCGATCCACACCATGTGGCCGGAGACGTCGTACAGCTCGCCGGTGCGCGAGTCCACACGGGTCATCGCGGTCTCGTAGTCGAGGATCAGCGCCTCGTGCGAGGAGTAGAACTCGACGGTCCTGAACTCCTCCGGGGCGACGCCGCAGGCGTTCATGAACGCCAGGGCGTTGTCGATCTCCCGGGCGAGCTGCTCGTAGCGCTGGCCGGCCGGCGAGTTGCGCACGAAGTCCTGGTTCCAGGCGTGCACCTGGCGCAGGTCCGCGTAACCACCGGTGGTGAAGGCGCGCACCAGGTTGAGCGTCGCGGCGGACGCGTTGTACATCCGCTTCAGGCGCTCCGGGTCCGGGATGCGGGACTCGGGGGTGAACTCGAAGCCGTTCACCGAGTCGCCGCGGTAGACCGGGAGGGTGACGCCGTCCCGGGTCTCGGTCGACTTGGAGCGCGGCTTGGAGTACTGGCCGGCGATGCGGCCGACCTTCACGACCGGCACCGAGGCGGCGTACGTCAGCACCGCCGCCATCTGCAGCAGGGTCTTCAGCTTGTTGCGGATGTGCTCCGCCGAGACGCCGTCGAAGGCCTCGGCACAGTCACCGCCCTGCAGCAGGAACGCCTCACCACGCGCCACGGCTCCGAGCCGGGCGCGCAGCTGGTCGCACTCGCCGGCGAAGACGAGCGGCGGATAGGAGGCGAGCTCGGCAAGGGTCTTGCGCAGAGCCTCTTGGTCCGGCCATTCAGGCTGCTGCGCCGCGGGCAGGGACTGCCAGGAGTGGGGATTCGTCACGGTCACACCGCCAAGGCTACGGGGTGACGCGAGCGATTCGTGACCATTGCCCGAGGGATGAGACACGACTCGGACAATCACGTGACGGGGCTCACCCGCCCGGCCCCATCCGCTACGCTCGAGCCATGCACGCGCCCCACACCCACTCCTGGTGGTGGGCCTCCCCCAAGGGTGGCCCACCGATCGCGCGTTCCTAGACGAACACGACGGCCGCCCCTCGGGGCGGCCGTCGGCGTCTGAGCAGCCGGCCCTCCGGGAGCGGATCCACGCACCGCACCTCGCCAGTCCACCCGGAAGGAAGCCGTTCCCGTGACCACCGCCGCCGATCTGCTCACCCGTCTCACCTCCCCCGGCGCCCCCGCCTTCGCCCTGCTGCACCGCCGCACCCCGCGGCTCGCCCCGGACACCGTCGAGGTGCTGCTGGGCACCGTCGACGAGTACCCGCACCTCGCCGACCTGCCGGTCCGCACCGGCGTGCCGGCCGCCGGCCCCGTCCACGACCTGCTCGCACTCGTCCCGTACCGGCAGATCCGCGAGCGCGGCTTCGAGGCACACGACGACGGCACCCCGCTGCAGGCCCTCTCGGTGACCGAGCAGTTCGCCCTGCCGTTGGCCGAATTCAACTCCGCCCTACCGCAGTTGCCGGTGAACCTCACCGGCGGCTCGTTCGACGTCGACGACGAGGCCTACGCGGCGATCGTCCGCCGGGTGATCGAGGACGAGATCGGCAACGGCGAGGGCGCCAACTTCGTGATCCGGCGCGACTTCCGCGCCACGCTCGAGGACTTCTCCCCCGCGCTCGCCCTCTCCCTGTTCCGGCGCCTGCTGGAGCAGGAGCGCGGCGCGTACTGGACGTTCCTGGTGCACACCGGCGAGCGCGTGCTGGTCGGCGCCTCCCCGGAGGTGCACGTCCGGCAGAGCGGCGGCACCGTCGTGATGAACCCGATCTCGGGGACGTACCGCTATCCGGCCGGCGGCTCGGACATCGACTCGCTGCTCCACTTCCTCCACGACCCCAAGGAGCTGGAGGAGTTGACGATGGTCGTCGACGAGGAACTGAAGATGATGTGCACCGTCGGCGACCTCGGCGGGCAGGTGCTCGGACCCCGCCTCAAGGAGATGTCCCACCTGGCGCACACCGAGTACGAGCTGCGCGGGCGCACCTCGCTGGACGTCCGCGAGGTGCTCCGCGAGACGATGTTCGCCGCCACCGTCACCGGCAGCCCGGTGCAGAACGCCACCCGGGTCATCAAGCGCTACGAGCCGGGCGGGCGCGGCTACTACTCCGGCGCGCTGGCGCTGATCGGCCGCTCCGCCAGCGGCGGGCAGCTGCTCGACTCCCCGATCTGCATCCGCACCGCCGACATCGACCCGGCCACCGGCGGCCTGGTCGTCCGGGTCGGCGCCACGCTGGTGCGCCACTCCGTCCCGGAGTCCGAGGTCGCCGAGACCCACGCCAAGGCCGCCGGGGTGCTCACCGCCATCGGCGCCCGGCCCGCCCCCGCCCGACTGCCCGGCCCCACCGGCCCCCGGCTGGCCGACGACCACCGGGTCCAGGCCGCGCTGGACGCCCGGCGGGCCGACCTCGCACCGTTCTGGCTGCGGATGCAGACCCCGGCGGTGGTCACCGAGCCCGCGCCGACCCTGGTCGTCGACGGCGAGGACACCTTCACCGCGATGCTCTCCCACCTGCTCACCTCGATCGGCCACCGGGTCACCGTGGTGCGCTACGACCGGCCGGCGCTGCGCGAGCTCGTCGCGGCGCACGACGGCCCGCTGGTGCTCGGCCCCGGACCGGGCGACCCGGCCCTCGCGGACGACCCCAAGATGGCCCTGCTGCGGCCGGTCGTCGCCGACGCGCTGGCCGCCGCCCGCTCCGGTGCCCGCAGCGCGCCGCTGCTCGCGGTCTGCCTCAGCCACCAGCTGCTCTCCGCCGAGCTCGGACTGGGCCTGGGCCGCAAGGCCGTCCCGTACCAGGGGGCGCAGGAGAGCATCGACCTCTTCGGCACCAAGCGGACGGTCGGCTTCTACAACGCGTTCACCGCGCGCTGCTCGGACGCCGACGCGGCCCGGCTGGCCGCCGAGGGCGTCGAGGTCGCCCGGGACGCCGTCACCGGCGACGTGCACGCCCTGCGCGGACCGGGCTTCGCGGGCCTCCAGTTCCACCCCGAGTCGGTGCTGACCCGCGACGGCGTGGACATCGTGGCGGGCCTGCTGCGCGAAACGGCGGCCGTCCGGCGCTGAGCGGGCGGCCGGCGGGCCGTCCCGGGCCGGGCGCTCGGGGCGGCCCGCGGCCGGCCGTCAGATCTCGTCGTCCAGGCCCTGCTCGATCGCGTAGCGGACCAGCTCCACCCGGTTGTGCAGCTGCAGCTTGCCGAGCGTGTTCTGCACGTGGTTCTGCACCGTCCGGTGCGACAGCACCAGCCGGTCGGCGATCTGCCGGTACGACAGGCCCTTGGCGACCAGGCGCAGCACCTCGGTCTCCCGGGCGGTCAGCTGCGGGACGGCCGGGGCGGAGGCGGGGGCCGGCTCGGTGGCCAGCCGGCGGAACTCGCCCAGCACCAGGCCCGCCAGGCCGGGCGTGAACACGGCGTCGCCGACGGCCGTACGGCGCACCGCGTCCAACAGCTCCTCCCGCCCGGCCGACTTCACCAGGTACCCGGTCGCCCCGGACTTCACCGCCTCCAGCACGTCCTGGTGCTCGCCGCTGGCCGACAACACCAGCACCCGCACCGCCGGATCGGCCGCGACCACCTGGCGGCACACCTCCGCGCCGGACAGGCCGGGCAGGTTGAGGTCCAGCACGACGACCTGCGGCGTGCAGGCGCGGGCCCGGCGGACGGCCTCCTCGCCGTCGCCCGCGGTGGCCACCACGTCCAGTCCGGCCTCCGCGAGGTCGCGCGAGACGGCGTCGCGCCACATCGGGTGGTCGTCCACGACCATCACCCGCACCGGCCGGTCAGTCGACGGCTGATCGGTCATCAGAACCCTTCCTCGGGACGCGCAGTTCCACCTCGACGCCCTCCCCGGGCGCCGAGTACAGCTCGGCGGTGCCGCCGAGGTCCAGCAGCCGGCCGCGGATGGACTGGGAGACGCCCAGCCGCCCGGCCCGCTCGGCCTCGCCGAGCCGGCCGGGGGCGAAGCCGGGGCCGTCGTCACGGATGCTGACCGTGACGGCCTCCGGCTCGTCCTCCACCAGGATCCAGGCCCGGGCCGGCTCCCCGGCGTGCCGGCGCACGTTGTCCACGGCCGCGCCGACCGCTGCGGCGAGTTCGCCCGCCGCCGGGGCGGGCAGCAGCACCGGGGTGCCGGGGGCGGAGAGCGTGATCCGTTCGTCGGCGTACGGGCGCAGCAGGGCGGTGAGGTCCTGCGGCTCGTCGGCCGCGCACTGCGGCGCGCGCTGTCCGGGGATCGGGCCCCCGGTCATCAACGCCCGCAGGGCGCGCTCCTGCTCGCCGGCCAGCCGGCCGAGTTCGGCGAAGTCCGCGCCGGCGTCGGCCTTCCCGGTGAGCTCGGAGCCGCGGCGCTGGACCAGCGCGAGCACCTGGAGCACGCCGTCGTGGATGTCGCGGGAGAGCCGCTCGCGCTCCCGGGTGGCGGCCTCGACCTGGAGCGCCCGGGTGAGCGTGGCCTCGCTGGCGCGGGCCAGTTCGATGACGTAGCCGATGGCGCAGCCGGCCACCATCAGCAGCACGATGTTGTGGATGTTGTCGCTGGTCGGGCCGCCGTGGCCGAGGATGTTGGCCACGCCGATCACCGAGCCGGAGGCGGCGGCCCAGCGCCAGCCCCCCTTGCCGGCGAAGCCGAGCACCGTGCCGGCGGCCCAGATGGTCGGCAGGGTGGGCGCGCCGTGGCTGATCCGGACCGGGTCGTCGGTCATCCCGCTCATCACGATGCCGGTGACGGCGAGGGCGAGGTCGGTGCCGAGCACCCACCGGGTGCAGCGCTGCGGGCCGGCGAAGGCCCGGGTGCTGGCGAGGGTCCAGAGGGTGAGCGCCCCGAGGAAGATCCAGCCGGCGACGGGGTGCAGGAAGTGCAGGTAGGAGTTGAGGTAGCGGAGCAGGGCGTAGCCGAGGGCCAGCAGCCGGAAGTAGGAGATGGCCTTCCAGAGCGGCAGTTCGACGGACATGCCCCCGGCCGCGACCGTGCCGCCGACCGCCGCGCCGGTTCTCCCGCCGTCCGTCATCCGTCCGCGCTCCCCCTGGCCCGTGCGGGCGGCGTCAGGCCGACCCGGTGTCCTTCTGCTGCTGCTCGGCGGCCTTCTCGGCCTCGGCCGCCGCCTTCTCGGCCTTCTCCGCCTCCGCGGCCTCGGCCTTCTCGGCCTTGGCGGCCGCCTTGCGCTCGGCGTCGGCCTTCTTCTTGTCGTCCGCGATCTGCCGCTTGGCGGCGGTCGCGTAGATGTCCACGTACTCCTGGCCGGAGAGCCGCATGATCTCGTACATCACCTCGTCCGTCACCGAACGGAGGATGAAGCGGTCGTTCTCCATGCCGTGGTAGCGGGAGAAGTCGAGCGGGCGGCCGATCCGGATGCCGGGACGGATCCCGAAGTTGGGGACCACCTGGCCGGGGGGCTGCACCTTCTCCGTGTCGATCATGGCGACCGGGATGACCGGCGCGCCGGTGGCCAGCGCGACGCGGGCCAGGCCGCCGACCTTGCCTCGGTAGAGCTTGCCGTCGGGCGAGCGGGTGCCCTCGGGGTAGACGCCGAACAGCTCGCCGCGGTCCAGCACCGCGATGGCGCTGCGGATCGCGGCCTCGCCGGCGCCGCGCACGCCGGAGCGGTCCACCGGCAGCTGGCCGACGCCCTTGAAGAAGGCGGCGGTCAGCCGGCCCTTGAGGCCCGGGGTGTTGAAGTACTCGGCCTTCGCGATGAAGGTCACCCGGCGCCTGATCAGCGCGGGGAAGAAGAAGGAGTCCGAGAAGGACAGGTGGTTGCTCGCGATGATCGCCGCACCCTCGGTGGGGATGTTCTCCTCACCTTCGATCCACGGCCGGAAGAAGATCCGAAGCAGTGGCGCGACGATCATCTTCATCAGTCGGTAGAACAACCCGGGCCTCCTGTTATGCGGACCGGTCGATCCTAATGCCCCGCGGCCGCCGCCCGCGCCGCGCCCCGCCCCGACGGGCCGCTGCCGGGGCCGGTCCGGCCGGGCACGGGGCCGCCGTCGGGGGTGTACGTCCCGGCCGGGGGCGTGGGACGATGCGGATTCCGCAGCTTCCCGTCCAGCGCCCCCTCCCCCAGCGCCACCCGCCCGCGAAGGAGCCCGCCATGCCGTTGCTGCCCGGTGTCGAACCGTACCGCCACCAGGGCGGACCGGTCGGGGTCCTGCTGTGCCACGGCTTCACCGGCTCCCCGCAGTCGATGCGGCCCTGGGCGCAGGAGCTGGCCGCGGCCGGGTTCACCGTCTCGCTGCCGCTGCTGCCCGGGCACGGCACCCGCTGGCAGGACATGCAGGTCACCCGGTGGGAGGACTGGTACGCGGAGGTGGAGCGCGAGCTGCTGGCGCTCGCCGCCGAGTGCGAGCAGGTCTTCGTCTGCGCCCTGTCGATGGGCGGTGCGCTGGCGCTGCGGCTGGCCGCGGTGCACGGCGCGACGGTCTCCGGGCTGGTCCTGGTCAACCCGTCGGTGCGCTCGGACACCCCCGCCAGTGTGTTGCTGCCGGTTCTGCGGCACCTCCTGCCGAGCGTGCCCGGCATCGCCGACGACATCGCCCGGCCCGGCGTGACGGAGCTCGGGTACGACCGGACGCCGCTGAACGCCGCGTGGTCGCTGGCCCGGCTGTGGCGGGACGTCCAGCAGCGGCTGCCGCAGGTGACCCAGCCGGTGCTGCTCTTCCGCAGTCCGCAGGACCACGTCGTCTCCGCGGCCAACTCCGACCTGGTGCTCGCCCGGATATCCTCGACCGACGTGACGGAGCGGCTGTGCCAGCGCAGTTTCCACGTCGCGACGCTGGACCACGACGCACCGGAAATATTCGCGGCCAGCCGGGACTTCATCCGACGGCTGGCTCCCGCGCGTTCGGCGGGCGTCACCCGGGTCGAATCCGACGATCACCATGGCTGAAGGGCCGGAAGTGCACGAGAGCAGCACGGCGGGCGGCGGGGACGAGGCACCCCGCGAGGACGGCGCGACGAAGGACGGCAGCACCGGGGAGGGCGGCCCCGGGGAGGCCGGCGCGCAGAGCGCCGGGCCCGTCGACGGTGCGCCCGCCGGCGGTGCCCCCTCCGGCCCCACCGCGGCGGGGGGCGGCACCGCGAAGGCCGTCGACCGGCCGGTCCCGGAGCGGGCCGGCGAACCGGCCGACGAGCCGGCGGAGCCCCGCACCCGGCGCGCCCCCGAGCGCAGCCAGGCCGAGCAGGACGAGATCTTCGCCGCCCTGGTGGCCCAGTTCGACGACCCGGTGGACCTCACCAACCCCGACTGGCCGGAGGTCGAGAACCTCCGGGCGCAGGGCGATCTGAAGGGCGGTTTCAAGGACGGCGTCGGCCCCCGGACCGACCCGGACGACCTCGCCGACCTCGCCCCGCAGCCGCGCCCCCGCTCGGGCCGCCCGGTGCTGCCGGCGGCGGACTCCGGCCCGCGCGACTTCGAGCTGGCCGAGGAGACCGACGAGGGCCACTACGTCCCGCCGGAGCCCCCGCCGCTGCCGCCGGCCGACACGACCGCCAAGTTCGCCTGGCTCGCCGTGCTCGGCGGCCCCGCCCTGCTGCTGTTCGACGCGGTGGTCTGGCGGGAGATCTCCGGCTGGCCGGCCTGGGTCGGGGTCACCGCGTTCCTCGGCGGCTTCGTCACCCTGGTCACCCGGATGAAGGACCGCGACGAGGACGAGCCGGAGGACCCGGACCACGGCGCGGTCGTCTGAGCCCGGCCCGCCGGGCCCGGCGGGATCAGCCGGACGGGCCCCGGCCGGCCGGCAGTTCCAGCACCGCGAGCACCGGCAGGTGGTCCGTCGCGGCGCGCAGGTCGGAATCGGTGACGCCGGGGAGCCCGTGCGGCACCCCGCAGCCAAGGACGGTCGTCCCCGGGGTGGCGAAGACGGCGTCGATCCGCTGGTAGGGGCGTTCGGGGACGGACGTGAACTCGCCGCCCCAGGGCGCGGTCGGGTGCCCGTCCTGCAGCCGCGAGGCCAGCAGCCGCCAGCCGGGGCCGTCCGGGTGCTCGTTGAAGTCCCCCGCCACGATGCCGTGTTCGGTGATCCGGAGCTGGTCGAGGAGCAGTTCGAACTGGCCGTACCGCTCGTCGGCGTCCAGGCTGAGGTGGCAGCTGGTCAGGCTGAACGGGGCCGAGTCCGGCAGTCGCAGCAGCGCGGTGGCGAAGCCGCGGGCGTGCAGGCCGCGGGTCTTGGGCAGCAGCCGGTCGTACACGCCGAGCAGCCGGACGGCGCCGGGCCGGCCGAGCAGCAGCGGCCCGGCGGCGGTGCGCCCGCCGCCGGCCAGGACGGCCGTGCCGGTGCTGCGGGCGAGCCAGGCGGCCTGGCCCTCGGGCCGCCAGTAGCGCGGTGACTCCTGGATACAGACGACGTCGGGTGCGCAGGCCCGGATCACCCGGGCCAGGGCCCGCCGGTCGTCCCGCAGGGAGCGGACGTTGTAGCTGAGCAGCCTGAGCCGGCGCGGGCCGGCCGGCGGCGGTTCCAGCGGTGGCGTGGTCATGGTCCTCCCCGGTCGCGGTCGCTGGGACGACCGTACGGCAGGGGCCGTCCGGGGCGTGCGACGGCGGCGGCGCGTCCGGGAACTGGTCGGGGTCCGGTCGCACCGCCGCCGGCGGGCTTCGGGGTGGGGTCGGGCGTCAGACGGTGCGGGCCAGGTCGGCGGCGCCGACGATGCCTGCGGCCGAGCCCATGGAGGCCAGCACGACCTCGGCGCGCGGGCGGTGCACGCCACCGGTCAGGTAGTGCTCGAAGGCCTTGGCGACCGGGTCGAGCAGCAGCCGGCCGGAGTCGGAGACGCCGCCGCCGAGGACGAAGACGCCCGGGTCGAAGAGGGCGGCGAGGTCGGCCATGCCGCGGCCGAGCCAGTCGGCCAGTTCGGCGTAGCACTCCAGGGCGAGCGGGTCGCCGGCCTCGGCGGCCTCGGTGATGTGGATGCCGCGGATGGTCTCGGCGACGCCGTCGTTGAGCTCCAGCATCCGCCGGCCGAGCACCGGGTTGGCGGCGGCCTTCTCGCGGCCGTAGCGGCGCAGCGCCCGCCCGGAGCCGTACTGCTCCCAGCAGCCCTTGCCGCCGCACCCGCAGGCCAGGCCGTCGGGGACCATGTTGAGGTGGCCGATCTCGCCGGCGACGCCGAACCGGCCGCGGTGCAGGCGGCCGTCGAGGACGATGCCGCCGCCGATGCCGGTGCCGACGGTGATCAGCACCATGTCCTGGTGGTCGGCGGCGGCGCCGAAGCGGAACTCGGCCCAGGCGGCGCAGTTGGCGTCGTTCTCGACGGCGGCGTCCAGGCCGGTGAGCTCCTCGATCCGCTGGCGCAGCGGCTCGTTCTCCCAGTCGATGTTGGGCGCGAAGATCACCGTGGAGCGGTCGCTGTCCACGAAGCCGGGGGCACCGACGCCGACCGCGCCCACGCCGGGGTGCTGCTCCTTGAGTTCGCGCACGGCCTGCGCGATGGCATCGACGGCCCACTGCGGGTCGGCCGGGGTGGGCACCCTGGTCCTGGCCAGGATCTCGCCCGCCTCGTCGACCACGCCTGCCGCGATCTTGGTCCCGCCGACATCGACGCCGATGGTCAGAGCCATGTGTCCCTCAGCTATTCACTCGTTCCCGCTGGACGGAACGGTACCGCCCAACCCGGCCCCCGTACACAGCCTCGCATACATTAACCGAAGCCAATTCTGGGCCAACCGGGCCGCCATGCTTCAAAAGTCGTATCGAAGTTCCCGTAACGTCACGCATGAGAGCAACGCGATCACCGTTCGAAGGTTACGGATTCACTGCTTGGCGGACGGCTCGTCAGGGGAGTCGAGGTCGATCCGCTCGGTCGGGGCGCTCTCGCCGGCGGTCCAACGGTGCTCGTGGCCGGTCACGGCGGCGCGGTAGGCGGCCAGCAGTTCGGACCCCGCGGCAGCCAGTCCGGAGCCCGCGGCGGCGAGGTGCCCGTAGACCTCGGGCTGCTGGGTGCGCAGCCGGTCGGCCAGCCCGGAGAGGGTGATGAGGGTGTCGGCGCTCGCCTCCTGCGCCTTCTGCCCGACGGCCGTGGCGAGCCTGCGCACCTCGTCCACCAGCGGGCCCAGCTCCGGACCGAACGGGTGGGCCTGCGGGCCGCCCTGCTCGGCAGTGGGCTCGGTCCGGTCGTCGGTGCTGGTCATCGCGGGCGCCTCCTCAGCCGTGGCCGCACCCCGCGGCCCTCGGGGCCGACGGTACCCGACGGCCGGAAGGCGCCGGGTCGGGCCGGGAGGCGGGGCAGGGCGGGGGCACGGCAGGGGCGGGGCGGCGTCGGGACGGGTCGCGGGGCCGTTGCCGGGAGGGGAGGCGGTGCCGGAAGGGGAGGCGGTGCCGGAAGGGGAGCCGGACCGGCCGCCGAGGGGCCGGGCGGCGTCGGGTGCGGTGTCAGCCCCGGGGCCAGAGCGCCGGGTCGGGCGCGAACCGCACCGAGAGCGCCCCGTCGTGCAGGCCCGCGCCGGCCACCGTGCAGCGGCGCAGCGCCGACGGCAGCGCCAGCACCCGGCGGTGCGCGCCGAGGCCGACCACCAACTCGTCACCGCGGCGCACCAGGTCCAGGTCGGCCCGGTCGGCCCCGGGCAGATCCAGGTGCCAGACCAGCAGGCCCTCCTCGGCCAGCCGGTCCTCGACCGTCCAGGGCTCCGGGGCGAGCCGCTCCGGCCCGGACCCGTCCCCGTACAGCCGGTCGGCGACCGACTCCAGGGTGGCGTCGGCCGGTCCGGTGGTCAGCACGGGGGCGTCCGTCGCCGCGGCGAGGTCGGCCAGCTCCTCCCGGCGGCGCCGGGCCAGCCCGGCCAGCCACGGGTCCGGCGAGTCCGCGGCGGTCTCCGGCAGCACGCCGTGCACCACGACCGCGTCCGGCCGGTGCCCGTGCAGGGCCAGCCCGGCCCGGATCCGGCGCAGCTCCCGGTAGGGGTGGCCGTCGGCCGGCACGACCAGCCGCACGCTGGTGCCGGGCGCGGTGATCGCGGCCCGGGACTCGGCGAGCACCGCGGACGCCTTGGTCCGCCCCTCGTACAACCACTCGGCGGGCATCGGGACGCCGGCCAGCCCCGCCAGCAGCGGGCGCAGCGCCCGGGCGGCCTGCCGCTGCTCGGGGACGAGCCGGTCCAGGTAGCGCTGGAGCTGCTCGGGCAGGGCGAGGGTGGCGATCAGCTCGGCGGGCGGCGGGGCCAGCACCACCAGGACGTCCTGGTCGGCGGCGGGCAGGGCGCGCAGCAGGGCGATCCGGGCGATGCCCGGCAGGGCGGTCAGTTCATCGGGGTCGAGCTGCTCGGCGCCGAGCAGGTCGAGGGCGGGCTTGAGCCGGGCGGTCAGCTCCCCGGCGGCGTAGCGGAAGGCGGCCTGCTCGTCGATCCGGGAGACGCTCAGACCGGGTTCGTAGCCGACGGGTTCCGGGTCCAGGCGCACCCCGAGGACGCCGTCCAGGGAGCGGTGCGGGTCGTCGGCGGCCAGCAGCCAGGTGCGGTGGCCGCGCCGGGCGGCGTGCAGGGCGGTGGCCGCGGCCACCGCGGGCGCGCCCGCGTCGCCGCTGACCAGGATGGTGCGCGTCGCCGTCATGCCGTCCGACCCCCGTTCCGTGCCGTCAGCCCTGCGCGGGCTTCTTGCCCTCGGCGTCCTCGACCCGCTTCTTCAGACCGGCCAGGGCGCGGTCGATGATGACCTTCTCGGCCTTGCGCTTGATCATGCCGAGCATCGGGATCTTGACGTCCACGGCGAGCTGGTACGTCACCTCGGTACGGCCGCCGGAGAGCGGGGCGAGCGTGTAGGAGCCGTCCAGCGAGCGGAGCATCTGGCTGCGCACCAGCGTCCAGCCGACCTCGCGGTCGCCGTCCCAGGTGTAGGCGAGGACGTGTTCGTCGCGGATGGCACCGGCGTCGAGCAGCAGACGCACCTTGGCGGCGCGGCCGTTCTCGCCGGTCTCGAGGACCTCGATCTCCTTGACCTCGCCGGTCCAGGCCGGGTAGGCGGCGAAGTCGGCGATCACGGCCATGACCGTGGCCGGGGTCGCGTCGATGGTGATGCTCGACCTGGTGTGCTCCGCCATGGAATGGCCCTCCGCCTCGTCCCTCTGCCTGCCGGTCCGGTCGAGCGATCGATCCGGTCCGCCCGGAGCAGGCTATCGCGACCGGGGATCGGCCCGGCCGCGCCCCTTTCCCGCGGGAGCGCCGGTCGGCGGACGCCGGGGCAGGCTACCGGCCGGTCACCGCGGGGCTACCGTAGGGTGCCATTCGAACGACCCGGTCACGGCCTGGTCCGACCCGGCCCGGGTGTGACACTTCGAACACCGGAGCCGACCCCCCTGGTCGAAGCTGCCTACCGGGCAGTAACGTCCTGCCGTCCCGCAGCGTCGCGAACGAGGAGCAGTCTTGCTCGACTTCAGCCTTCCGGCCCTCTACCAGGTACCGAGCGGCGGTAACCTCTCCGACCTCGTGCACCAGAACGCCGAGCGGCACCCGGACGTCGCCGTCCTCAGCCGCAAGGTGGACGGCCAGTGGCAGGAGTTGACCGCCGCACAGTTCCTCGTCGAGGTGCGGGCGGCCGCGAAGGGCCTGATCGCCGCCGGGATCCGCCCCGGAGACCGGGTCGGCGTCATGTCCCGGACCCGCTACGAGTGGACGCTGCTGGACTTCGCGATCTGGTCGGCCGGGGCCGTCACCGTGCCGGTGTACGAGACCTCCTCCGCCGAGCAGGTCGAGTGGATCCTCGGCGACTCCGGCGCGGTCGCCGTTCTCACCGAGACCGACCAGCACGCCGCGGTGGTCGAGGAGGTCCGCGGCCGGCTGCCGGAGCTGCGGCACGCCTGGCAGATCGAGCGGGGCGCGGTCGCCGCACTCGCCGAGGCCGGCCGCGAGGTCGCCGACGAGACCGTCACCGAGCGCCGCTCGACGGCCACCGCCGACTCGCTCGCCACCATCGTCTACACCTCCGGCACCACCGGCCGCCCGAAGGGCTGCCAGCTGACGCACCGCAACTTCATGGCCGAGTGCGGCAACGTGGTGGAGCGCCTGGCCCCGCTGTTCCGCACCGGCGAGAGCTCCGTCCTGCTGTTCCTGCCGCTGGCCCACGTGCTCGGCCGGATCGCCGAGATCGCCCCGGCGATGGCGCCGATCAAGCTCGGCCACGTCTCCGACATCAAGGACGTCACCGCCGAGCTGGCCGCCTTCCGGCCGACCCTGATCCTGGGCGTGCCGAGAGTCTTCGAGAAGGTCTACAACACCGCCCGCGCCAAGGCCCAGGCCGACGGCAAGGGCAAGATCTTCGACAAGGCCGCCGAGACCGCGATCGCCTACAGCCGGGCGCTGGACGCCGGCGGCGCGGGTCTCGTCCTGCGGATCAAGCACGCGGTCTTCGACAAGCTGGTCTACAGCAAGCTGCGCGCCGCGCTCGGCGGCCGGGCCACCCACGCCATCTCCGGCGGCGCGCCGCTCGGCGAGCGGCTCGGGCACTTCTACCGGGGCATCGGCTTCACCGTCCTGGAGGGCTACGGCCTGACCGAGACCTGCGCCGCCACCGCCTTCAACCCGTGGGACAAGCCGAAGATCGGCACCGTCGGCCAGCCGGTGCCCGGCGCCGACGTCCGGATCGCCGAGGACGGCGAGGTCTTCTTCCGGGGCCCGCACGTCTTCACCGGCTACTGGAACAACCCGCAGGCCACCGCCGACACCCTGAAGGACGGCTGGATCGCCACCGGCGACCTCGGCTCGCTGGACTCCGAGGGCTACCTCACCATCACCGGCCGCAAGAAGGAGATCATCGTCACGGCCGGCGGCAAGAACGTCGCCCCCGCCGTGATCGAGGACCGGATCCGGGCCCACGCGCTGGTCGGCGAGGTCATGGTGGTCGGCGACCGCAAGCCCTTCGTGGCCTGCCTGATCACCGTCGACCCGGACTTCTTCCCGAAGTGGAAGGAGCTCAACGGCAAGCCCGCCACCGCCACCGTCGCCGAGCTCAGCCAGGACCCGGACCTGCTGGCCGCCCTGCAGGCCGCCGTGGACGACGGCAACGCGGCGGTCTCGCACGCCGAGGCGGTCAAGAAGTTCCGCCTGCTGGACACCGAGTTCTCCGAGGAGAGCGGCCACCTGACGCCCTCGCTCAAGCTCAAGCGCAACGTCGTGCTGAAGGACCACGCCGCCGACATCGAGGCGATCTACCAGCGCTGACGCGGTACCGCGCGGGGCCCGGCTCGACGAGCCGGGCCCCCGCGCGCGTGTCAGCCCGCCAGCAGCGAGGTCAACCGCCCGGCCAGCAGGTCCCAGCGCCAGGAGCGCTCCACCCAGCGCCGTCCGGCCTCGCCCATCCGCCGCCGCAGCTCCTCGTCGCGCAGCAGCCGGACGATCCGCTCGGCGGCCGCGTCGGCCGAGCCGCCCGGCACCACGTACCCGGTCTCGCCCTCCAGCACCGCGTCCGGCGCACCTCCGGAGTCGCCCGCGACCACCGGCAGGCCGGTCGCCGAGGCCTCCAGGTAGACGATGCCCAGGCCCTCGACGTCCAGCCCCCCGCGCCGGGTGCGGCAGGGCATCGCGAAGACGTCCCCGGCGCCGTAGTGGGCGGGCAGCTCGGACCACGGCACCGAGCCGGTGAAGCGCACCGCGGAGCGCACGCCCCGGGCGTCGGCCAGCTTCTCCAGGTCCGCCCGGTACGGGCCGCCGCCGACGATCAGCAGCACCGCGTCCGGCACGTCCACCAGGATCTGCGGCATCGCCTCGATCAGGGTGTCCTGCCCCTTGCGCGGCACCAGCCGGGAGACGCAGACCACCACCGGCCGGTCCGCCAGCCCGAGCCGGCGGCGCACCTCGGCGCCCCCCGAACCCGGGTGGAAGGTCGTCTCGTCCACGCCCGGCGGCAGCTGCACCATCCGGGCCGCCGCCTGCGGTCCGACCGCGCCCGCGATCCGGGAGCGGGTGTACTCGCCCAGGTAGGTCAGCACGTCGGTGCCCGCACCGATCCGCCGCAGCAGCTGCCGGGCGGCCGGCAGCTGCGCCCAGGCGGCCTCGTGCCCGTGCGTCATGCCCAGCAGCCGGCCGGCGCCCGCGCGGCGCAGCGCGGGAGCCATCAGTCCGAGCGGGGCGGCGGCGCCGAACCAGACGGAGTCGCACTTCTCCGCCCGCAGGATCTCGGCCGCCCGCCGGGTGACCCTGGGTGTGGGAACCATCACCTTCGTGCGGTCGCGGATCACCGGGAACGGCTGCTCCGCGTCGAAGCGGGCCACCTCGCTGCCGTCCCGCCAGGTCGAGGCGTACACCACGACGCTCCCTGCGGGCTGACGCACGGCCATGTTGTGCACGAAGGCCTGGATGCCGCCGGGGCGGGGCGGGAAGTCATTGGTGACGATCAAGGTTCTGTGCATCAGGCCACGGCTCGCTCGGTCGGGGGGTGCTCGGTGTACCGCTGGGTGATCCGTACGATAGGTCAACACCATGACCCGCCGGGAACGGATCCGCGCACGGCAACCGTTTCACCCCCGGGTCAGTCCTAGAACCTAGGCGGCCGATGGCGGCCCGGCCGACCACGCGCCGGGCCGCCACCGCCCGCCCGGGCGTCCGTCGCACGGCGCCTCCGGTGGGACGTCCGAGACGAACGAGGGAGCGCAGTGGAGTTGGCCCCGGCCACCGAGCCCGGTACACCCAGCGGCGCCGCCGGCCCCGGCCGGACGCCGGCCGTCCGGCAGGAGCCGGTCCGTGCCCCCGGCCGCCCCCTCGGGGCGCTGGCCGCGCTCGGCGCCACCTGGCTGGCCACCCGGACGGTGCTGGTGCTGCTGATGACCGGCGTGGTGAAGGGGCCCGGCGGGGACATCACCGCCGACGTCTGGATGATCTACCACGCCTGGTACGGCGTGCTGCAGACCGGCACCTTCCCGTTCGACGACGTGACCTGGCAGTACCCGCCCGGCGCCGCCCTGGTGATCCTCCTGCCGGGCCTGCTGCCCTGGTCCTACCTGGTCTCCTTCTGGGTGATCTGCGGGATCGCCGACGTCGCCGCCACGGCCCTGCTGGTGCGCACCGGCCTGCGCCGCGGCCGCGCGCTCACCGGCGCCTGGCTCTGGGTGGTGGCCGTGCCGCTGCTCGGCCCGATGGTCTACAACCGCCTGGACATCATCGTCACCGCGATCGCGCTGGCCGGACTGCTGGCCCTGGTCCGCCGCCCGGCGATCGGCGGGATGCTGCTCGGCCTGGGCGGGATCGTGAAGATCTGGCCGCTGCTCGGCCTGATGGGCACCCCCTCCGGCCGGCGCACCCGCCGCTCCTGGACGCTGGCCGCGGCCACCGCCGTCTCGGTGGGCTTCCTGCTCGCCGCCGGGATGAACGGCGCCTTCGGCTTCCTGGCGTTCCAGAAGGAGCGCGGCATCGAGGTGGAGTCGCTCGGCGCGCTGCCGCTGCACTTCGCCCGGCTGGCGGGCGCCTGGGACGGGAAGGTCACCATGAACTACGGCTCGCCCGAGATGCTCGGGCCGTGGGTCCCGGTGATCAGCAAGGTGATGATGGCCGGCACCCTGCTGGGCTTCGCCTGGCTGCTGCTGTGGCGCTTCACCGCCAAGCGCCGCAACGCGGCCACCATGTACGACGCGGCGCTGTGCGCCCTGCTCATCTTCACCGTGACCAGCCGGGTGATCAGCCCGCAGTACCTGGTCTGGCTGATCGGCGTCGCCGCCGTCTGCCTCACCGTGCACGGCACCAGCCAGCGGCCGGTGGCGCTGCTGCTCCTGATCGCCTGCCCGCTGACGCTCGCCGAGTTCCCGCTGATGTTCAGCCGGATCCTGTCCAGCGAGCCCTGGGGCGTCACCGTGCTCGGCCTGCGCAACCTGCTGCTGCTGGCCGCCACCCTGCTGTCCTGCGTCCGGCTCTGGCGCTCCACCCGCGGCCCGGTCCAGCTGCCCGCCACGGTGGTGCTGACCACGCCCGAGCCGGTGCCGGCCGGTGTCTACCCGGTGCGTCCGGGCATCGCCTACGAGCAGGACCTCCTGGACGGCATCGACCGGCCCGGGGCACCCGCCGAGCAGCGGCGCTGACGGCGGCGTCCGCGCGGCCCGGCCCGGCGTCCAGCCCGCACGGCCCGGCGCTCGGCGCCCCCGCCTCGACGCCCCGGCCTCAGCGCCCCAGCGCGGCCACCTCGTCCAGCCAGAGCCGGGTGAACCCGTCCAGGCCCACGCCCAGTTCCGAGCGCAGCAGCCCGTCCAGCCACCGCTCCCGGTCCTCCCCCGGCCCCGCGGCGGCGACCGCCCGGTAGAACGCCACCAGGCGGTCGGCCCCGTACCTGCGCGCCAGCAGCTCGCAGGCCAGCCAGGCCTGTTCGTAGGCCTGCGCGATGCCGTCGGCGCCCGCGGCGAACGCCCCGTCGGCCGGCAGCGCGGTGGGCAGCCGGCCCGCGGCGACGTCCCGGGCCAGCTCGGGCGCGATCTGCTGCGGGCTGCGGCCGGAGCCCCGGTAGGCGGTCCAGTCGGCCACGCCCTCGGAGAGCCACAGCGGCGTCCAGGGCCGGGTGTCGGCCCGGGTGGCGACGTGGGTGGCCTCGTGGGTGACGACCACCTGGCGGCCGAACCCGCTGAGCCGCCCCCACGCCTCGGGGTTGACGGTCACCCGGTCCGCCGGGGTGCGCCGGGGCGCGCCGGGGGCGGCCACGGTGACGGCGGCCATGCCCGCCCAGCCGGCCGGATCGCCCTCCAGCAGCCGGGCGAACTCGGCCTCCGTCGTGGTCAGTTCGAGCAGCAGCCGGCCGGCCCAGGCGGACCCCCAGACCTCGCTCACGGCGGGTACCGCCCGGTCGGCCACGGTGACCAGCTCGGCCGGGTCGGGCCCGCCGGCGAGCGCGAGCACCAGGCAGTGCGCGCCCGGCGCGGACCGCACGGTGCCGAGGTCCCAGAGCGCCGGGGGCCCGCTCGCGGCCTCCTCCCGCTCGACCCGCCAGCCGCCCCCGCCCCGGCCCCCGGCCTCGCCTCCGCCACCGCCTACGGCCCCGAGCCGGTCCCGGACGAGGGTGATCCGGCGCGGGTGGACGACGGGGTACTCGTCGTAGCCGGTGATCCGGACCGCCAGGTCGGCGGCGGCGGTCAGCCCGTCCGGTCCGGCGGCGGCACCGAGGACCAGGTTGCGGTACTCCGCCACCGCCTCCGCCGGGCCCGACCGGGTCGGCAGCGTCCGCGCCCGCTCGGCCAGCACCGCGGCCACCTCGGCACGCCGGTCCGCCGCCTGCCGGGCCGCCGTCTGTGGAACCGGGGGCGCCGGAGCGGCCGGCGGCAGCGACAGCTGGGCCAGCCCGCCGACCGCGAGCAGCAGCGCGGCTCGCCGCGACAGCCCGCGGCGGGGTATGTCGACCGGATCGGACGGCGGCGGGCTCAGAGCCGGACCACCCCGGCGACCGGCATCGCGTTGACGCTCTCGTAGCGGACCTTGGCGCCCGGGTAGGGGGCGTGCACGATCACCCCGCCGCCGGCGTACATCCCGACGTGGTGCATGTCCCGGTAGAAGATCACCAGGTCTCCCGGCCGCGCTTCGGAGAGGCTGACCCGCTGGCCGGCGTACGCCTGGGCCTGCGAGGTGCGCGGCAGGGTCACTCCGGCCTGCCGCCAGCTGTAGTACATCAGACCGGAGCAGTCGAAGGCGCGCGGCCCGGTGGAGCCGTAGACGTAGGGCGAGCCGATCATCCGCACCGCGGCGGCCAGTGCGGCCGCCCCGCGCTCGGAGGCGGGCGGGGCGCTGCCGAGGTCCAGCCGGTCGGTGCCACGGGTGGCCCGCTGCTCGGCGTCCCTGGCGTCCTGGGCGGCCAGCCGGGCGCGCTCGGCGGCGCCCAGGCTGTTGAGCAGCCGCTGCGCCTTGGCGAGCCGCTGCTGGACCTGCTGCTTGCCCTCGGCGAGCGAGCGGCGGGCCTGTTCCAGTTCGGCGAGCTTGCCGGAGGTCTCGGTGCGGCGCTGGTCGAGCCGGCGCTGGCGGGTGACCAGCTCGTGCAGGGTCTCCTGCTGCCGCTCGGCGGCCTGGTCCAGGGTGCGGGCCCGGGTCAGGTAGCCCTCGGGGTCGGTGGAGAGCATCAGCTGGACGGTCTGTGCCAGGCCGCCGCCGCGGTACTCGGCGCCGGCCACGCTCGCCAGGTCGCCGCGCAGCTGGTTGAGCTGTTCCTGGCCGACGGCGATCTCGCCCTGGAGGGCGGTCGTCTCGCCCTGGAGGCGCTGCTGGGCCTCCAGCGCGGCGTTGTACCGCTCGGACGCCTGCTCGGCCTCGTCGTAGAGCTGTTCGACCTGCGCCTTGACGTCCTTGCGGCTGGGCGGCTCGGGCGCCCCGGGGGCGGCCTGGGCACTGCCGCCGGTCGTGACGCCCAGGGCGGTGGTGGCGGCCGCGGTCAGCACCAGCGCACGGGCGAGCAGTTGGGAACGGCGGTGCACGGGCATGGCGGCGGCGGCTCCAGTCCTGCGGCACGGCCCCGCCGCCGCACCCGGTGGGCGGTCTGGAAGCGGGAGTCCGGTGGCAGACGTTAGCGAGTCCGGGCAAGCGAGTCCAAACCCCTCCGGACCCGAATATTCGACCACCAATCGGACATCCGTCCGTGCCCGGTGGAAAAGCCGCAGGCCCGGCCCTCCGTGACGGAGGGCCGGGCCCGGGTGCTCCGGAGCGGGGATCAGACCCGCACGATGGAGGCCAGCGGCATGTTGGAGACCGCCTCGTAGCGCACCGACGCACCCGGCTTGGGCGCGTGCAGCACCTGGCCGTTGCCGGCGTAGATCCCCACGTGGTGGGCGTCGCTGTAGAAGATGAGCAGGTCGCCGGGCTGCGCCTGGGAGAGGTCGCTGCCGATCCGGGTGCCGGCACCGGCCTGCTCCTGCGAGGTCCGCGGGAGCGACACGCCGGCCTGGTTGAACGCCCAGACCATCAGGCCCGAGCAGTCGAACGAGCTGGGGCCGGTGGCGCCGTAGACGTACGGCGAGCCGACCTTGGTGGCGGCGATGGACAGCGCCGCGGCACCGCGGGAGCTGCCGGCGGCGACCGGCTTGGGGGCGGGCGCCGAAGTGGTCGGGGCGCTCAGGTCGGTGCGGTTGCTGTCCCGCGAGGAGCGGTCGGCGGCCTGCTGCGCGGCCTGCTGCTGGGCGGCCTTCGCGGCGGCGTCGGCCTTGGCCTTGGCCTCGGCGGCGGCCTTCTCCTCGGCCGCGCGGAGCGCCTGGCGCTCCTGCTCGGTCAGCGTGTTGAGGAGGTCCTGCGCGGCCTTGAGCTTGCCCTGGACCTCGTCCTTGGCGGCCTTCAGCTGCTGAGTGGTGGTCTCCATCTCGGCGAGCTTGCCCTGGGCCTCGGTGCGCACCTGGTCGAGCTTGCGCTGCTCGTCCTGGAGCTGCTTCAGCTGCCCCTTCTGGGTGTCACCGGCCTGGTTCAGCGTGCCGGCCTGGTTGAGGAAGTTGTCCGGGCTCGCGGAGAACATCAGCTGGACGGTCTGGGATATGCCGCCGTTGCGGTACTGCTCGCCGGCGATCTCGGCCAGGCCGCCCTGCAGGTCGGTCACCTGCGCCTGCTGCCGCGCCACCTGGTCCTGCAGGCCGGTGACCTGCTTCTGCAGCTCCTGCTGCTTCTCCTGGGCGGCGTTGAGCTTCTCGGTGGCGACCTCGGCCTGCTCGTTGAGCTGGTCGACCTGCTCCTTGACCTGGTCCTTGGTCGGCTGCGGGTCGGCGTGGGCGCCGGACTGCGCGGACAGCGCGACCGCCGCGGCGGCGACACCGGTCAGGATCGACACCCGGGCGCGGCCGGCGGGCTTGGGACGACGATGGGACGCCACGAAGGCGGGCTCCTTCTTCCTACGTCCGCCTACCGGGTGAGCTGACGGGTTCGGGCCGGAAGCGGGCCCTACGGCGCCTCACGGCCGTTCCACCGGCCGACCTGACGCCGATTCACCCCGGAGGAACGTGGTTCCCCGGCTCCGCTCCACAGCGCCCCCGACCACTGGGCTCCCCGCCGGGCGGCCCTTCGGCCTGCCCCGCTGCTTCGCGAACTCGACGGAAACCACCGCCGCCACCCTGGCTGGGCGATCGACAGTGCGGTGGTTCGAGGCACGACCCTAGTAACTGAACCGTGATCCGTTCAAATCCTTGTCAGAAAAAAGATGGAAGAAGACCCAAGTTCATTTGTGAATATGACCGATGGTGATCACCACCGCACGCAAAGCTGATCGGCTTTCACCGCAAGGCCGTTCAGGAACCCGGGGCGCGCAGAAATCCGAACGCCACCCCCGGTCGGGAGTGGCGGGGATCACAGGGCCGGCGACGGCCCCGCGGCGGCTGTCCCGCCGTCAGACCCGGCGGATGGTGTTGATCGGCATCGCGTCGGCCTTCATCACCTTCACCACGTCACCGGTGTGCGGGGCGTGCACCACCATGCCGTTGCCGATGTACATCCCGACGTGGTGCCGGTCGCTGCCGTAGATCACCAGGTCGCCCGGCTGGGCCTGGTCCAGCGAGGGCACCCGGGTGCCGACGTTGCCCTGCTCCTGCGAGGTGCGCGGCAGCGAGACGCCGGCCTGGGCGTACGACCAGACCATCAGGCCCGAGCAGTCGAAGGTGGTCGAGCCGGTGGCGCCCCAGACGTACGGCGAACCCTGCTTGCTCATCGCCTTGGCGACGGCCACGGCCGCGTACCCGCTCGCGGGCGGCAGGCTGCTGAGGTCGACCCGGTCCGCGCCGCGCGAGGCCCGGTCGTCCTGCGCCTGCTGGGCGCGCAGCGCGGCCCGCTCGGAGGCGCTGAGCGAGTTCAGCAGGTCCTGGGCGGCCTTGAGCTTCTGGTTGACGTCCGACTTGGCCTGGTTCAGGTCCTTGGTCGTGGAGTCCAGCGAGGCCAGCACGGCGGCGGCCTCGGCCTTCTCCTGGTCCAGCCGGCGCTGCTGGTCCAGCAGCCCCTTGAGCGCCTCGGCCTGGCTGGTGCTGGCCTGCTGGACGCTGGAGGCCTTGTCCAGGTACCCGGACGGGTCGGAGGAGAGCATCAGCTGGACGGACGGGTCGATGCCGCCGGTGCGGTACTGCTCGCCCGCCACCTCGGCCAGGCCCGTCTGCAGCTGGGTCATCTGCTCCTGGCTGCGGGCCACCTGGTCCTGCAGCTGGTCGGCCTGCTTGCGGAGCTGGTCGGACCGCTCCTTGGCGCCGTTGTACTTCTCGGCCGCCTGCTCCTGCTCCTGCTGGAGCTGGTCGATCTGCGCCTTGACGTCCGTCTTGTTCGGCTGGGGCGCGGCGTGCGCGGCCACCTGGGCGGAGAGGGCGACCGCGGTCGCAGCAGCAGCGGTGAGCACGGAGACCCGCGCGCGGCTCGGCTGCTTGGGACGGCGGTGGGAGGCCAAGGACCGGCTCCTTCTTCCATCGGCCTCACCCGATCAGGTGAGAATCCGGAAAATAGGTTTGACGCCAGACCCTAGTGAAGATCCAAGGGATTTTCCACTCCCCCGATGGCGTGAACTCCACCCTCCCGCTGACTTCACGAGATCCCCACACCACCCCGAACCGGTCGCTGACCAGCCGTCATCCCGCCCGGGCGGGGTTCAGGGCCGCGCCAGGCGGTTCAGCAGCAGCACCGACGCCACCGGGCGTGCGCCCGCCTTCCGCACGCCCTCGGCCACCTCGCGGTCGGTGGACACCACCACCACCGGACGGCCCTGCGGCTCGGCCCGCACCAGACGCCGGATCAGCTCGTCCGCCGTCTCGCCGGTCCGGCTGAACCGCACCCGCACCCCGCGCGGTGGCGCCATGATCACCGGGACGTCCAGGTCCTGCCCGTCGAACACGCAGGTGACCTCCGCCTGGGTGCGCTGGGCGAGCATCGCCAGACCGCCCAGCAGCCGCAGCCGCTGCTGCTCGAGCGGCAGCGTCGGATAGCCGGTCTTCGTCACGTTGTAGCCGTCCACCACCAGGTGCACCTGCGGGATCGCCAGCAGCTGGTCCAGCAGCGCCGGGTCGTCCTCGGCCAGGCCGCGCCGGGCCACGTCGTGCGGCGAGGCCGACCCGGGCACCACGGCCTCCACCAGGTCCGCTGGCCGGATCTGCGAGACCGGCAGCGCCAGCTCCCGCTGCAGCCCCTGCGCCGACTGCAGCACGGTGTCCAGCAGCAGCCGCAGCCGCATGTCCTCGACGCTGCGCCCCTCCCGGGCCGACCGGCGCGCCTGCTCGGCCGAGGTCTCCAACTCGCCGACCCGGTGCCGCAGGCGGCGCGCCTCGGTCTCGGCGGCGCCGCGCTCGGCGGCCGCCTGCGCCTTCACCGCCTCCAGCTCGCCGGCCAGCCGGCGGGTCTCGGCCTGCGCGCGGCGGGTGTCGCTCTCCAGGGAGCGCACCTTCTTGCGCAGCGACTCCGCCTCCCGGCGGACGTCCTCGGACTCCGCGCGCTGGCGGTCCAGGTCCGCCCGGGCGGCGGAGCGCAGCTCCGCCAGTTCGGCCTGCAGCTTCTCCACCAGCCGGGCGGCCTCGGCGGCCGCGCCCTCGGCCCCGACCCGCTCCGCCTCGTCGCCGGCCTCGGCGACCAGCCGGCTCCAGCCCGCCGAGCGCACCAGGTAGGCGGCGGCCGCGACGTCCATCGGATCGGCGGCGCTCGGGACGCTGCCCGACTCCAACGCCTTCACCAGGTCCGGCTGGCCCAGCCGCAGCCGCTCCGCTATCCGCACCCGGAAGGCCGGCTCCGACTCCAGCGCCGCGGCCAGCGCGGTCGCCGCGTACTTGGCCCGGCGGGCCGGGGTGAACTTCACGTACTGACGCAGGCTCTGCGGCAGCTCACCTGGCGGCAGACCGCCGAGCGCGTCCGAGGCCAGCCCGACCACCCGTCGGCGCACCCCCTCGGGCAGCGGCCGGTCCAGCTTCTCCACGACGCGCTCCGGCGCCGGGCCCTCGCCGGCGCCGGGGTCCTCGCCGGGCACCACGGACTCGGACGGGGCGGCGCCGGCCGCCGGCGGCTGCGCGTCGGCAGCGGGCTGAAGCCCCTGCGCTTCGGCGGGCTCCCTCGCTGCGTCCACCACGTCCTCGGCTCCGATCCTGGTCCTACGGGGTCCGCGGCCCGCGGCCGCCGCCCCTGTCGTCACGCTCCGTGCGTCCTGTCTGCATTGTCCCAGCGCGGTGGGCGGGCGCGCCGCGCACCGCCCACCGCACCGGGGGCGTCAGCCCTGCTCGGCCGGGTCCGCCGCGTCCTCGGCACCGGGACGGGCGACCAGCTCGACCTGGTCGACGGCGTTGCACCAGCGGCAGCGCACCGACTCGACGGTCTCGCTGAGCACCTCGGTCTCCTCGACCTTGGACTCGCCGGCCAGGTCGAAGTGCAGGAACTCGGTGACCCGCGCGGAGCGGGTCACGTCGAAGCGGGTGAGGTTGCCGCACAGCGTGCAGCGCCAGCGCGTCTCGGCGGTCAGGGCGGGGACGGTCATCGGGGGTCCTCTCGGGTGGTCCCTGGGCGGGCTAGGCGCTCCCCCCGGAGCCCCGGCGTCGGCGGCGGGAGGCGGGAATGCCCGCGCCAAGCCTATTGCCTGGGGCAACCATCGCGGCCACCGGTTGCACGAAGCCGCAGGCCCGGCCCCGGCCCCGGTCCGGGGCCCCGAGTAGGCCACCTGCCGTACAGCGCGGTGTCACCCGCCCGGGCCGGAGGGATGCTTGGCCGCATGGCGCTGACGGCCCCGGGCCACACCGACGAGCGGGACGGCCGGCCGGCCGTGCCCGCCCCGGTGGTTACCTACGCCCTGATCGCGCTCAACACCCTGGTGTTCCTGCTGGGCCCGGCCGCCGGGCTCAACCCGCTGTACGGCACCGGCCAGGCCCGGGTCTGCGCGGAGCAGCGGTACGAGCAGCGCTGGGGCGCCGTCCCGGTCGAGCTGCTGACCGGGCACCCGTTGACCGCCGGGCAACTGGCCGAGGCCCCCGACCCCGTCCCCGGCTGCCCGGCCGCCCCGACCCCGGGCAAGCACCCGGCGCTGTCGGTGCTCAGCGGGCTCTTCCTGCACGCCGGCTGGCTGCACCTGCTGGGCAACCTGCTCTTCCTGCACGTCTTCGGCCCCACCGTCGAACTACGGCTCGGCCGCGCCCGGTACGCCGTCTTCTACCTGGCCGCCGGCAGCGTGGCCACGTACGGCTTCGCCCTGGCCGAGGCGCACTCCGCGGACTCGACCCGGGTGCTGATCGGCGCCTCCGGTGCGATCTCCGCCGTCCTCGGCGCCTACCTGCGCTTCCACCCGCGCTCCCGGGTGACGACGCTGGTCCCGCTGCTGCTGTTCCTGCCGCTGCGCTTCCCGGCCTGGCTGGTGCTCGGCCTCTGGTTCGCGCTGCAGTGGTGGTCGGTCCACGCAGCCGGGCCCGGGGTGGCCTACCTGGTGCACGTGATCGGCTTCTCGGCGGGCTTCCTCTACGCCTGCACGGTGGTCAGCCACCCCCCGAGACGACCCGGCTGACGCCCGATACGCTGGCGGCACCCCACAAAGGAGCCGAACGTGATCACCGCCATCGTCCTGATCAAGACCAGTGTCGACCGCATCCCGGAGATCGCCGAGGCCATCGCAGCCATCGAGGGCGTCAGCGAGGTGTACTCGGTGACCGGTGGCTACGACCTGGTGGCGATGGTCCGGGTGCGCCGGCACGACGACCTGGCCGAGGTCATCCCGGGACGGCTGAACAAGGTCCCGGGCGTGGCCCACACCGAGACCCAGATCGCCTTCCGCACCTACTCCCAGCACGACCTGGAGGCGGCGTTCGCGCTCGGCCTGGACGAGTAGTCCCCGCCGGCTCCCGGGCCGCTCAGCCCTGCCGACGGGTGTCGGCGACGCAGCGGCCGCCCTCGTTGCGGTAGTTCCAGGCCGCGCCGTCCGTGACCAGCTCCCGGACGGCGGTCAGGAAGCGGTCGACGTGCTCGTCCGGCGTGCCGGCCCCGAAGCTGACCCGGATCGCGTTCAGGCTGCGCTCGCCCGGCAGCGAGGGCTCCGGCGCACCGCACTCGGAGGGGGCGACGTCCTCGTCCCCGAGCAGGGTGCGCAGCAGCGGGTGCGCGCAGAACAGCCCGTCGCGGACGCCGATGCCGTACTCGGCGGACAGCGCGGCCGAGAAGTGCGAGCTGTTCCAGCCCTGGACGACGAAGGACAGCACGCCCACCCGGGCCGAGCCGGCACCGAACAGGTTCAGCACCTTGACCTGCGGGATCTCCGCCAGGCCGGCCGTCAGCCGGGCGACCAGCTGCCGCTCCCGGGCCTCCAGGGCGTCGAAGCCGGCCTCGGTCAGCGCCCGGCAGGCGGACGCGATGGCGTAGGCGCCGATGACGTTCGGCGAGCCGGCCTCGTGCCGGGCCGGGCCGGTGTGCCACTGGACGGCCACCGAGCCGTCGTCCTGCCGGGCCACCGTCCGGGTCGCGCCGCCGCCGGCCAGGTACGGCTCGGCCGCGTCCAGCCAGTCCGCCCGGCCGGCCAGCACGCCGGCGCCGAACGGTGCGTAGATCTTGTGGCCGGAGAAGGCGATCCAGTCGACGTCCAGCTCGCGCACCGAGACCCGGTGGTGCGGGGCCAGCTGGGCGGCGTCCAGCACCACCCGGGCGCCGTGCCGGTGGGCGGTCGCGGTCAGCTCGGCGACCGGCCACAGCTCGCCGGTCACGTTGGAGGCGCCGGTGACGCAGAGCAGCTTGGGGCCCTCGGGCGCGTCGGCGAGCGCGGCGTCGAGGGCGGCGACGGCCTCGGCGTGCGAGCGCGGGGCGCGCAGGTAGCGGACGTCCAGCCCGGCGTGGGCCCAGGGCAGCAGCGAGGCGTGGTGCTCGGTCTCGAAGGCGAACACCCGGGTGCCGGCCGGGACGGCGGAGGCGAGCAGGTTCAGCGAGTCGGTGGTGGCGCGGGTGAAGACCACCTGGTCGCCCTCGCGCAGGTCGAGGAACTCGGTGACGGTGCGGCGGCTCTGCTCGAACAGGTCGGTGGAGAGCTGCGAGAGGTAGCCGGCGCCGCGGTGCACGCTGCCGTAGTAGGGGGCGTAGGCGGCGACGTCGTCCCAGACCCGCTGCAGCGCCGGGGAGCTGGCCGCGTAGTCGAGCGCCGCGTAGCCGACCTTCTCGCCGTTGGCGAGCGGGACCTGGACGTCGTGGCCGAGGACGGCGAGCGGGGCGCAGATTTCGGTGGCGATCGACACGGGGATGCACTCCTCCTGGGTGTGGGACCCCGGGAGTGTGAGTCGTCCGGCGTCCGCGCTTGCCGCACGGACGATTCGCCGAGCGACCCGGTCCTCACCCAGGGCACCCCGCCACGGACGGAGGGTTGCCGGACAGCCAGCTGGGGCTTGACGCTGTCACTCATGACCTGGACAGGACTCTAGGTCGGCCCGCGCCGGGTGGTCAAACGACCGTCCACCATCCGGACGTCCCCGGACGTGCCGGGGCCCGCACCGGCTTCCCGGCGCGGGCCCTGCGACCGCCTCAGATCCGGCTGGTCGCCTCCGACCAGCGGCGCAGCAGCTCCTGCGCCGTCCCGGAGTCGATGGCCCGCGCGGCCCGCTCCATGCCGGCTGCGAGCTGCTCGGCGAGCGGCGCCTCGCCGAGGTCCAGCGCGACCAGCGCGGCCGCGGTGTTCAGCAGGACGGCGTCCCGCACCGGCCCGCGCTCCCCGGCCAGCATCCGGCGCGCGACCTCGGCGTTGTAGGAGGCGTCCGCGCCGCGCAGCGACTCGATGCCGACCAGCTCGATGCCGACGTCCCGCGGGTCGAAGGCGGTCTCGGTGACGGTGCCGCCCTGCACGATCCACACCCGCGAGGTGGTGGTGATGGTCAGTTCGTCGAGGCCGTCGTCGCCGCGGAACACCAGGGCGGTCGAGCCGCGCCGGGCGAGCACCCCGGCGATCAGCCCGGCGAGCCGGGTGTCGAAGCAGCCGATCGCGTGCGAGGTCACCTTGGCCGGGTTGGTCAGCGGGCCGAGGATGTTGAAGGCGGTGGGCACGCCGAGGTCGCGCCGGGCGGTGGCGGCGTGGCGCATCGACGGGTGGAACTTGGCCGCGAAGCAGAAGGTGAGGCCGACCTCCTCGGCCACCTCGGCGACCCGCCGGGCGGGCAGGTCGAGGCGGACGCCGAGCTTCTCCAGCACGTCGGAGGAGCCGCTCGCCGAGGAGGCGGCCCGGTTGCCGTGCTTGACCACCTTGGCGCCGGCCGCGGCCGCGACGATCGCCGACATGGTGGAGATGTTGACCGTCTTGGCGCGGTCACCGCCGGTGCCGACGATGTCCACCGCCGGCCCGGGGACGGTGAGCGGCTCGGCGTGCGCGTACATGGCGTCGACCAGGCCGGTGACCTCGTCGACCGTCTCGCCCTTGGCCCGCAGCGCGACCATGAAGCCGGCTACCTGGACGGGGGACGCCTCGCCGCTCATGATCCGGTCCATCGCCCACGCGGTGGACGAGCGGTCGAGGTCCTCCCCCTTCAACAGCGCCGCCAGGAGGTCCGGCCAGGTGCGGACCACCTGCGCGGGGTCGGTACCACCGTTCGCAGGGTTCACGTTCACCATGGCTGACTCCAGCTGTTGTCGGTCTCCCCGTGGCGGGGGGACGTCCGTACGGATGGAGTCAGCCTATCGAGCGGCGGGGTGCCCTCGGCGCTGTCTTCTCTAGTACTGAGACGGCCCGGTCCGAAGACCGGCCGGGCTCACTGGCCGGCCGGGGCCCGCTTGGCCAGCCGGGCCCGCAGCAGGGTGGCGACGGCCTCGGCCAGCGCCACCGGGTCCACCGGGTGGGAGATCGCGGCGTCGGCCCGGCTCCAGGCGGCCAGCCAGGAGTCCTGCGGCCGGCCGATCAGCACCAGCACCGGCGGGCAGCCGTAGATCTCGTCCTTCAGCTGGCGCCCGAGCCCGAGCCCGCCGGCCGGAACCGCCTCGCCGTCCAGCACGCAGAGGTCCACGCCGCCCTTCTCCAGGGCCTTGATCACCGCGGGGGTGGTCGCGCACTCCAGGTAGGACAGTTCCGGAAGGTCCTCGGCGGGCCGGCGGCCGAGTGCCGTCAGCACCTGCTCGCGGGTGTTGCGGTCGTCGCTGTAGACGAGGACGGTGAGCGTCTCGTCGGTCGTGTACGCCATGGGCCCTGCTCCCTCAAGTGTGATCCGGACCACGTTCGCCTGATCCGGATGCTACTCCCGATCACCCGCCGTCGAGGCCCCCTCGCGGACGTTCCCTCCCCAAGCCGCCGCGCCCGGGGCTCACCCGCCCGGAGGACGCGCCGTCACCCGGACCCGCCCGGTCCACCCGTACGGCCGACAGGGCGCCCCCGCACTACCCCGGGAGGCCCTGCAGGGCGTGCAACGACACGCAGGGCAAGGGGGTCGTAGGGCCCTCCGAGGAACCGTCAGAAAAGGGACACGCCGCTGCTCAGCCCCCGTCCGGGCACCCCGCCGCCCCCCAGGGGGGCATACCGCACGCACCGGACACTCCGAGGGAGACCCCCCGGCGTGAAGACGGAATAAGGGACCGACATAATGTCCGTCGTGGCGACAGCAACAGCAGTAGAAACCGGGCACGCGCACGGATCGGTCAACCGGCCGAACATGGTCAGCGTCGGAACGATCGTCTGGCTCAGTTCCGAGTTGATGTTCTTCGCGGCCCTCTTCGCGATGTACTTCACGCTCCGCTCCGTCAAGGGGCCGGAGTTCTGGACCGAGAAGGCGAGCGCACTCAACGTGCCGTTCTCCTCGGTCAACACCACGATCCTGGTGCTCTCCTCGCTGACCTGCCAGCTCGGTGTGTTCGCTGCCGAGCGCGGGGACGTGAAGAAGCTCCGCTCGTGGTTCGTCATCACCTTCGTGATGGGCGCGATCTTCATCGGCGGCCAGATCTTCGAGTACACCGAGCTGGTCAAGAAGGACGGCCTGTCGCTGTCCTCCGACCCGTACGGCACGGTGTTCTACCTGACCACCGGCTTCCACGGTCTGCACGTGACGGGTGGTCTGATCGCCTTCCTGCTGGTCCTGGGACGGACGTACGCAGCCAAGCGCTTCACGCACGAGCAGGCCACCGCCGCGATCGTGGTGTCGTACTACTGGCACTTCGTCGACGTCGTGTGGATCGGCCTGTTCGCGACCATCTACCTGATCAAGTAACCAGCTGATCAGGTCGCTGGCCACCGGCTCCGGCCCCGCCCTCACCGGCGTCGGGCCGATTCTGCCGGTGGCGACGCTCCCAACCGACCGACCGCGCGCGCAGCCCTAGACAGGCAGCCTCGTGCCGGCCAGACCGGCCGCCGGGTGCACCCACCAGTCGACCAGATCCTGACACCGGGGTTATTCCGTGAAAAAGCTCTCCGCACGACGGCGCCACCCATTGGCGGCGCTGGTCGTCCTACTTCTCGCCCTGGCGGCAACCGGGGGGCTGTACGCCGCGTTCGCGCCCGCCGACAAGGCGCAGGCGGACGTCGCCGCGCAGTCGCTCGCGATCGATGAGGGCAAGAAGCTCTTCGCCGTGGGCTGCTCCTCCTGCCACGGCCTGAACGGCCAGGGCAGCAGCGACGGTCCTAGCCTGGTCGGCGTCGGCTCCGCGTCCGTCGACTTCCAGGTCGGCACCGGCCGCATGCCGGCCCAGCAGCCCGGCGCCCAGGTGCCGCGCAAGAAGAACATCTACTCGCAGGCGGAGATCGACCAGCTCGCCGCCTTCGTGGCGTCGCTCGGCCCCGGCCCGGTGACGCCGAGCCAGGAGCAGTACACCTCGACCAACCCGGACGACATCTCCAAGGGTGGCGAGCTGTTCCGCACCAACTGCGCCCAGTGCCACAACTTCGCCGGCCAGGGCGGTGCCCTGACCAAGGGCAAGTACGCCCCGTCGCTGGAGGGCGTGGACGCCAAGCACATCTACGAGGCCATGCAGACCGGCCCGCAGAACATGCCGTCGTTCCCGGACACCACCATGCCCGAGGAGCAGAAGAAGCAGATCGTGGCCTTCGTCCGCCACACCACCTCCGATGAGCCCAACCCCGGCGGTCTCACGCTCGGCAGCCTCGGTCCGGTGACCGAGGGCCTGTTCGGCTGGATCTTCGGTCTCGGGACGCTCATCGCGGTCGCGATCTGGGTCGCCGCCCACACCACCAAGGCCAAGAAGTCATGAGCCACGACATGTCAGAAGAGAAGCTTCCGGAGTCGCACGGCTCCGCCGGCGAGGTCGCCGGTCACGGCGACCCGTTCGCCGACCCGGGCCTGCCGGCCCACGAGCCCCGTCGCACCGACATCGACGAGCGGGCCGCCAAGCGGGCCGAGCGTCAGGTCTCGCTGATGTTCGTGGTCTCGATGCTCGCCACCGTCGGCTTCATCGCCTCGTACGTGGCCATCGACCCGGACAAGATCGTCTACATCTTCCCGCTCGGTCACGTCAGCGCGCTGAACTTCGCGCTCGGCCTGACCCTGGGCGTCGCGCTGTTCATGATCGGCGCGGGCGCGGTCCACTGGGCCCGCACCCTGATGTCGGACGTCGAGCTGCCGGCCGAGCGTCACCCGATCGAGGCCGACGACGAGGTCCGCGCGGACGTCATCCAGCAGTTCCAGACCGGTGCCGCCGAGTCGGGTTTCGGCCGTCGCAAGATGATCCGCAACACCCTCATCGGCTCGATGGCGCTCGTCCCGCTCTCGGGCGTCGTCCTCCTCCGCGACCTCGGGCCGCTGCCCGAGAAGAAGCTGAAGGAGACGGGCTGGAACGAGGCCACCCCGGCCCACCCGATCCAGCTCATCAACATGAACACCAGCCAGCCGATGAAGGCCGAGGACGTCGTCGTCGGCTCGCTGACGTTCGCCATGCCCGAGGGCCTGCACGTCCACGACGAGGACTTCCAGCAGGCGATCGCCAAGGACGCCCTGATGCTGGTGCGCATCGCACCGGAGGACATCAAGGACGACAAGTCGCGTGAGAAGGGCTTCGAGGGCATCCTCGCCTACTCGAAGATCTGCACCCACGTCGGCTGCCCGATCAGCCTCTACGAGCAGCAGACCCACCACGCGCTCTGCCCCTGCCACCAGTCGACCTTCGACCTGGCGGACGGCGCGCGCGTCATCTTCGGCCCGGCCGGCCACCCGCTGCCGCAGCTGAAGATCACCACTGACGAGAAGGGCTTCCTGGTCGCCACCGGCGACTTCGACGAGCCCGTCGGCCCGAGCTACTGGGAGCGTGCTCGATGAGTAGCGCGAGCAGCACCACCTCCGGTGCCACCAAGCCCGCCAGCACGCGTGCCAAGCCCGCCAACAAGTGGGAAGCCGCCGCTGACTGGACGGACGGCCGGCTGGGGATCTACTCCCTCGCCAAGGCCAACCTGCGCAAGATCTTCCCGGACCACTGGTCCTTCATGCTGGGCGAGATCTGCCTCTACACCTTCGTCATCATCATCCTGACCGGCGTCTACCTGACGCTGTTCTTCAAGCCCTCGATGGCCGAGGTCGTCTACAACGGCTCCTACGTCCCGCTCAAGGGCATCGGGATGTCCGAGGCGTACGCGTCGACGGTCGACATCAGCTTCGAGGTCCGCGGCGGTCTGCTGATCCGCCAGATCCACCACTGGGCCGCGCTGGTCTTCGTGGCGGCGATGCTCGTGCACATGATGCGCGTGTTCTTCACCGGCGCGTTCCGCAAGCCCCGTGAGATCAACTGGGTCTTCGGCTTCCTGCTGCTGGTCCTGGGCATGTTCGACGGCTTCTTCGGCTACTCGCTGCCGGACGACCTGCTGTCGGGCACCGGCATCCGCTTCATGGAAGGCGCGATCCTCGCCGTCCCGCTGGTCGGCACCTACGTGCAGATGTTCCTGTTCGGGGGCGAGTTCCCCGGCCACGACATCGTGCCGCGCTTCTTCACGATCCACGTGCTGCTGATCCCGGGCATCATGCTCGGCCTGCTGGTGGCGCACCTGATCCTGGTCTTCTACCACAAGCACACCCAGTGGGCGGGCCCGGGCAAGACCGAGAAGAACGTCGTCGGCATGCCGCTGATGCCGGTCTACATGGCCAAGGCCGGTGGCTTCTTCTTCCTGGTGTTCGGCCTCATCGCCGCCATCTCGGCGATCGCCACGATCAACCCGATCTGGGCGTACGGCCCCTACCGCCCCGACCAGGTGTCCACGGACGCCCAGCCGGACTGGTACATGGGCTTCTCCGAGGGCCTGATCCGCGTCATGCCGGGCTGGGAGATCAGCGTCTGGGGCGGCCACACCCTGAACCTGGGTGTGTTCATCCCGCTGATGATCTTCCCGCTGGTCCTGGTCGCCATCGCCGTCTACCCCTTCATCGAGGGCTGGATCACCGGCGACAAGCGCGAGCACCACATCCTGGACCGCCCGCGCAACGCGCCCGTCCGCACCGCGCTCGGCGCCGCCTGGATCAGCCTGTACCTGGTGCTCCTGGTCGGTGGTGGCAACGACCTGTTCGCCACCCACCTGCACCTGTCGATCAACTCGATCACCTACTTCGTCCGCGTCGGCTTCTTCGTCGTCCCGGTCATCACCTTCATCGTCACCAAGCGCTGGTGCCTCGGCCTCCAGCGCCGTGACAAGGAGAAGGTGCTGCACGGCCGCGAGACCGGTGTCATCAAGCGCCTGCCGCACGGCGAGTTCGTCGAGGTGCACGCCCAGCTGCCGCAGAAGGACCTCTTCAAGCTCACCGCCCACGAGCAGGTCCAGCCGGTCGAGCTGCCCGCCCAGGCGGACGAGAACGGCGTGGCCCACCGGGCCGGCCTCCTCACCCGCACCCGGGCCAAGCTCTCCCGCGGTTTCTACGGCGAGGGCGCCCAGATCCCCAAGCCGACCTCCGAGGAGCACCACGAGATCACCAGCGGCCACGGCCACCACTGATCCCGTACGCCCCGCGGCGTCGCACCCGAGGGCCGCTGACCAGAGTTCTTCTGGTCGGCGGCCCTCGGGCTTTGCCGTCCCCCGCCCGACCCCGTCGGACCGGCCCCCTCCACCCGGCCCCGTCCGACCGGCCCCACCCGTCCGCAGCCCCCAGGAGCCACCGTGCAGCTGTCCGTCGACCCCGCCGCCGCCACTCCCCCGTACGAGCAGATCCGGGCCCAGATCGCCGAGCGCGCCCGCTCCGGCGAGCTGCCCACGGGGCTGCGGCTGCCCACCGTCCGGGCGCTGGCCGAGGAGCTCGGACTGGCCGCCGGGACGGTGGCCCGGGCCTACCGGGAGCTGGAGGCGGACGGCGTGGTGGAGACCCACGGCCGGCGCGGCACGCTGATCGCCGCCACCGGTGACACCGCGCACCGGCTGGCCGCCGCGGCGGCGGCCGACTACGCGGACCGGGCGAGCCGGCTGGGGCTCTCCCGCGCGGACGCCCTGGCCGCGGTGGACACCGCCCTGCGGCTGGCCCTCCCGGAGGCCTAGGGTCCGGGAGGGCCGGTCGCAGGGCCGTGCCGGAGGCCGGTCAGACCTCGGGGCGGACCATCCCGGAGGCGTGCGCCTGGGCGGGCGGCTCGGTGGTGCTGACGGGCTGTCCGAGGGCGCTGTGCTTGACCCAGTCCGTCCAGGTGAGGTTCCAGTCCCCGAAGCCGTTGCCGAACGGCTCCATGGTGGCGCCGAGGCTGTTCACCACCGTCACCAGGTCCCCCACCCGGGTGTTCTGGTAGAACCACTTGGCGTTGTCGGTGCTCATGCCGGTGCAGCCGTGGCTGACGTTCGCCACGCCCTGCGAGCCGACCGACCAGGGCGCCGCGTGGACGTACTCGCCGCTCCAGGTCACCCGGGTGGCCCACTCCACGTTGAGGTCGTAGGACTCCGAGCTGCCGGCGGCTATGCCGATCGTCTCGCCGCTCATCCGGACCGAGCGCTCCTGGCCGAGCACCACCTTGACGCCGTTGCGGGTGTCGAAGCCGGGCTTGCCGGTGGTCACCGGGATCGTCCGGACCACCTCGCCGTCCCTCTTGAGGGTGAGCTCGTGGGCGGCCGCGTCGACCACCGACTCGACCCGCTCGCCGATCCGCAGCCGCAGCGTGCTGCGGTCGCCGCCGTAGAGGCCGTCGGCGATGCGGCTGCCGGTGGCGTCGAAGGCCAGCGAGACGGTGGTCCCGGCCGGCCAGTACTCCTGCGGGCGGAAGTGCAGGTTCTTGTCGTCCACCCAGTACCAGGCGCCGGTGACGGCGGGCTGGGAGGTGACCGTCAGCAGGCGCTCGACCTCCTGACGGGCCTGCGGGTCCTTGACGGCCTCGGAGAGCTGCACGGTGAGCGGCTGGCCCACCCCGTAGACGCCGGTGCCGGAGGAGTCCGGGCCGAGCTTGGCGGTCAGCAGCCGCTGGGCGGCCAGGGTGCTGAAGCCCGCGGTGGTGTCGCCGCGGCCGCCCTTGCCGTCGTCGGCGGCGATCCGCACCGAGTAGTCGGTGGCGGCCTTGAGCCGGCCGGTGGTCCGCCAGCTGCGCTGGTCCTCGGCGAGCTGCCCGGCCACCACCCGCCCGTCCGGGCCGACCACGGTGACGTCGGTGAGCCGGCTGCCGTCCACCGCGGTGACGGTGACGGGCTGGGACGGGTCGACCTTGCCCTCGGCCGAGAGGTGGACCAGCGGGGCCGCGTCGATCCGATGGGGGCCGACCGCCTCCTCGTCGCCGGACGAGCAGGCGGCCAGCGGGGCCAGCACTGCGAGGGCCAGCGAGATGCCGCCGATGCCTGCGATTCCGCGCCTGTCGGGCATGACCGCCTCCGGGGTTCGCACGATTGATCAGATCGTAGGAACGGCGTCCGGAGAAGCGACATCCGAGCGACCCCGGGTTCGCCCGGGTGAGTGAGTCCGTCACCCCGGGGACGCAACGGGGCCGCTCCCCCCGTGCGGGAGGAGCGGCCCTGGTGTGCGTGGCTCGAACCGGAGGACTACTGGTTCTGGTTCTCGCCCCGGTAGAACTCGAAGACCCAGCCGAAGAGGCCGACCAGGATCACCGGCAGCGCCCAGAACATCAGCCACCAGCCGAAGATCACGCCCATGAACGCGAGCGCGCCACCGATCGCCAGCGAGAGCGGCTGCCAGCTGTGCGGGGCGAAGAAGCCCAGCTCGCCGGCGTCGTCCGCGACCTCGGCCTCGGGGTTGTCACCCGCGCCGCTGTCCACCCGGCGGGCGGTGAAGGCCAGGTAGTACCCGATGAAGGCGCAGAGGGCGAAGGCCAGGAACAGCGCGGTGGTGCCGGCCGCCTCGATGCCCAGGTCCGAGTGGTTGGTCCACAGGCCGTAGGTGATGGCCATCGCCAGGACGAAGACCGCGAGGCCGAGGAAGATCTTTCCCTGTTCCTTCATCAGGCGTCGCCCTCCTTCTTGCCCTTGTCCAGCTTCGGGGCGTCGTACTTCGCCGGGGTCACGCCGGCGAGGTGCTTGGCAGGCTCACCGTGGTTCTCGAGGTAGTCCAGCGCGGCGATCTCCGGGTGGTGGAGGTCGAAGGCCGGCGATTCGGAACGGATCCGCGGCAGCGTGAGGAAGTTGTGCCGCGGCGGCGGGCAGGAGGTCGCCCACTCCAGCGAGCGGCCGTAGCCCCACGGGTCGTCGACCTCGACCTTCTCGCCGTACTTGGCCGTCTTCCACACGTTGTAGATGAACGGCAGGATCGACAGGCCGAGGATGAACGAACCGATGGTCGAGACGGTGTTCAGCGTGGTGAAGCCGTCCGAGGCCAGGTAGTCCGCGTAGCGGCGGGGCATGCCCTCCGCGCCGAGCCAGTGCTGCACCAGGAAGGTGGTGTGGAAGCCGATGAACAGCGTCCAGAAGGTCATCCGGCCGAGGCGCTCGTCGAGCATCTTGCCGGTCATCTTCGGCCACCAGAAGTGGAAGCCGGCGAACATCGCGAAGACGACGGTGCCGAACACCACGTAGTGGAAGTGGGCGACGACGAAGTACGAGTCCGAGACGTGGAAGTCGATCGGCGGCGAGGCCAGCAGGACACCGGTCAGACCACCGAAGAGGAAGGTGACCAGGAAGCCGACCGTCCACAGCATCGGCGTCTCGAAGCTCAGCGAGCCCTTCCACATGGTGCCGACCCAGTTGAAGAACTTCACACCGGTCGGGACCGCGATCAGGAAGGTCATGAAGGAGAAGAACGGCAGCAGCACCTGGCCGGTGACGTACATGTGGTGCGCCCACACCGTCACGGACAGACCGGCGATCGCGATGGTGGCCGCGATCAGGCCGGAGTAGCCGAACATCGGCTTGCGGCTGAAGACCGGGATGATCTCCGACACGATGCCGAAGAACGGCAGCGCGATGATGTACACCTCGGGGTGACCGAAGAACCAGAACAGGTGCTGCCACAGCAGCGCCCCGCCGTTGGTCGGGTCGAAGACGTGCGCCCCGAACTTGCGGTCCGCCTCCAGGGCGAACAGCGCGGCGGCCAGGACCGGGAAGGCCAGCAGGACCAGCACGGCGGTCAGCAGGACGTTCCAGACGAAGATCGACATCCGGAACATCGTCATGCCGGGGGCGCGCATGCAGATGATCGTGGTGATGAAGTTGACCGCACCGAGGATCGTGCCGAAGCCGGAGAAGGCCAGGCCCATGATCCACATGTCGCCACCGACACCCGGCGAGTGGACGGCGTCCGACAGCGGCGAGTAGGCGAACCAGCCGAAGCTGGCGGCGCCGTTCGGGGTGACGAAGCCGGCCACCGCGATGACGGAGCCGAAGAGGTACAGCCAGTACGCGAACATGTTCAGACGCGGGAACGCCACGTCCGGAGCGCCGATCTGGAGCGGCATGATCCAGTTCGCGAAGCCCGCGAACAGCGGGGTCGCGAACATCAGCAGCATGATCGTGCCGTGCATGGTGAACGCCTGGTTGAACTGCTCGTTCGACAGGATCTGGGTCCCGGGACGAGCCAGCTCGGCGCGCATGACCAGGGCGAGGATGCCACCGATCAGGAAGAAGGCGAACGACGTGCCCAGGTACAGGGTGCCGATCGTCTTGTGGTCAGTGGTGGTCAACCACTTGATGATGGTCGAACCCGGCTTCCGGGTCCGCTGCGCCCCGACCGTGACGGCCCCGGCGCCCCCGCCGGCCGCGGCGGGCTCGTTGAGGATGGTCACTTGTCTTCACTTCCCATGGAGATGACGCCGGAGGGCACCGCGCCGTTCTGGCCCTTGGCTCGCAGCTCCGCCAGGTGCTTGTCGTAGTCGGCGCGGTCGACGACCTTGACGTTGAACAGCATGCGCGAGTGGTCGGTGCCACACAGCTCGGCACACTTGCCCATGTACTCGCCCTTGACGTTGGGGGTGACCTCGAACTTGTTCACCACGCCCGGCACGACGTCCATCTTCATCAGGAAGTTGACGGGCCAGAAGTCGTGGATGACGTCACGCGAGGTGAGACGGAACTGCACCGTCTCGTTGACCGGCAGCCACAGCGTCGGAGCGTCCTTGGGCGTACCGACTTCGTACGCGGCGTCCTTGTTGGCCGGGTCGGGGGTCTCGGTGTTCTCGTAGTTGAACGCCCAGCTCCACTGGAAGCCCACCACGTTGACCACGTGCTGCGGCTTCTCGGAGACGGAGATCAGCTTCGACTCGTCGCGGGCGACGAAGTAGAAGAGCACCGAGACGATGATGATGGGGACCGCGGTGTAGAGCGCCTCGATGGGCACGTTGTACCGGGTCTGCGGAGGAACCTCCACACCGGTGCGCTTGCGCCGGTGGAAGATCACGCTCCAGAGGATCAGACCCCACATCAGTGCGCCGACCACCAGTGCCGCGATCCAGGAGCCCTGCCACATGTGAAGGACCAGGGGTCCTTGCTCAGTGACGGGACTCGGGAGGCCAAGCCTGGGGAGGTCGTTGGCCGAGCAGCCGGTGGCGGTCGCGATGACGAGGCCCAGTGCCAGCGCCTGAGGCAGCTTCCGCCGCATCGTGCGCCGCGGCGAGCGGTCGGAGCCGTTGGGACTCACGTAGCGCCTTCCCGAAGTCTCGCCCGCCTTCGCGTCGCCCCGTGGAGGATTGTGAGCCTCCCCGGCGACCCGTCCACGGGCACGGTTTGAATGCTTATGCGGGCCAAACCCTACTCCAGCCTTATGCGCTCCTGACGGGGAGCCCCCCGTAACGCGCCGCCCGGTCGCCCGATCAGGCCCGGCAAGGGCTGCACCGCAGGTCATCGCAGGCATTCGAGGTCGATACGCCCGATCGGGGGATCACCTCGAACAACCCGGGTGACGACCCGTCGGACGCGGACGAAGCGGACATTCGGGGTGATCGACTGACGGCCGGTAAGTGATGTCGCCCCGCCGGAACGCCCCCGGGAGTGCCGTTAAATGTGACCGTGTACTTCGACGCGGCCTCGACGGCCCCCCTGCACCCCGTCGCACGGCAGGCGCTGACCGCCGCCCTGGACGAGGGCTGGGCCGACCCGGCCCGGCTGTACCGCTCCGGCCGGCAGGCCCGGATGCTGCTGGACGCCGCCCGCGAAACGGTCGCCGAGGCCCTCGGGGCGCGGGCCGACGAGATCTCCTTCACCGCGAGCGGGACGCAGGCGGTGCAGCTCGGCGTGCTCGGCGCGCTGGGCGGGAACCGGCGGCGCGGCGGCCACCTGGTGCACTCCGCGGTGGAGCACTCCAGTGTGCTGCACGTCGCGGAACGCCGGGAGGCCGAGGGGGGCACCGTCTCGGTGGCGCCGGTGGACCGCACCGGACGGGTCGACCCGGACGCCTTCGCCGCACTGCTTCGGGCGGACACCGCACTGGCCGTCCTGCAGAGCGCCAACCACGAGGTGGGGACCGTCCAGCCGGTCGGCGAGGTCGCCGACCGCTGCCGGGAGGCCGGCGTCCCGCTGCTGGTCGACGCGGCGCAGAGCGTGGGCCGGGTGGACGTGCCCGCCGGCTGGTCCCTGCTGACCGCGAGCGCGCACAAGTGGGGCGGGCCGCCCGGGGTGGGGGTGCTGGCGGTGCGCAAGGGCGTCCGCTACGCCTCGCCGCTGCCGGCCGACGAGCGCGAGGGCGGGCGGGTCCCGGGCTACGTGAACGTCCCGGCGATCGTCGCCGCGGCCGCCTCGCTGCGGGCGGTGCGGGCCGCGGCGGAGCAGGAGAACGCCCGGCTGCACGCGCTGGTGGAGCGGATCCGGGCCCGGGTGCCGCGGCTGGTGCCCGAGGTCGAGGTGGTCGGCGACCCGGTGCGGCGGCTGCCGCACATCGTCACCTTCTCCTGCCTGTACGTCGACGGCGAGGTGCTCCTCACCGAGCTGGACCGGGCCGGCTTCGCCGTCTCCTCCGGCTCCTCCTGCACCTCCTCGACGCTGACCCCGAGCCACGTGCTGGCCGCGATGGGGGTGCTCACCGAGGGCAACGTCCGGGTCTCGCTGCCCACCGGCACGTCGGAGCAGGACGTCGAGCGCTTCCTCACCGTGCTGCCGGACCTGGTCGCGGGGGTGCGGGCGCCGCTCGGGCTGGACCTGCCGGCGCCGGTGGCGGACCCGGCGGCGGGGACGCCGGAGACCCTCGTGCTCGACGCGCTGGGCAAGCGGTGCCCGCTGCCGGTGATCGAGCTGGCGAAGCGGATCGGCGAGGTGCCGCCGGGCGGCACCGTCGCCGTGCTGGCGGACGACGAGGCGGCCCGGCTGGACATCCCGGCCTGGTGCGGGATGCGCGGCCAGGAGTACGCGGGCGAGGCCCCGGCCGCCGACTTCGGCGGCGACCGGGGCTCGGCCTACCTGGTGGTGCGCCGGTCCTGAGGGGCCCGGTTACCTGACCAGGTGCGCGCGGACGTCCGCGGCGGCCTCGGCGCCGTAGGCGGCCTCGAAGCGCTTCAGAAAGGCGACCGGGCGCAGCTCGTACTCCTGGGTGCCGACGGTCTCGATCACCAGGGTGGCGAGCATGCAGCCGAGCTGGGCGGCGCGCTCCAGCTCGAGCTGCCAGGACAGGCCGGTCAGGAAGCCGGCCCGGAAGGCGTCGCCGACGCCGGTCGGGTCGACCTTGGCCTCCTCGGCGGCGCAGCCGACCAGGATCGGCGCCTCGCCCTTGCGGTCGATCCGCACGCCCTTGCTGCCCAGGGTGGTGACCCGGGTGCCGACCCGGGTGAGCAGCTCGTCCGCGTCCCAGCCGGTCTTGGTCTCGATCAGCGCGGCCTCGTACTCGTTGGTGAAGAGGTACGCGGCGCCGTCGACGATCTCGCGGATGTCGTCGCCCTCCAGGCGGGCCAGCTGCTGGGAGGGGTCGGCGGCGAAGGCGTAGCCGCGGGTGCGGCACTCCTGGGTGTGGCGGACCATGCCCTGCGGGTCGTCGGCGCCGATCAGGACGAGGTCGAGGCCGCCGACGCGGTCGGCGATCGGCTTGAGCTCGATGTTGCGGGCCTCCGCCATGGCGCCGGTGTAGAACGAGGCGATCTGGTTGTGGTCCTCGTCCGTGGTGCACATGAAGCGGGCCGTGTGGCGGGTCTCGGAGATGTGGACGGAGGTGCAGTCCACGTTGTTGCGCTCCAGCCAGCTGCGGTACTCCGCGAAGTCCGCGCCGGCCGCGCCGACGAGGATCGGGCGCAGCCCGAGCACGCCCATGCCGAACGCGATGTTCGGGGCGACCCCGCCGCGACGGATGTCCAGGGTGTCGACCAGGAAGGACAGCGACACGGTGTGCAGCTGCTCGGCGACGAGCTGGTCGGCGAACCGACCGGGGAACGTCATCAGGTGGTCGGTGGCGATCGAGCCGGCGACGGCGATACGCACGGGAGGTCTCCTCAGGATGGCTTCAGGGCCAACGGGCAGGCACGGGTGAACCCACTCACGGTACCGGGCCCCGGCCGGGCAGCAGCAAGAGTGCCGCAAGCGGCTCCGCCCGCACCGCCATGGTGGCACCCGTTGACGTCGAACGTGTACTACCTCCGGGTAGCACTGGTGGGGGGCCGAACCCCGGCCTAGGGTCGGCGACAGGGGCCGTGCCGAGCCGGGCGGGCCCCGTCGTCGACCGTGGCGGTGCGGCCACGGCCCCTGATCGGAGCGATGCCCGATGATGCCCGACCACCTCCCGCTGTCCGTCCTCCGGCCCGACGCGGACGGCGAGACCCTCGACGCGCTGGTGAGTTCGTCCCGGCGGCTGCGCCGCTTCTGGCCGCTGCTGGCGGCCGGCCCGGAGCCCACCGCGCCCGTGCGGGCCGGCATCCGGGTGCCGTCCGGCGCGCAGCGGCTGGTCGCGGGGATGGCCGAGTACGGCAACTGATCCGGCGGCCCGATCCCCCGCCCGTCCCCGCTCCCCCGTGACGGGCGGGGCGGGGCGGAACCGGATCGGCCCGGGACACGTCACATCCGCGCGGAGCGGCCGAGCGGCCGGAGCCGCCCAGCTCTCGGGAGGATGTGCAGATGGATCTGGAGACGACGCCCCGGCGCGGTCGGCGGGCGATGGCCCTGGCGGGTCTGGCCCTGGCGGCGGCGGTCACGGTGACCGGGTGCAACGGCGACGGCAAGTCGGCCTCGGACGCGGCACCGGCCGGCGCCACGGCCTCGGCATCGGCCTCCGGGTCCGCCTCGCCCGGCCCGACGGCCTCCCCGCAGGCCCCCACGCCGGACGCCACCCCGCCCTCCTCCGCCCCGGTCACCGCGCCCGTCCCGGCCAGCCCGGCCCCGCAGCCGACCGGTGCGGCCCCGGCCCCCTCGCAGCCCTCCGCGACCGCCACCCCGGGCACTCCCCCGGGCAACGGGATCGCGGTGGGCGAGCCGAACCCGAACGGGACGGCGGGCGCCCGGCCGGCCGTCTCCTACCGGGTGGACGGCGGCACCAAGCTGACCGTGTACTTCTTCGGCGGGGTCTGCCAGCAGTACGGGCTGAAGGCGGACGAGTCGCACCCGGGCCGGGTCGACGTCCGCGTGGTGGTGGCGGCGCCGATGACGCCCGGGCAGGTCTGCAACGCGCTGGCCAAGCGGCAGTCGGTCTCCACGGACCTGCGGTCGCCGCTGACCGGGCGGACGGTGACCGACCAGTCGTCCGGCCAGGAGGTGCCGCTGGACGCCGATCCGCACATCGGACCGGACCCGGTCACACCGGACGTCGCCGGGCGGTAGGGCCGGCCCGCGGCCGGACGGGCCGGTGCGACGCGAAGGCGGCCCCGGGGAGGGATCCCCGGGGCCGCCTTCACGCGTGCCGTGCTGCTCGACGGAGCGGCGGGCCTAGCTGAACGAGTCGCCGCAGGCGCAGGAGCCGGTGGCGTTCGGGTTGTCGATCGTGAAGCCCTGCTTCTCGATGGTGTCGACGAAGTCGACGGTGGCGCCGCCCAGGTACGGGGCGCTCATGCGGTCGGTGACGACCTTCACACCGTCGAAGTCCTTGAGCACGTCGCCGTCGAGCGAGCGCTCGTCGAAGAACAGCTGGTAACGCAGGCCGGAGCAGCCACCGGGCTGGACGGCGACGCGCAGCGCGAGGTCGTCGCGGCCTTCCTGCTCCAGCAGGCCCTTGACCTTGGCCGCGGCGGCATCGGTGAGGAGGATGCCACTCTCGACGGTGGTCTCGTCCTGGACGGTCATCTGCTTTCTCCCGGTCTTTGACGACGGTCTGCCGCCAGTGCCAACCAACGGCCGCCCGGATTCATTTCCCGGACGGAGGTCGTTTTCGCAGGCCTGTCGGCGGCGGAATTTCCGTGGACCGGGTGTGCCACCCGCGTCCCATACGCTCCCCATGCTCGCACAACCCGGGAGGACCGGGCACCGCCCCGAGCTGCGGATCCGGTTGAACGGGCCCCGCGGCGGCCCGCCGGGCGCCAGGATGGTGGCCATGATCCTGCGCCCGGTCAGGGACACCGCCGCCGACGCGGAGGCCGTCCAGGACGTCTCCGCCGCCGCGTCCGCCGATCCGTCCGAGCCCGGCACCGCCGCCGCGCCGACCCCGCTGCAGCTGGCCGGGACCAGGCACCTGGCCCGCACCGATCCGGGCGGCTGCTGGCTGGCGGAGAGCGGCGGGGAGCCGGTCGGGGCGGTGCTGTCGCTGCGCCGCGAGGGCCTGTGGATGCCGTCCCTGTTCGCGGTCCGTCCGCAGGCGCAGGGCAAGGGCGTGGGCCTGCTGCTGCTGGAGCGGGCGGCGGCGCACGCCGGGGGCTGCCTGCGCGGGATGGTCTGCGCCCCCGACTCCCCGGCGGCGGTGCGGCGCTACCGGCTGGCGGGGTTCACCCTGCACCCGGCGATGCGGCTGGCCGGGCGGGTGGACCGGGCCGGGCTGATCGACCCGGGAGACATCCCGGTGCACCGCGGCAACGCCACCCACCGGCACCTGCTGGACTCGGTGGACCGGCGGCTGCGCGGCTCGGCGCACGGGCCGGACCACGAGCTGATGCTGGGCCACTTCGAGGAGCTGCTGATCGCCGACTCGCTGGCCGGCAGCGGCTACTGCTACCGGGACGGCGGCGCCGTGCGGCTGTTGGCGGCCACCACCAAGCGGATCGCCGCCCGGCTGCTGCGCGAGGCGCTGGCCCGGGTGCCGGACGGAGTCGAGGCGCGGGTGGACTTCGTCACCGCCGAGCAGGAGTGGGCCCTGGACGTCGGCCTGGAGGTGGGGCTGGCCGTGCGCGGGCGCGGCTTCCTCGGGCTGCGCGGGATGCGGCCGCCGGCGCCGTACCTGCCGAGCGGCTCCTTCCTGTGAGTCCGGGCGGCCGGGTCCGGGCGGCCGGGTGCGGGCGGCCCGCGGGCGCCGCGGCCACGGCCCGGGCACGACGGAACCCCCGCCGCGGGGTGCGGCGGGGGTCCCGTCAGGAGCGTCGGCCCGGACTCAGGCCATGGTGGCCAGGATCTCCCGGACCATCTCCATGGTGGTGCCCGGGTGCAGGAAGGCGAAGCGGGCGACCGTCTCGCCGTCCCAGCCGGTCGGGGTGACGAAGCCGATCTGGTCGGCGAGGAGCTGCTGGGACCAGCGGTAGTAGTCCTCGTTCGTCCAGCCGGTGCGCTTGAAGCAGACGGCCGAGAGCTGCGGGTCGAACAGCAGCTCCAGGTGCTCGGTCTCGCGGATCAGCTGGGCGGTGTCCCGGGCGAGCTGGAGGCCGGTCTCGATGGCGTCGGTGTAGGCCTGGGTGCCGTGGACGGCCAGCGAGAACCAGAGCGGCAGGCCGCGGGCGCGCCGGGTGAGGTGGTAGGCGTAGTCGGTGGGGTTCCACTCGTCGCCCTCGGTGTGCAGGACGTCGAGGTAGGAGGCGTCCTGGGTGTGCACGGCGCGGGCGAGCTGCGGGTTGCGGTAGACCAGCGCCGCGCAGTCGAAGGGCGCGAACAGCCACTTGTGCGGGTCGACGACGAAGGAGTCGGCGTGCTCGATGCCGTTGTAGCGCTCGCGGACGGAGGGGGCGAACAGGCCCGCGCCGCCGTAGGCGCCGTCCACGTGGAACCACAGGTCGCGCTCGCGGGCGACCTCGGCGAGGCCGGCGAGGTCGTCGACGATGCCCTCGTTGGTGGTGCCGGCGGTGCCGACGACGGCGATGACCGTCTCCGGGTGGGGGTCGGCGGCCAGGGCGGCGCGCAGTGCCTCGCCGGTGAAGCGGCGGTCGACGGTCGGGACCTTGAAGGCCTCGACGCCGATGATGTTGAAGGTGTTCTTGACCGAGGAGTGGACCTGGTCGGCGACGGCTATCCGCAGGCGCGCCTCGGGGCCGACGCCGAGCCGGCGGCGGGCGGTGTCACGGGCGACGACGAGGGCGGAGAGGTTGCCCGCGGAGCCGCCGGAGACGAAGGTGCCGCCGGCCGAGGCGGGCATGCCCGCGCGGTCGGCGATCAGGCGCAGCACCTGGTTCTCGGCGGCGATCGCGCCGGCCGCCTCCAGCCAGGAGATGCCCTGCAGGGAGGCGCAGGAGACCACCATGTCGAAGAGCAGCGCGGCCTTGGTCGGGGCGCACGGGATGAACGACAGGTAGCGCGGGCTGTCCGCGGAGATCACCGCGCGGGACAGCTCGTGGTCGTAGAGCTTGAGCACGTCGGCCGGGCTGTTGCCGTGCTCGTTGAGCAGGCCGGCCAGCTGGGTGCGCAGGTGCTCGCCGTCACCGGGGTGGTCGAGGGGGACGGGGTCGTACTGCAGCCGGTCCCGCATGTAGTCGAAAACCAGGTCGACCAGTTCGTTGTCGGGCCGGTGCATGCGGTCGGGGGCTGCGGACACGGCTGTCCCTCTCGGCAGTGGGGGTGCGGGGGTGTTGTGGATCGTGTCCGGTCGGCGGGACGGTTCACCGCGTTGGCCGGACGTGATCAGCGTAGGCAGCCGGAGGGCTTCGCCGCGCGTCGGAACGCGGCTGGTCAGGCAGGTTTCGGGCGTCTTCGGGCCGGTCGGCGCAGCTTTCCTGCGCGGTGTGCCGTTACCGCCGGACGGGTTTCAGCCGATGAGCTGGGAGAGCACGACGGAGGAGCGGCTGCGCTGGACGCCGGGCTCGCGCCGGATGCGCTCGATGACGGCCTCCAGGTGGCGCATGTCGGCGGCGCGCAGGTGCACCAGGGCGTCCGGGTCGCCGGTGACCGTCCAGGCGGCGACGACCTCGGGGAACTGCCGCAGGCTGGCGAGGATCTCCTCGGGGGCGGTCCGCTCGCGGCAGTAGACCTCGACGAAGGCCTCGGTCTGCCAGCCGAGCACCGAGGGGTCGAGCACGACGGTGAAGCCGCGCACCACGCCGCGCGCCCGCAGCCGGTCGATCCGGCGGCGCACGGCGGTGGCGGAGAGGTTCACCTGCAGGCCGATCTCGGCGTAGGAGGCGCGGCCGTCGCTGCCGAGTCGGGCGAGCAGGAGCCGGTCGGTCTCGTCGAGATCGGCCCCGATCACCTCGTGCGCTCGGCTGCTGGTCATCGGTGCGGTGCTCCACGGGTCGTACGGTGGCCGGCGGCGGGGCCGACAGGGCGGCGCCGCCGTCATCCGTCACTGCTGAAACGGTTCGCCACCATTCTGGCGGATCTCGGCAGCGGGTTCACCGCGATCGGATGACGGCCCCGGGTCGGCCGGCCGTCCGCCGTCAGTCGACCAGCAGGACGATCTTGCCGCGGGTGCGGCCCTCCGCGCCGAGCGCCTGGGCGGAGGCCGCCTGGGCCAGCGGGAAGGTCGAGGCGACGGTCACCGTCAGCCGGCCGTCGTCGGCGAGCGCGGCCAGTTCCGCCAGGCCCTCCCGGTCCGGGCGGACCCAGACGTAGTGGCCGCCGAGCGCCTTCACCCCGAAGTCCGCGGTCGAGGCGATCCGGCCCGGATCCGCGACCAGGCCCGCCGAGACCTGCACCGCGCCGCCGCCGACCAGGTCCAGGGCCGCGTCCACGCCGCCCGGGGCGAGCTCCCGGACCCGGTCGGCCAGGCCCTCGCCGTAGGTCACCGGTTCGGCGCCGAGGCCGCGCAGGTAGTCGTGGTTGCGCTCGGCCGCGGTGCCGATCACCCGGGCGCCCCGGGCCCGGGCCAGCTGGACGGCCAGGTGGCCGACACCGCCGGCCGCGGCGTGCACCAGCAGCGTCTCCCCCTCGCGCAGCCGCAGGGCCCGCAGCGCCTGCAGCGCGGTCAGCCCGGCCAGCGGCAGGCCGCCGGCCTGCGCCCAGTCCAGTGCGGCCGGCTTGCGGGCGAGGGTGCGGACCGGGGCGGCGACCAGCTCGGCGTAGGTGCCGTGCTCCACCGCGTCCTTGCGCACGTAGCCGTACACCTCGTCCCCCGGCGCGAACTCGGTCACGCCGCCGCCCACCGCACGGACCACGCCGGCCGCGTCCCAGCCCATGACCATCGGGAAGTGCGCGTCCAGCAGGCCGTCCAGGGCGCCCTCGCGGACCTTCCAGTCCACCGGGTTCACCCCGGCCGCGCGCACCTGGACCAGGACGGAGTCCGGGCCGACCTTCGGGTCGGGCAGCTCGGTGTACTCGACCACCTCGGGGCCGCCGTAGCGGTTGATCGCGATTGCCTTCATGGCCCCAACCCATACCCCCGACCGGTGCCGCCACCGATTCGGCCACGCCGGGAAGGGTCCGATCCGGCGAGCGGTTCTCGTCACATCGACAGGATGGCCATCGTCACTCTGACGCTAACCGGTTATCATAGATAGTGTCAGATAGACGAAAAGGCTTCACCGCTTGATCGGCCGCACAGAAGGGCACCCGCCCGTGACCACCACCATCACCGAGACCCACGGCGTCGACCCCGCTCCGACGCCGCTCGCTCTGCTGCTGCTCGGCCGTGAGGCCGACCCGAACAGCGAGCGCGGCGTCGACTGCCCCGGCGACCTCCCCCCGGCCTCCGACCCGAACCTCGTCCAGCGCGCCCGCGCGGCCAAGGCCGCGCTCGGCGACCGCGTCTTCATCCTCGGCCACCACTACCAGCGCGACGAGGTGATCGAGTTCGCCGACGTCACCGGCGACTCCTTCAAGCTCGCGCGCGACGCCGCGGCCCGCCCGGAAGCCGAGTACATCGTCTTCTGCGGCGTGCACTTCATGGCCGAGTCCGCGGACATCCTCACCACCGAGGCCCAGCAGGTCGTCCTGCCGGACCTCGCGGCCGGCTGTTCGATGGCCGACATGGCCACCGCCGAGCAGGTCGCCGAGTGCTGGGACGTGCTCACCGACGCCGGCATAGCCGACGTGACCGTCCCGGTCTCGTACATGAACTCCTCCGCCGACATCAAGGCCTTCACCGGCCGGCACGGCGGCACCATCTGCACCTCCTCCAACGCCCGGCGCGCCCTGGAGTGGGCCTTCGAGCAGGGCCAGAAGGTGCTCTTCCTGCCCGACCAGCACCTGGGCCGCAACACCGCGGTGCGCGAGATGGGCCTCTCGCTGGACGACTGCGTCCTGTACAACCCGCACAAGCCCAACGGCGGCCTGACCGTCGAGCAGCTGCGCAACGCCAAGATGATCCTCTGGCGCGGCCACTGCTCGGTGCACGGCCGGTTCAACCTGGACTCCGTGAACGACGTGCGCGAGCGGATCCCCGGCGTCACCGTGCTGGTCCACCCCGAGTGCCGGCACGAGGTCGTCGAGGCCGCCGACATGGTGGGCTCGACCGAGTACATCATCAAGGCCCTGGACGCCGCCGAGCCCGGCTCCAAGTGGGCCATCGGCACCGAGCTGAACCTCGTCCGCCGCCTCGCCAAGGCGCACCCGGACAAGGAGGTCGTCTTCCTGGACCGGACGGTCTGCTTCTGCTCCACCATGAACCGGATCGACCTGCCGCACCTCGTCTGGGCGCTGGAGTCGCTGGTCGAGGGCCGGGTGCCGAACGTGATCACCGTCGACCCGGAGACCGAGAAGTACGCCAAGGCCGCGCTGGACCGCATGCTGGCCCTGCCGTAGCCGGCCGGCGGCCCGCGGGGAGCGGGCCGCCGGGCGCACGCGAAGGGCGGGCCCCCTCCCAACGGAGGGGGCCCGCCCTTTCGTCTGGCACCGGACCTGCGGCGAGGCTACTCGGGGTAGCCCGGGATCACGCCCTCGCCGTCGGCCATCAGCAGTTCGCGGACCTCGTGGATCGTCGCCTCGGCGCTCGGCAGGATCAGCTCGGACGGCTCCAGCGAGTCCAGCGGCACCGGGGTGCCGAACCGCTTCACCGCCTCCAGCAGCTTGCCGTACGCCCGGCGGAAGAGCTCCTCGTCCCCCGACTCCACTGCGGTGACGAGCTCGGCGTCGAGCTCGTTGAGCAGGTCCAGGTGGGCGTCGCCCACCTCGTACTGCCCCTCACCCATGACCCTCATGATCATGCCGTGCGTCTCCCTGCTTCGTGGGGGTGGAGCTCAGATCACTTGTTGTAGTTGATGCGCGGGGTGTCCTGCTGCGGGTGGGCCTCCGGCTGCTGCGGACGGCCCTGCTCGATCGCGGCCGGACCGGAGGACGGGCCCGCCAGCTCGGCCTTCATCCGGGCCAGCTCCAGCTCGACGTCGGTGCCGCCGGCCACCCGCTCCAGCTCCGCCTCGATGTCGTCCTTGCGGCCGAGGCCGCTCGCGTCGTCGAGCGCGCCGGACGCCAGCAGCTCGTCGATCGCACCGGCGCGGGCCTGCATCTGCGCGGTCTTGTCCTCGGCCCGCTGGATGGCCAGGCCGACGTCGCCCATCTCCTCCGAGATCCCGGAGAAGGACTCGGCGATGCGGGTCTGCGCCTGCGCCGCGGTGTAGGTCGCCTTGATGGTCTCCTTCTTGGTGCGGAAGGCATCCACCTTGGCCTGCAGCCGCTGGGAGGCGAGCGTGAGCTTCTCCTCCTCGGCCTGCAGGGCCTGGTACTGCGTCTCCAGGTCGGTGATCTGGGACTGCATGTTGGCCCGGCGGGTCAGCGCCTCGCGCGCGAGGTCCTCGCGGCCGAGGGACAGCGCCTTGCGGCCCTGGTCCTCGTACTTCGCGGACTGCTGCTGGAGCTGGGTCAGCTGGAGTTCCAGGCGCTTGCGCGAGGTCGCGACGTCCGCGACGCCACGCCGTACCTTCTGCAGCAGTTCGAGCTGCTTCTGGTAGGAGTAGTCGAGCGTCTCACGGGGATCCTCCGCCCGGTCCAAGGCCTTGTTCGCCTTGGAGCGGAAGATCAGCCCCATACGCTTCATGATTCCGTCGCTCATGGGCCTCGGGTGCCCCCTTCTCCGGCCTGCGGTCTCTATCTCGGTACCAGACACGACGAGTGTATGTGCAGCGAGCCCGTCGCCGCAGTGCACCTGCCTGCTACAAGACTGCTACAGCGGCAAGTGGTAGTTCCTCCTCCCCGGGGTGGATCCGCCTCTCATCCCCTCCATGGTCCATCCGATCGATCCCCTACGGGAAGGGTCGGGAGGCCCCGGCGGCGACGATCGATATGCGTTTGGGTCCGAGGGCACCCGTGGAAGCCGCGCCGCACCCCGTACGCTGGTGGTGTGTTCCGACGCCGTTCAGATGATGCCGCTGCCTCCGCCGCCGTGCTGGAGCAGGACGAGACGACCCAGGCCCGCCACCCCGAGGCCAAGAAGGGGCGCCCCACCCCCAAGCGCAACGAGGCCGAGGCCAACCGGCGTACCCGGGTGACGGTGCCCAAGGACCGCAAGGAGGCCGCCCGCCAGGCCCGTGACCGGATGCGCACCGAGCGCGAGAAGCAGCGCACCGCGCTGCTGGAGGGCGACGAGCGCCACCTCCCGGCCCGTGACAAGGGCCCGGTGCGCAAGTTCGCCCGCGACTTCGTGGACGCCCGCTGGTCGCTCGCCGAGTTCTTCCTCCCGGCCGCCGTGGTCATCCTGGTGCTCAGCATCGTCAAGGTGCCGACCCTCCAGCTGCTGTCCACGGTGCTGTTCCTGCTGTTCTTCGTGCTGGTGATCCTGGACTTCGTCCGGCTCGGCTTCGGTCTGCGCAAGCAGCTCGCCGAGCGCTTCGCCGGCCAGAACACCCGCGGCGCCGTCGCCTACGGCCTGATGCGCATCCTGCAGATGCGCCGGCTGCGACTGCCCAAGCCGCAGGTGCGTCGCGGGGAGAAGCCCTGACCGCCGAACCGGTGGACTACGGCTGGGCCCCGCCCTCCTGGGAGGGGCCCGGCCTGTACGCGTTGCCGGGGCAGGGCGACGGCGGGCACGACCGGATCCAGGAGCGCCGGCTGCCCTCCCGCAGCGGCTCCTTCGCCGGCGGCACCGGTGCCTGGCTGGAACGCCACGGCGGCCTGCGCGACTTCGTCAGCCAGGAGCTGGTCTCCCGGCAGCTCGCCGAACAGCTGACCGGCCGCACCGCGCAGCGCGTCCTCGACATCGGCTGCGGCCAGGGCACCCAGGCGCTGCGCCTGGCCCGGGCCGGCCACTACGTCACCGGCATCGACTCCGACCCGGTCGCGCTCGGCGTCGCCCAGGGGGCGCTCGCCGAGGAGCCGGCGGAGGTCCGCGGGCGGCTTCAGCTGCTCAGCGGCGACGCCCACCAGTGCGGGCGCTGGTTCGGCCCGCGCAGCTTCGACGTCGTGCTCTGCCACGGCGTGCTGATGTACCTGCCCGACCCGGATCCGATGATCGCCTCGCTGGCCCGCCTGCTGGCGCCCGGCGGGCTGCTCTCGCTGCTGGTCCGCAACCGCGACGCGCTCGCCCTGCGGCCCGCCGCCGCCGGGGACTGGCGGGCCGCACTGGACGCCTTCGAGACCGACCGGTACTACAACCGGCTCGGCCTGGCCGCCCGCGCCGACCGGCTCGCCGACGTCACCGTCACGCTCTCCGAGGTGTCGGTGCCGCTGAAGCACTGGTACGGCGTGCGGGTCTTCACCGACACCGCGCCCGAGGACACCGCCCCGCCCGTGGACGGCCGGCAACTGGCGCAGCTGCTGGAGGCCGAGTACCGGGCCGGACGCACCGACCCGTACCGGCAGGTCGCCGCGCTGCTGCACGTGGTCGGGGCCAAGTAGGCCCCGCCCGGCGCGGGTTACGCCTCGTGCAGGCTCATCGAGTAGATCACCCGGTCGTCGTCGAGCAGGACGGCCGTGTCGACGCCGCCCTCGGCGAGCTGCTTCCAGCTCTCCCCGATCCACGTCTCGGCGTCCCCCTGGCCGGCGAACTCCTCCTGGCCGCCGTCGGGCGCCACCACGGTGCCGTCCGCCTTCTCGTACCGCCACGTCCAGACCATGCTGGCTCCTCCCACTGACGACGCTGCCTGTGCACTGCCCTGTGTGCTGCGCACCTTAGCCTGCCCGGCCCGATCTTCCGTATGCCTCGTCGGGCAGGATGAGCACCATGGCGACCCACCCCGCACTCCCCCGCACCCTGCTGCTCGGCGGTGCCCGGTCCGGCAAGTCCACCCGGGCCGAGCAGCTGCTCGCCGACCGCCCCGACGTCCTGTACGTCGCCACCGGCGGCACCCGGGACGGCGACGCCGAGTGGGCCCAGCGGGTCGAACTGCACCGCGAGCGGCGGCCGTCCGGCTGGCGCACCGCCGAGACCTGCGACCTGGAGGCCGTGCTGGCCGACTCCGCCGACCCGGCGCCGGTGCTGATCGACTGCCTCGCCCTGTGGCTGACCGCCGTGATGGACGAGTGCGGCGCCTGGGACGACCGGGTGTGGGCGGACGGCGGCGAGGCCGCGGTGCAGCGGCGGTGCGAGGGGCTGGCGCGCGCCTGGGCGGCCACCGCGCGCTCCGTCGTCGCGGTGAGCAACGAGGTCGGGATGGGCGTCGTCCCGGCGACCGCGGCCGGCCGGCGATTCCGCGACACCCTGGGCCGGCTCAACATGGCCGTGGCGGACGGCTCGGAGCGGGTTCTGCTGGTCGTGGCCGGACAGGTGATGGCGATCAAGGACGAGCGACCGGTGCGCTGAGCGCCCCCGGCCGACGGCATCGCACGCCAGCCTCGGCCCGAACATCCGCGGCGTGTAGCCTTCCGGACGATGGACACGACCGTGGATCTCGATACGTTCTCCTCGCTCGTCGAGCGCCCCGACGAGAGCGCCCGCAGGGCCGCCGAGGAACGCTGGCAGGAGGCCGGCCGGCCGCGCGGCGGCCTGGGCAGGCTCGAGGAACTGGGCAGCTGGCTGTCGTCCGTGCAGGGGCGCTCCCCGGTGCGGCCGGTGTCGGCCCCCAAGGTGCTGCTGTTCGCCGCCGACCACGGCGTCGCCGCGCTCGGCGTCTCCCGGCTGCCCGCCGAGGGCGGCACCGCCGCCCGGGTCCGCGCGGTGCTGGACGGCACCGCGCCGGTGGCCCGGCTGGCCCGGCGCTACGGCGCCGAGGTGCGGGTCGTCGACGTCGCGGTGGACGCCGACCCCGCCGACTTCCCCGACGAGGTGGTCACCCACCGGATCCGGCGCGGCTCCGGCCGGATCGACGTCGAGGACGCGCTCACCCCCGAGGAGACGGCACGGGCCTTCCGGGCCGGCATGGCCGTCGCCGACGAGGAGGCCGACGCCGGCACCGACCTGGTGCTGCTCGGCGACCTCGGGGTCGGCGCGACCACCGTCGCCGCCGTGCTGGTCGGCGCCCTGTGCGGGACGGACGCGGCCGCGGTCACCGGGCGCGGCTCGGGCATCGACGACCGGGTCTGGATGGTCAAGTGCGCCACCGTCCGCGACTCGCTGCGGCGGGCCCGGCCGGTGCTCGGCGACCAGCTGGCCCTGCTCGGCGCCACCGGCGGCGCCGACTTCGCCGCGATCACCGGCTTCCTGCTGCAGGCCGCGGTCCGGCAGCTGCCGGTGGTGCTGGACGGCGTCGTCTCGGCCGCCTGCGCCCTGGTCGCCCAGCGGATCGCCTTCCGCGCCCCGGAGTGGTGGCGCGCCGGGCAGTCCAGCGGCGAGCCGGCCCAGGCCAAGGCCTACGACCGGCTCACCCTGACGCCGCTGCAGGACCAGGGGATCACCCTCGGCGAGGGCGTCGGCGCGCTGCTGGCCCTGCCGCTGCTGCAGGCCGCGGGCGACGCGCTCGCGGACGAGGCGCCGAAGGCGTTCGTCCCCGCGGGGCCGAAGGAGCAGCCGAAGCTGCCGTCGGCGGCTGACCTGCTGCGCCGGCTGTAGCCGCGCCGCCAGGGATCACCAGCGCCCCGTCCGGGGCCGGGGAGGGCCAGCCCCGGCACCCCGGCCGGGGCGCTTCCGGTCGAAGGGAAACACGCCGTGCAGGGCGCCAGTTGGGCCGAGGGCTTGCGGTTCGCCTTCGGGACGTTGTCGGTGCTCCGGGTCCGGGTGGAGCGGTGGGACCGCGCCGCCGGCGGGCGGGCGATGACGGCCGCCCCGCTGGTGGGCCTGGTGCTCGGGGCGCTGGCCGCCGGGGCGGGGGCCCTGGTGGCCTGGCGGGCCGGCGGAGCGCTCGGCGCGGTCACCGCGGTGGGTGTGCTGGCCGCGCTGACCCGGGGGCTGCACCTGGACGGGCTGGCGGACGTCGCGGACGGCCTGGGCAGCGGGAAGCCGGCCGAGGACGCGCTGCGCATCATGAAGCAGTCCGACATCGGCCCGTTCGGCGTGCTGACCCTACTGCTCGTGCTGCTCGCGCAGGTCGCCGCGCTGGCCGGGCAGTTCGCGGAGTCCCTCCCGCGCGGGGCCCTCGCGGTGCTGGCCTCGGCGGTGGCCGCGCGCTGCGCGCTCGCCTGGGGGTGCCTGCGGTCGGTGCCGCCCGCCCGGCCGGGCGGGCTGGGCGCGATGGTGGCGGGGACCGTCCCGCCCGCCGGCGCGGCGCTGGGGACGACCGCCGCGGCGCTGGTGCTGGCCGCGCTCGGAACGTTCGACGGATCGTCAGCCCTTCGCCTCCCCGCGTCCGTTGTGCTCGGCGTCGGCTGCGCATGGCTGCTGCTGGGACGGTGTGTGCGGCGGTTCGGCGGGATCACCGGGGACGTGCTCGGAGCGATGGCGGAAACCGCCGCGACCGGGACGCTGTTCGCCTTGGCGTTGCTGGGCTGACACCGGGCGGCGCGTGATCCCACCATGCGGACTACCATGCGGGGAGCACCGCAGCCCTGCACCGTGGCAGGTCCTGCCCGCCCGGCGTTCACCGAGGAGCCGGGGCCTCTGGTGTGCGCGCCCGCCGCGGGCGGCCGCGCGCGCCAGGGGGCCCGGACCCGGCTCGCGCCGGCGGACCGGCCCGCGACGGCTGGCTGCGCCGGTGCGGCAGTCAGGCCGCGACCGGCCGTGGACCGCGAAAGAACAGGACGCATTACGTGACTGCATTGTCTGTGAGCACCTCCTCCGCCGCCTCGCTGCGCGCGGACGCGCTGGTGGTCGGTGTCGCGAAGGGCCCCAAGGGCATCGCGCTGGCCCCCGGCGCCGAGGCCGTGAACGAGGCGTTCGAGGGCAAGCTGGCCGAGGTCCTCGGCACCCTGGGCGCGACCGGCGCCGAGGGCGAGGCCGTCAAGGTTCCCTCCGCCGCCGGCCTGAAGGCCGCGCTCGTGCTCGCGGTCGGTCTCGGCGAGGCCGCCGAGGACGGCTACCAGGCGGAGACCCTGCGCCGCGCGGCCGGTGTCGCCGCCCGCACCCTGGCCGGCGCCAAGAAGGTCGCCCTGGCCCTGCCCGTGGAGTCCGCGGACGACGTCGAGGCGGTCGCGCTCGGCGGTCTGCTCGGCTCGTACGCCTTCGGCGCCTACAAGGGCAACGGCAACGGCAAGGAGCCGGTCGGCGAGCTGGTCGTGCTGACCGCCCGCAAGGGCAGCAAGGACGCCAAGGCCGCCGTGGAGCGCGCCGCCGTGGTCGGCGAGGAGATGAACCGGGCCCGCGACCTGGTCAACACCGCGCCGAACGACCTGAACCCGAAGAGCTTCGCCGCGATCGCCCAGGCGGCCGGCAAGGAGCACGGCCTCAAGGTCGAGGTGCTGGACGAGAAGGCGCTGCTCAAGGGCGGCTTCGGCGGCCTGCTGGGCGTCGGCGGCGGCTCCGCCAACCCGCCGCGGCTGGTGAAGGTGGCGTACACCCACCCGAAGGCGAAGGCCTCGCTGGCGTTCGTCGGCAAGGGCATCACCTACGACTCGGGCGGCATCTCGCTGAAGCCGGCCGGCCACAACGAGACCATGAAGTGCGACATGGCCGGCGCCGCCGCCGTGTTCGCCGCCGTGGTGGCCGCCAAGCGCCTGGGCCTAGTCGTCAACGTGACCGCCTGGCTGGCGCTGGCCGAGAACATGCCGTCCGGCTCCGCCACCCGCCCGGGCGACGTGCTGCGGATGTACGGCGGCAAGACCGTCGAGGTCCTGAACACCGACGCCGAGGGCCGCCTGGTGCTGGCCGACGCGATCGTGCGGGCCGGCGAGGAGAACCCGGACGTCATCGTCGACGTGGCGACCCTGACCGGCGCGATGGTGCTGGCCCTGGGCCACCGCACCTTCGCCGTGATGTCCAACAACGCCGAGCTGCGCGAGAACCTGCACACCATCGCGGGCGAGGCGGGCGAGCAGTCCTGGCCGATGCCGCTGCCGGCCGACCTGCGCAAGGGCATGACCGAGTCGACCATCGCCGACCTGGCCAACATGGGCGAGCGGATGGGCGGCGGCCTGGTGGCCGGCCTGTTCCTGCAGGAGTTCGTCGCCGAGGGCACCGACTGGGCGCACCTGGACATCGCCGGTCCGGCCTTCCACGAGACCGCGCCGTTCGGCTACACCCCGAAGGGCGGCACCGCGAGCGCGGTGCGCACCCTGGTCCGCTACGCCGAGCAGACCGCGGCGGGCGCCAAGGCCTGATCGGCCACCCGCTCCACGGGGGTCCGGCGCGTCCGCGCCGGGCCCCCGTCGACGTTCCCGGGCCGGTTACCTGCGAGTAGACGCGGGGACCGCCCCGCACCCCTGTTCGCTGCGGGCGAAACTTTGTTCCACACTGCGGAAGAGGCTGCCGCAGGGGAGCTCGACAACTCCCGGAAAGCAGCTGTCAACCCCCCGTTGAGCTGCAACGATGCCCTTCCGTCGGGGGTGTTCCCGCCCCGGTGACCACTCCGTGGGACACCCCTGGGGTGGACCCGGACATCAGCCACCGCGAACAAGTGCGAAGATGTATTTCCGGCACGACTGGGCGCCCCACAAAGGCTTCCGACCCACCGGACCGCGACCGGCCCGGCGACCCACCCCATTGCATGGAGGACGTGACGTGGCGAACGACGCCAGCACCGTTTTCGACGTAGTCATTCTCGGAGGCGGAAGCGGCGGTTACGCCGCGGCGCTCCGCGCCGCTCAGCTGGGCCTGAGTGTCGCCCTGGTCGAGAAGGGTGAGCTGGGCGGCACCTGCCTGCACCGCGGCTGCATCCCGACCAAGGCGCTGCTGCACGCCGCCGAGATCGCGGACGAGACGAAGGAGGCCGCCGAGTTCGGCGTGCTGGCCACCTTCCAGGGCATCGACATCAACGGCGTCCACAAGTACAAGGACGACGTCATCGCCGGCCTGTACAAGGGCCTGCAGGGCCTGGTCGCCTCCCGCAAGGTCACCTTCGTCCAGGGCGAGGGCAAGCTCTCCTCGCAGACCTCGGTGGACGTCAACGGCCAGCGCATCGAGGGCCGCCACATCGTCCTCGCCACCGGCTCCGTCCCGCGCTCGATCCCGGGCCTGGAGATCGACGGAAACCGCGTGATCTCCTCCGACCACGCCCTCAAGCTCGACCGCATCCCGAAGTCGGCCGTCATCCTCGGCGGCGGCGTGATCGGCGTCGAGTTCGCCTCGGTCTGGAAGTCCTTCGGCGTCGAGGTCACCATCGTCGAGGCGCTGCCGCACCTCGTCCCGCTGGAGGACGAGAACTCCTCCAAGCTGCTGGAGCGCGCGTTCCGCAAGCGCGGCATCAAGTTCGAGCTGAAGGCCCGCTTCTCCGGCGTCGAGTACACCGAGACCGGTGTCCGCGTCTCCACCGAGAACGGCAAGCAGATCGACGCCGACCTGCTGCTCGTGGCCATCGGCCGCGGCCCGGTCTCGGCCGGCCTCGGCTACGAGGAGAACGGCGTCGCGATGGACCGCGGCTACGTCCTGGTCGACGAGTACATGCGCACCAACGTGCCCACCATCTCGGCCGTCGGCGACCTCGCCCCGACCCTGCAGCTGGCCCACGTCGGCTTCGCCGAGGGCATCCTGGTCGCCGAGCGCCTGGCCGGCCTCAAGCCGGTGCCGATCGACTACGACGGCGTCCCGCGCGTGACCTACTCCAACCCCGAGGTCGCCTCCGTCGGCATCTCGGAGGCCAAGGCCGTCGAGCTGTACGGCAAGGAGAAGGTCGTCACGCTCAAGTACAACCTGGCCGGCAACGGCAAGAGCAAGATCCTGAAGACCGCCGGCGAGATCAAGCTCGTCCAGGTCAAGGACGGCGCCGTGGTCGGCGTCCACATGGTCGGCGCCCGCATGGGCGAGCAGGTCGGCGAGGCTCAGCTGATCTACAACTGGGAGGCGCTGCCGGCCGAGGTCGCGCAGCTCATCCACGCGCACCCGACCCAGTCCGAGGCCCTGGGCGAGGCGCACCTGGCGCTGGCCGGCAAGGCGCTGCACGCGCACGACTGATCACGCCCCGCCCCCACACCCCATTTCCAGTACGCAAGACTTGATAGGAGTCGCTGAAACCATGGCGGTCTCAGTAACACTGCCCGCGCTGGGCGAGAGCGTTTCCGAGGGCACCGTCACCCGTTGGCTGAAGGCCGAGGGTGAGCGTGTCGAGGTCGACGAGCCGCTGCTCGAGGTCTCCACCGACAAGGTCGACACCGAGATCCCGGCGCCGGCCTCCGGCATCCTGGCCTCGATCAAGGTCGCCGAGGACGAGACCGTCGAGGTCGGCGCCGAGCTGGCGATCATCGACGACGGCTCCGGTGCGCCGGCCCCCGTCGCCGCCCCGGTCGCCGAGGCCGCGCCCGTCGCCGCCCCGGCCCCGGTCGCCGAGGCCCCGGCCGCCGAGGCCCCGGCCGCCGCTCCGGCTCCGGTCGCCGAGGCGCCGGCCGCCCCGGCCGCCCCGGCCGGCGACGCCACCCCGGTGCTGCTCCCCGCCCTGGGCGAGTCCGTCACCGAGGGCACCGTCACCCGCTGGCTGAAGGCCGAGGGTGAGACGGTCGAGGTCGACGAGCCGCTGCTCGAGGTCTCCACCGACAAGGTCGACACCGAGATCCCGTCGCCCGTCGCCGGTGTCGTCGTGAAGATCCTGGTCGGCGAGGACGAGACCGCCGAGGTCGGCGCCCAGCTCGCGCTGATCGGTGCCGCCGGCGCCGTCGCCGCCGCTCCGGCCGCCGCTCCGGCCCCGGCCCCGGTGGCCGCTCCGGCTCCCGTGGCCGCCCCGGCTCCGGCTGCCCCGGCCGCTCCGGCCCCGGTCGCCGCTGCCCCGGCCCCCGTCGCCCCGGCCGCCCCCGTGGCCGCCCCGGCTCCGGCTGCCCCGGCCGCCCCCGTGGCCGCCCCGGCTCCGGCTGCCCCGGCCGCTCCCGTGGCCGCTCCGGCCCCGGTCGCCGCCGCTCCGGCCGCCCCGGTGGCCGATGCCGGTGACGCCTACGTCACCCCGCTGGTGCGCAAGCTCGCCGCCGAGCACGGCATCGCGCTGACCTCCGTCACCGGCACCGGTGTCGGCGGCCGCATCCGCAAGCAGGACGTCATCGCCGCCGCGGAGGCCGCCAAGGCCGCTCCGGCCCCGGTCGCCGCCGCCGCTCCGGCCGCTGCCGCGCCGAAGGCCGCCGCCGCGCCGTCCGCCCTGCGCGGCCAGACGGTCAAGATGACCCGCATGCGCAAGGTCATCGGCGACAACATGATGAAGGCCCTGCACGAGCAGGCCCAGCTCACCAGCGTGGTCGAGGTGGACGTCACCAAGATCATGGCGCTGCGCGGCCGTGCCAAGGACTCCTTCCTCGCCCGCGAGGGCGTGAAGCTGTCCCCGATGCCGTTCTTCGTCAAGGCCGCCGCCCAGGCGCTGAAGGCCCACGCGGTCGTCAACGCCCGGATCAACGACGCCGAGGGCACCATCACCTACTTCGACACCGAGAACATCGGTATCGCGGTGGACTCCGAGAAGGGTCTGATGACCCCGGTCATCAAGGGTGCGGGCGACCTCAACATCGCCGGCATCTCGAAGAAGACCGCCGAGCTGGCCGCCAAGGTCCGCGACAGCAAGATCACCCCGGACGAGCTGTCCGGTGCCACCTTCACGATCAGCAACACCGGCTCGCGCGGTGCCCTGTTCGACACCGTGATCGTGCCGCCGAACCAGGCCGCCATCCTGGGCATCGGCGCCACCGTCAAGCGCCCGGTCGTCATCGAGGCCGACGGCGGCACCGCCATCGGCATCCGCGACATGACCTACCTGTCGCTCTCCTACGACCACCGCCTGGTGGACGGCGCCGACGCCGCCCGCTACCTGGTCGCGGTCAAGGAGATCCTGGAGGCCGGCGAGTTCGAGGTCGAGCTCGGCCTGTAAGGCGCTCCCCGGTCGCTCCGACCCCGCGGAACCCCGCACCGTCCCCGGACGGTGCGGGGTTCCGCCGTTCCCGGAGGGGGGCGGTCGCGGCGGCGAGCGGTCGGGCGGGGGCGGTCACGTCACTCCCGGGAGGATCGCCCAGCGTTTCGCCGGGCCATGGCATGCGCCGGGGCGGGCGAACGGGGATGCTTGAGCGGTGATGGACGAGACCGACTTCTGGCAGATCATCGACGAGACCCGGGAGGCCGCCGACGGCGACCCGGACGATCAGGCCGACCGCCTGGTGGAACGGCTGGTCCAACTGACCCCGGACGACGTCATCGACTTCGCCCGGCTGTTCGAGGCCCGGTTCCAGCGCGCCTACCGCTCCGACCTGTGGGGCGCGGCCTACCTGCTGCTGGACGGCGCCTCCGAGGACACCTTCGACTTCTTCCGCTGCTGGCTGATCGGCCAGGGCCGGGACGTCTTCGAGGGCGGGCTGGCCGAACCGGACGACCTGGCGGACCTGCTGCCCGAGTTCGACGAGGAGGAGGACGGCGAGGCCGAGGACCTCGGCTTCGCCGCCGACGAGGCGTACGAGCAGCTCACCGGGCTGCCGCTGCCCGAGGTGGGCGGGCGGCAGGCCGGCCGGCCCTCGGGGGCGTCGCTGGACTTCGACGACCCCGACGTCATGGCGAAGCGGTTCCCCAAGCTCTGGGAGCGCTACGGCGACTGACCCCTCGCCCGGGCACCCGATCCGGGCGCCGGCCCCGGATCAGGTGGTGCTGCCGCCGCCCGACGTGCCGTCCTGCTGGATCCCCTTGAGGATCTGGTCCAGCACGGAGGCGTCGGGCGCCTTCGGGTCGTCGTCCACGCCGCCCTGGAAGACCACGAAGCCGCCTCCCTTGGCCGGCACCGCGGCCAGCAGGACGTAGCCCTGGGTGCCGTCCGAGGTGCGGACGTGCCAGCGCACGGCGTAGCCGAAGACGCCCGCGACGGTGGCGTAGCCGGAGCCGGAGTCGGTGTGCGAGGTGATCCCGGTGAAGATCTGCCCGGCGTAGGTGGGCATCGTCGCCTCGGCCGCCGCCTTGGCGGTGGCGCCCTGGACGGTGTCCTTCTCGACCGAGAACTGCCCGCGGATGCAGGAGTTGCCGTCCGCGCAGGTGTAGCGGCCGGTGCCGAGGAAGACCGTGGAGTGGGTGGAGTCCGTCCCGGCGTCCCAGCCGTCGAGCACCGGGACGGTGATCGCGTGCTGCGCGTCCGGGACGGTGGACTTCACGGCCGGGGCCGGCTTCGGCGTGGGCAGCGTCGGGGTGACGGTGGGCGCGCTCGCGGTCGGGCTCGGGGAGGGGCTGGAGCCCTGGGTGATGGTGACCGTCGGGACCGGAGTCGGGTCCGCCTGCGGGGAGCCGCCGCTGTTGAGCACGATCCCGGCGATGATCCCGCCCACGGCCAGCACCCCGAGGCCGATGCCGACGAGCACGCCGGGCCTGACCCGGCCGGGCGCGGGCTGCGCCGGGTAGCCGTAGCCGTAGCCCACGCCCTGGGCGGGCGATCCGCCCTGACCGTCCTGGCCGGGGTAGCCGTAGCCCGGGGCCGGGGCGCTGCCCGGGTAGCCGTAGCCGGGGGTGTCCTGCGGGCCGCCGTAGCCGTAACCGGGCTGCTGCGCGGAGGGCTTCCAGCCCTGGGTGGGGGCGTCGGCCACCCCGGCGGCGCCGCCCTGCAGCGGGCGCACCTCACTGGTCCAGGCGTTGCCGTCCCACCAGCGCTCGTGACCGGCGGTGCCGTCCGCACCGGAGACCGGGTACCACCCGGGGGGCGTCGAGTTGCTCACGGCCGTACGGTACCCGGCACGGCGGCGGTCCAGACAGGGCGCTTTGGTCACGACTCTGCACCACCCGGGCGCGACTGACGGGCCGTCAGGTGCGGCCGTTGGCGGTGCTCGGTCAGGTTCGGTCGACGAGCCGGCGAGCCATCCATACGTCGTCCACGTAGGACCCGTCGATCAGGAACTCCTCGGCCAGCGAGCCCTCGACGACGAAGCCGCAGCTCTCGTAGAGGCGGCGGGCCGGCACGTTCCAGCCGAGCACCCGCAGGGTCATCCGGCGCGCGCCGTCCGCCCGGGCCGCCTCGCAGGCCGCCTCCACCAGGCGACGGCCGACGCCCCGGCCGCGGACCGCGCCGTCGACGGCGAGGCCCTGGATCTGGCGGACGTGCCGGTTGCTGGCCAGCGGGGTCGGCGGGACCTGGCGGACGTAGCCGACGATCCGGCCGCCCAGGAGGGCGAGCAGGAACTGCTCCGGGGCGTGCCGGTCGTCGAAGACGCCGTCCCCCTCGGGCGGCAGCGGGGCGACCTCGGACAGCGGGGACCACGCGGCCCGGTTGAGGACCGCGAGTTCACGCTCGTCCTCGGGCCGGGCCGGGCGGATGATCAGTTCGTCGTCGAGCATGCGCGTCATGCTAGTGAGACGCGCCCGGACGTCACAGCGGTTAACCGCCGGCACGACTGGAAGGATGGGCGCATGCGCATCGCTGTCACGGGCTCCACGGGATTGATCGGTTCGGCACTCGTCCGCTCCCTGCTGGCGGACGGCCACGAGGTGGTCCGGCTGGTCCGGCGCCGGTCCAGGACGGGCCCGCAGCCCGACGGCAGCACGGCCATCGGCTGGAACCCGCTGCTCGGCCAGGTCGAGCGGGGCGGACTGGCCGGAACGGACGCGGTGGTGCACCTGGCCGGCGCCGGGGTCGGCGACCACCGCTGGACGGACTCCTACAAGCGGGAGATCCGGGAGAGCCGGGTCCTCGGCACCGAGACGCTGGCCGTCGCCCTGGCCGAGCTGAAGGAGCCGCCGCGGGTCCTGGTCAGCGCCTCCGCGGTCGGCTGGTACGGGCAGACCGGCGACCGGGTGATCGACGAGGACTCCCCCGCCGGCGACGACTTCCTCGCCGAGGTCTGCGTGGAGTGGGAGGCGGCCGCCCGGCCCGCGGAACGGGCCGGGATCCGCGTGGTGCACCCGCGCACCGGGATGGTGCTCTCCGCCGCCGGCGGGGCCGGTGCGCGCCTGCTCCCCCTGTTCAGAATGGGCCTGGGCGGGCGGCTCGGCGACGGCCGGCAGTACTGGAGCCTGCTCTCGCTGGAGGACGAGGTCGCCGCGCTGCGCTTCCTGATCGACCGGGACGACCTCTCGGGCGCCGTCAACCTCAGCGCGCCCGAGCCCGCCACCAACGCCGAACTGACCGCCGCGCTCGGCCGGGCGCTGCGGCGCCCGACTCCGTTCCCGGTGCCGGAGGCGGTGCTCCGGGTGGTGCTCGGGGAGCTGGCGGTCGAGGTCGTCGGCAGCCACCGGGTGGTGCCGCGGCGGCTGCTGGACGCCGGGTTCCGCTTCGCGCACCCGGACGTGGACGCGGTGGCGCGCTCGGCGGTGTGACGAGTGGTCCGACGGGCGGGTGCCCGTGTGGTGCGGCCGGCGGTCGACGAGTGGTCCGACGGGCGGGTGCCCGCGGTGGTGCGCTCGGCGGTGTGACGGGCGGTGGCGGGGCGGGTGCTCCGCCGCCACGGTGCGACGGGTCGGCGGCCGCGTGCCGGTAGGCCCGTCGGCGTACCCCGGCTACGGCATCCACCCTGGCCAGGGGCATATGCCGGGCTGAGGCCGGACGGGGCTCCGGGAGGGGGCGCACGGGAGCACACCCCGGGCGCGTTGCACGCCCCCGGTGACCGTGCGCGCCCGTCGACCCCGGAACCCGGCCGTCACGGCGCACTGTCCGTGACCGCGCCCCCGCCCGGTGCCGCACGACCCCTCCCTGCCCTCGGATCGGGCCCGGTGCGTCTGTCTGATGCTCACACCGACTGGGCATCACATCGTCGGACCGTGTCCCGGCACCCCGCTGCCTGCGTCGGCCGGAGCCCCGGGACCAGGGAGGGAGCACGCCCGTGCCCACGTACGACTTCACCCGCCGCGCCCGCCGTCCGTCCGACCCGGACGTCGTCGTGGTCGGCGCCGGACTCGCGGGCCTGGCCGCCGCCCGCGCACTCACCGGCCACGGCCTCACCGTCCAGGTCCTCGAGGCCACGGACCGGATCGGGGGCCGGATGGCCACCCGCGAGCTCGACGGATTCCGGCTCGACGACGGCGGCCACCTGCTGAACACCGCGTTCCCCGAACCACGCCGCGTGCTCGACCTCGACCGGCTCGACCTGCGCCCGCTCGCGCCCGGCGTACTCGTGCACAGCGGCGGCCGCCGCCACCGCACCGGGGACCCCCAGCTCACCACCGCCCGGCAGGCCGCCACCCGGGCCCCGCTCGGCACCACGCTCGACAAGGCCCGGCTCGGCAGCTGGCTCGGCCGGCTCGCCGCCACCCCCGCCGGCAGGCTCCAGGCCCGCCCGGAGACCACCACCGCCCGCGCGCTGACCGGCCACGGGCTCGCCCCGCGCACCGTCGACGGTTTCCTGCGGCCACTGCTCAGCGCCCTGCTCAGCGACCCGGCCCTCGGCACCAGCAGCCGGATCGCCGACCTGGTGCTGCGCTCCTACGCGCGCGGCCGGCTCTGTCTGCCCGCCGACGGGATCGCGGCCGTGCCGGCCCAGCTGGCCGCCGCCCTGCCCGCCGGCACCGTGCGCACCGGGGTGCAGGTCACCTCGGTCACCGCCGACGGCGTGGAGACCCTCACCCACGGGCGGATCGGCGCCCAGGCCGTCGTGCTCGCCACCGACGCGCGGTCCGCCGCCGACCTGCTGCCCGGGCTGCGGCTGCCGGACTTCCACCCCGTCACGACCTTCTACCACGCGGCCGACCGCGCCCCGCTGAGCGAGGCCGTCCTGCTGCTCGACGGCGACCGGCCCGCCGGGCAGCCGCCGCTGGTCTCGCACTCGCTGGTGCTCAGCGAGCTGCACCCCTCGTACGCCCCGGCCGGGCAGGCGCTCATCGCCACCACCGTGCTCGGCCGGCGGTCCTTCGACGCGGGCGGCCCGGCCGGGCTGGAACCGGCGGTCCGGGCCCGGCTCGCGGAGCTGTACGGCACCCCGACGACGGGCTGGCAGTTCCTGAGCGTGCGGCACGTCCCGGACGCCGTGCCCGCGATGCCGCCGCCGCACAACCCCCGGCGCCCGGTGCGGGTGCTGGCCGGCCTCTACGTCGCCGGGGACCACCGGGACACCAGTAGCGTGCAGGGGGCACTGGTGTCCGGCCGGCGGGCAGCGCAGGCGGTGCTGCGCGACCTCGGCGTGCCGGCCTCCGCCCGGGAGGCCGCGGCGGCCTGACGGCCCCGGGGCCGCCCCGCGGACGGGGTTCGACGACGGACCGGGGCCCGGCCGGGCCGGTGGTCCGGGCCGGCGACGGGATCGGCTCCGCCGAGCTGCGCGGCGGCCCGCCGGAACGGGCGGCGCCGCGTGGCCGACCCCGCCGCCCCGGGCCTCAGATCACCCCCGCCTGGCGGGCCGTCTCCTCGAAGGCACGGGCCACCGGGCTGCCCCGGTAGGGGGTGAGGCGGCGGTGGAAGTCCCTGACGTACTCCAGCGAGCGGGCCGAGCGCATCTCCCCCGCCGCCCGCAGCGCGTCGGTGGCCATCGTGCAGGCCTCGTCGAGGTCCCCCATGCCGAGCCGGGCGGTGGCCAGCACCAGCCGGCAGAAGATGCGGCTGCGCGCGTAGGCGGGCGAGCGCAGCCGCAGCGACTTCTCGGCGTGCTGCGCCGAGGTGCGCCACTGCTGCAGGTCGCGGTAGCAATGGGCGAACTCGTCGGAGAGCTGTGCCTCGTCGAAGTACCGTGCCCAAGAAGGGAGTTCGTCGCCGGGGCGGGCCGCGGCCAGGGCCCGTTCGGAGCGCACCAGGGCGGTGGTGCAGGCCCTGACGTCACCCAGCAGGCCGTGCCCGCGCGCCTCGGCGGCGTGCATCAGCGACTGCACCACCGGCGGCACCGCCGTGCCCACGCCCTGCTGGGCGACCCGGGCCAGCTGGACGGCCTCCCGGCCGTGGCCCAGGTGGACGGCCTGCTGGCTCATCGTCACCAGGACGTACCCGCCGAGCGCGCGGTCCCCGGCCGCCTGCGAGAGTCGCAGCGCCTGCACGAAGTAGCGCTGGGCGAGGCCGTGCGCGGCGATGTCGAAGGACGTCCAGCCGGCCAGCCTGGTGAGGTCGGCGACCGCGCCGAACAGCGCCCGGCCGATCTGCTCGCCGTAGCGGCCGCGCAGCATCGGCTCGGCCTCGCTCTCCAGGTAGCGCACCAGCGCCTGCCGGGCGTGCCCGCCGCCGTAGGCGTGGTCGAGCGCGCGGAAGAGGTCGCCGACGGCGCGGATCGCGGCGATGTCGCCGCGGCCGACCCGCAGCGCGGGGCGGGACTCGCGGGCCGGGTCGTGGTACGGCGGCTCGACGGCGGCCGGCGGGCGTCGGCTCTGGGTGGGGACCCGGCCGACGGCGGGCACGGCGGCGGTGCCGGTGGTGCCGGCGGTCGGGCGTGCGCCCGGGCCCTGGGCGCGCGCCGGGCCCGCGGCGGACGCACCGGGCGGGCCCTGGGCGGCCGTGCCCGTGGGGGGCGGTCCGGTGGCGGCGTCGGGGCGGGCCAGCGTGGAGCCGTCCCGGGCGACCCGCTCGTCGGTGCGCCCGATCAGCCAGTCCCGGCTGGGGACGACCAGGCCGGCCGGGGTGAAGGCGATCCGGCGCAGCTCGGACTGCGGGCCGTTGTCCTTGCGCCACATGCTCGCCACGATGTCCACCGCCTCCTGCGGGGTCTCGGCGAACTCCAGGCCCGCGTACACCGGGGCGCAGGCGTCCAGGCCGAGGTCCTGGGCGGTGAGGCGGCGGCCGAGGCGGCGGGTGAAGACCTCGGCGATCAGGGCCGGGGTCGCGCCGCGCGGCTGCTGGCCGCGCAGCCAGCGGGTGACGGACGTCTTGTCGTAGCGCAGGTCGAGACCGTGCTCCAGGCCGAGCTGGTCGACCCGGCGGGCCAGACCGGCGTGCGAGAAGCCGGCCTCCTCGATCAGCGCGGCGAGCTGGCCGTTCTGCGGGGCCGGACCGGAGTGACCGGTGTGCCCGCCGGAGGGCGCCGGGGCCGGCCCGGCGCCTTCGTGCCGGTCGGCTGCGTGCCGGTCGCCTTCGTGCCGGTCGGGTGCGGCCTGCGCGGGCAGCCGCGGGTCGCCCGCGGTCGGGTCGTCGGCCGTCAGAGGGTCGGCCGTGAGGGTATCGGCGGTCCGGGTGTCGGCGGTCAGGGTGTCGGGGGCGTCCGGAAGGGCCCGGCCGACCGGACCTCGGTGCTGGCCGAGCGGGTCGAGCGGTCCGTACGCCGGGCGGTCGGTAGCAGGCCGTTGGGGCATGTCAGTCAACACCTCTCGGACGTCGCACCTGGCTCCACCAGCGCTTCGGCTGCCTGGGGCGGCGCCCCCTGTCGGGAATCGGCGTGAATGTAGCGAGCATTCGGGCGCTATGGGTGGATCTGACCGAGCAATCCTCCGAACGGGTGAAGCAACCGCGCCCATTGTGGGGAAGCGGGGGCAGGATGTGTTTGGCGTTCCGCGGTCGAACCGTCGATCGGCCGTCATGGCGGTGAGCACCACTGTCGTTCGACGGGCTGTGGCGGTCCACCACATGGGAGCCGGGGCCCCGGATTCCTACCGTTCTCGGCCATGGACACCACTTCAGCCCGCCCGCTCGACGGCCGGACGGCCCTGGTCACCGGGGCCGCCTCGGGCATCGGCCGGGCCTGCGCCGAGGCCTTCGCCGGGGCCGGCGCCCGGGTCTACGTCGTCGATCTCGCGGCCGGCCCGGCCCGGGAGCTCGCGGAGCGGATCGGCGGCCTGGCCGTCGTCGCGGACCTCGCCGACCCGCAGGCCGTGGAGGCCCTGCCGGACGACGCGGACATCGTGGTCAACAACGCCGGCCTCCAACACGTCGCCCCCGTGCACGAGTTCCCGCCCGACCGCTTCACCCTCATGCAACGCGTGATGGTGGAGGCCCCGTTCCGCATCCTGCGCCGCACCCTCCCGCACATGTACGGGCAGGGGTGGGGCCGGGTCGTCAACATCTCCTCCGTCCACGGCCTGCGCGCCAGCGCCTTCAAGTCCGCCTACGTCACGGCGAAGCACGCCCTGGAGGGCCTGAGCAAGACCGTCGCCCTGGAGGGCGCCCCGCACGGCGTCACCAGCAACTGCGTCAACCCCGGCTACGTCCGGACCCCCCTGGTGGAGAAGCAGATCGCCGGCCAGGCGCTCGCCCACGGAATCGGCGAGGACGAGGTCGTCGAACGGATCATGCTCGAGCGCACCGCCGTCAAGCGCCTGATCGAGCCCGCCGAGGTCGCCCAGCTCGCGCTCTGGCTCTGCACGCCCTCCGCCGCCTACGTCACCGGCACCAGCCTGCCCATCGACGGCGGCTGGACGGCGCACTGACCCCTCGCCACCCGTGGCCGCCCGCCCCGTCCCGACCACCGGGACTGTGTGGGTGGCCCACATCGTCCCGACGGTCGGCGCTCCCTACCTTGTGGCGACACCGTCCCCCCGTCCCGGAAGTGGTGACCATGACCTCCCCCGCACCCGCTCCAGCAGCGAGCCGTTCACTCCCCCGAGTGGTGGCCGCGAGCCTGATCGGCACGACCATCGAGTGGTACGACTACTTCCTCTACGGCACGGCCGCCGCGCTGGTGTTCAACAAGCTCTTCTTCCCCAACAGCGACCCGCTGACCGGGACCCTGCTCTCCTTCCTCACCTACGCGATCGGGTTCGCGGCCCGACCGGTCGGGGCCCTGGTGTTCGGCCACTTCGGCGACCGGGTGGGCCGCAAGAAGCTGCTGGTGCTGAGCCTGCTGCTGATGGGCGGGTCGACCACCCTGATCGGGGCGCTGCCCACCTACGACTCCATCGGGGCGGCGGCCCCCGTGCTGCTCACCGCGTTGCGCCTGGTGCAGGGCTTCGCGCTCGGCGGGGAGTGGGGCGGCGCGGTGCTGCTGGTGTCGGAGCACGGGGACCAGCGGCGGCGCGGGTTCTGGGCGTCCTGGCCGCAGGGCGGCGCGCCGGCCGGGAACCTGCTGGCGGCGGGGGTGCTGTCGCTGCTGACCTCGGTGCTGCCGGACGACGCCTTCCTGTCCTGGGGCTGGCGGGTGCCCTTCCTGCTGTCGGCGGTACTGGTCGGGGTCGGGCTCTGGATCCGCCTCGCGGTGGACGAGTCCCCGCTGTTCCGGCAGGCGCTGGCCGCGGCCGAGCAGCGGCGCAAGAGCGAGGCCGAGGCCGAGCAGCCGCCGCTGGTGGCGGTGCTGCGCCACCACTGGCGGGAGGTGCTGGTGGCGATGGGCGCCCGGATGGCGGAGAACATCTCGTACTACGTCATGACCACGTTCGTGCTGGCGTACGCGGTGACCCACGCGCACTTCGCGAAGCAGACCGCCCTGAACGCGGTACTGATCGGATCGGCGGTCCAGTTCGCCCTGATCCCGCTGTTCGGCGCGCTGTCCGACCGGGTCGGCCGCAGACCGGTCTACCTGGTGGGCGCGGTCGGCGTCGGCGTCTGGGCGTTCGTCTTCTTCGGGCTGGTGGACACCCGGTCCTTCGGACAACTGGTGGTCGCCGTGACGGTGGGGCTGGTCTTCCACAGCGCGATGTACGCGCCGCAGGCCGCCTTCTTCTCCGAGATGTTCGCGACCCGGATGCGCTACTCGGGCGCCTCGATCGGCGCCCAGTTCGCCTCGGTGGCGGCCGGCGCACCCGCGCCGCTGATCGCGACCGCGCTGCTCAAGGACTACGGCAACGCCACCCCGATCGCGGTGTACGTGGCCGTCGCGGCGGCGGTCACCGTCCTGGCGGTGCTCTGCGGACGGGAGACCCGGGGCCGGGACCTCACCGGGGTGGAGCCGGCCGCGGGGGCCGGGGCCGCCGACACCACCGCGATCGGAACGCCCGCCACCACCTGACGGCGCGACGGACGGCGGCTCGGCCCGGCGGCCGAGCCGCTACGATCGCGCTTCCGTCCCAAGGGCACGCGACCCACTGCCGATTGGCGGCACGCACGATGAACGACCCCCTCGACCCCGGACCCGTCGCGGACCGCACGGCGAACGGCACCGCGGACAGCTCCGCGAACAGCTCCGCGGACCGCACCGCGAACGGCTCCGTCCAGGACGGCCCGGACGGCTCCCCCGCCGTCCCGACCCCCCGGGCCGCCCCGGACGACCCCGCGGCCGCCGCGCCCGCGCTGCGCCGGCTGCTGGACCTGCTCGCCTCGGGCGCCGCCACCGAGGACTTCGCCGACGTGCTCGCCGACGCCCGCCGCCGGGGAGCGCCCGCCGATGTGCTCGCCGAGCTCGACGACGCCACCTGGCAGGCCCTCCGCGTGCACCGCACCCTGCGCCAGCACCGCCGCCGGGAAGCCGAGTTGACCGCCCTGTTCGACACCGCGGGCGACCTCGCCGCCTCCCGCGACCTGGACGCCGTGCTGCAGGCGATCGTCCGCCGGGCGCGGATGCTGCTCGGCACCGACACCGCGTACCTGACCCTGCCGGACGAGGCCGCCGGCGACACCTACATGCGGGTCACGGACGGCTCGGTCTCCGTCCTCTTCCAGACCCTGCGGCTCAGCCTCGGCGACGGGCTCGGCGGACTCGTCGCGCAGACCGCCCGCCCGTACGCGACCCCCGACTACCGCACCGACGAGCGGTTCCACCACACCGGCACCATCGACGCCGGCGTCCTGGACGAGGGCCTGGTGGCGATCATCGGGGTGCCGCTGCTGCTCGGCGGGCGGGTCATCGGGGTGCTCTTCGCCGCCGACCGCTCGCCGCGCGCCTTCTCCCCCGACGAGGTGGCGCTGCTCTGCACGCTCGCCGCGCACGCCGCGATCGCCCTGGACACCGCCAAGGCCCTGGCCGACACCCGGGCCGCGCTCGCCGAACTGAACAGCGCCAACGAGCTGGTCCGGGCGCACTCGGCCGCCGTCCAGCGCGCCGAGCAGGCGCACGACCGGCTCACCGACCTCGTGCTGCGCGGCGCAGAGGTGCCCGACGTGGCTGCCGCCGTCGCCGCGCTGCTGGGCGGGGAGATAGCCGTCCTGGACGCCGAGGGGGAGTCGCTCGCCGGGCGGTCCGCACCCGCCGCCGAGCTGGCCGGGGCGGTCGCCGCGTCCCGGGCCGAAGGCCGCTCCGTCCGGCACGGCGACCACTGGGTGTGCGCCGTCCTCGCCGGGCACGACACGCTCGGCACCCTGGTGCTGCGCGGCCGGCCGGACCTCGACGACGCCGACCGGCGGCTGTTCGAGCGGGCCGGCGTGGTGACGGCGCTGCTCCTGCTGCTGCGCCGCTCGGTGGCCGAGACCGAGAACCGGATCCGCGGCGAACTGCTCACCGACCTGCTGACCGCCCCCGACCGCGACCCGGCCGGGCTCACCGCCCGCGGGCGCCGGCTCGGCGTCGACCTGGCCCGTCCGCACCTCGTCCTGGTCGCCGAACCGGCCGGCCCCACCGGGCCCCCCGACCGCGGCCGGCTGGTCGGCGCGGCCCGGCGCCACCTGTTCGGCACCCGCGGCGTCAGCGCCGAGCACGGCGAGGCCGTCGTCCTGCTGCTGCCCGAGGCGGGCGACCCGGAGGAGGCCGCGCGGCAGGCCGCCGAGCGGCTGGCCCGACTGGCCGGTTTCCCTGTCACCGTCGGCGCCGGCCGCCCCGCCGCCGGCCCGCCCGCACTGGCCGCCGCGTACGCCGAGGGGCTGCGCTGCGTGCGGGCCCTGCGGGTGCTCGGCCGCGCCGGGGAGGGCGCCTCGGCCCGCGCACTGGGCTTCCTCGGAGTGCTGCTCGGCGGCGGGCACGACGTGGACGGCTTCGTCGGCACCACGCTCGGCCCGCTGCTGGCCTACGACGCCCGGCGCGGCACCGAACTCGTCCGCACCCTGCGCGCGTACTTCGACTGCGGCGGCAGCCTCACCCGGGCCAAGGACGAGCTGCACGTCCACGTGAACACCGTCGTCCAGCGGCTGGACCGGGTCGAGGCGCTGCTCGGCCGGGACTGGAACCAGCCCGAGCGCTCCCTCGAACTCCAGCTGGCGCTGCGGCTGCAGCTGCTCTCCGGCGACTAACCGGCCTGCTCCGGACAGGGCCGCGCCGCCCCCGGAGGGGCGCCGGGGAGCTCCGATCGGGTGGCTGGACGGTCCGTCCGGGCGTGGGCGTACAGTGGCGAGGTTGGTCTCGAACGCCTGGCAAGGAGCAGTCGTGAGCGAGCGGAGCGAGCGGTCGATCGGGAGTTGCGCGTCCCGCGGAGCGACCGCCCAGCGCAGCGAGGTGGGCGCGTGAGCGAGAACGTGCGGTTCGTCCGGATGGGCATCGGCGAGGGCGCCGTCGCCTACCAGGAGGCCTGGGAGGAGCAGCAGCGCCTGCACGCGCTGCGGGTCGCGGACGAGATCCCCGACACCGTGCTGCTGCTGGAGCACCAGCCCGTCTACACGATGGGCAAGCGCACCAACCCCGCCGACCTGCCGCTGGACGGCACCCCGGTGGTCGAGGTCAACCGGGGCGGCGAGATCACCTGGCACGGCCCCGGCCAGCTGGTCGGCTACCCCATCGTCAAGCTGCCCGACCCGATCGACGTGGTCGCGTACGTCCGGCGGCTGGAGGAGGCGCTGATCCGCGCCTGCGGCGAGTTCGGCGTCGGGACCACCCGGGTCGAGGGCCGCAGCGGGGTCTGGGTGCTGGGCGATTCCATCCCGGACGCCGTCGTCGACCCGGCCCAGGTCGTCGACATCGGCAAGCTGACCCTGCGGATGGGCCTGCCGCTGGGCATCGACCCGCGGCTCGCCGGCCCCGAGTACGCGCCCTCCAACGCCGGCCAGCGCGGCGACGACCGCAAGCTCGCCGCGATCGGCGTCCGGGTCGCCCGCGGGGTGACGATGCACGGCTTCGCGCTCAACTGCGACCCGGACATGACCTGGTTCGACCGCATCGTGCCGTGCGGCATCCGGGACGCCGGGGTCGCCTCGCTCGCCGGGGAGCTGCGCCGCGACTTCACCGTCGGTGAGGCCCTGCCGGTGGTCGAGCGGCACCTGGCGGACGTGTTCGCCGAGCTGCCCGAGCCCGCGCTCAGCCGCTGAGGCCCCCGCCCCCGGGTACCCTCCCTGGGGCCGCCCCGGCGGGAACCCCCGGGAATCTACCGGCCGGTAGCTCTGTTGCCCTGCGATTGCAGGGCGGTAGGCCCGGCGAAGGCCGTACAACCACAGGCGTACCCTGGGGGTACCCCGTCTAGTTCTAGGAGTCGCACGTGTCCGCTGTCGCGCCCGACGGCAGGAAGCTGCTCCGCCTGGAGGTCCGCAACAGCGAGACCCCCATCGAGCGGAAGCCCGAGTGGATCAAGACCCGCGCGAAGATGGGCCCGGAGTACAACGCCCTCCAGTCGCTGGTGAAGAAGGAGGGGCTGCACACGGTCTGCCAGGAGGCCGGCTGCCCCAACATCTTCGAGTGCTGGGAGGACCGCGAGGCGACCTTCCTCATCGGCGGCGACCAGTGCACCCGCCGCTGCGACTTCTGTCAGATCGACACCGGCAAGCCCGCCGAGTTCGACCGTGACGAGCCCCGCCGGGTCGCCGAGTCGATCGTCACGATGGACCTCAACTACGCCACCATCACCGGCGTCGCCCGCGACGACCTCGCCGACGGCGGCGCGTGGCTGTACGCCGAGACCGTCCGCCAGGTGCACGCGATGACCGCCGAGCGCCAGGGCGGCCGCACCGGCGTCGAGCTGCTGATCCCCGACTTCAACGCCGTCCCCGAGCAGCTGGCCGAGGTCTTCTCCTCCCGCCCCGAGGTGCTCGCGCACAACGTCGAGACCGTCCCGCGGATCTTCAAGCGGATCCGCCCGGCGTTCCGCTACGAGCGCTCGCTGGACGTCATCACCCAGGCCCGCGCGGCCGGGCTGGTCACCAAGTCCAACCTGATCCTCGGGATGGGCGAGACCCGCGAGGAGGTCAGCCAGGCGCTGGCCGACCTCGTCGGCGCCGGCTGCGAGCTGATCACCATCACCCAGTACCTGCGCCCCTCGCTGCGCCACCACCCGGTCGAGCGCTGGGTCAAGCCGCACGAGTTCGTCGAGCTGCAGCAGGAGGCCGAGGAGCTCGGCTTCGCCGGCGTCATGTCGGGCCCGCTGGTGCGCTCCTCGTACCGGGCCGGCCGGCTCTACCGGCAGGCGCTGGAGCGGCGCGAGCAGGCCGCGGTCTGACCCGGCGCCACCGCGCCACCCGCACCCCGCGAAAGGGCGGAGCTCCGGCTCCGCCCTTTCGGCTTCACCGTGCTTTGACTGGCTGGTCACGGGCTGGTAACACGGGGTGGTGACGATGGAACTCGTCGCGATCGTTCGATTCTTCTCAGCCACCAGGGAGCTGTTCGGCATGCGGATGCGGATCCGGTCGGTGGGTGTCGCCCTGCGGCTCGCCGAGAACGTCCTGCTGGCGGGCGGCCAGCGGCAGGCCCGGCGCAACGCCTGGGCGGCGGTCTGCGAGAACCGCCGGTACGCGGCGGACCGCCGGCACGACGCCGGAGCCGTCGGCGCCAAGACGGCCCCGTAGCGCCTGCGGGGCCCGACCGCGCCGGACCCGACCGCGGGGCCGACCGCGCGGCGCTGGAGCGGTCCCGGCCCCGGACCCGGCGGGCCCGAGCGCCCCGGAGTCCCGCGGTCGCAGGACGTCACCGCCCCCGGGCACAGCCGTCGCCGTACGCAGTCGGGTACCCGCACACGGGTCACGGTTGGGGGCGAACGGGTACCCGGGCTTGGATATCCCGTACCCGTGCCACGTACCATGAGCGTTATGGCGAGGGAAACATCCGAGAACCCCGGGCGACTGAAGCAGATCCGCCTGGCGTACACCATGACCAAGAAGGTCGACACCAAGATCGGCCTGATCATCGCCGGCGTCGGCCTGCTGACCTTCGGCGTGTTCCTCGCCATCGGCTTCGCAATCGACCACCCCGTCTACCTGGGGATCCTGGGCTTCATCGTGGCCTTCCTGGCCATGGCGATCGTCTTCGGGCGCCGGGCCGAGCGCGCGGCGTTCGGACAGATGGAGGGGCAGCCGGGCGCCGTCGCGGCGGTGCTGAACAACATCCGGCGCGGGTGGAGCTCCAACTCCACCCCGGTGGCGGTGACCCGCAACCAGGACGCGGTCTACCGCGCCGTGGGCCGGGCGGGCATCGCGCTGATCGGCGAGGGCAACCCGAACCGGGTGCGCCAGCTGCTGGCCTCCGAGAAGAAGAAGATGGCCCGTGTCGTCGGCGACGTGCCGGTGCACGACATCGTGGTGGGCAACGGAGAGGGTGAGATCCCGCTCAAGAAGCTGCAGATCCACCTGATGCGCCTGCCCCGCGCCATCACCGCCGCCCAGGTCACCGAGACCAACGACCGGCTGCGCGCGCTGGGCGACCTGCTCTCCAAGGCGCCCATCCCCAAGGGCCCGATGCCCAAGGGTGCCCGGATGCCCAAGGGCGGCCAGGTCCGCTGACCCCTCCCCACCACGAACGCGAACGGCCCCGCCGCGGAGACTCCGCAGCGGGGCCGTTCGCTTGCCGTGGTGCGCTGGCCGTGGTGCGCTGGCCACCGACCGCGGCCCGTCGGCCGTCCGGCGTGCTGACGAGCCGGCCGCCCGGATCCGGACCTCCGGATCGGAGCCCCTGGATCCGCACCTCTGGATCCGGACCTCTAGATCCGGACCTCGACCGTGCCGACGGCCTTGTCGTGCAGGCCCCGGGTGTCGCGGTCCCAGACCAGCGGCGGCACCACCAGGCACAGCAGCAGGGTGCGCAGCAGGACCTGCGGGATGGTGGCGCGGCCGCCGTCGAGGCGGACCACCCGGAGGCCGAAGAGCCGCTTGCCGACGGTCGTGCCGGTGGTGGCGAGCAGCACCGACGCGACCAGGAAGTAGAGCGGGCTGGTCCACAGGTTCGCGTGGCCTGCGCTGCCCTTGCCGATCAGCCCGTAGGCGATCAGGGCGACGAGCCAGCCGTCGACGAACAGGGCGCCGATCCGGCGGCCGGGGCCGGCGAGCGAGCCGGAGCCCTCCTTGGGCAGTCCGAGACGCTCGCCGCGGTGGCCGAAGTCGGCGCCCATCTTCTCGGCGGCCGCCTTCGGGCCGTCGATCCACGATCCCAACGCTTCTCTGGTGTCCACGAATCCACACTAACCGGGCGGTCGGCCCGGACCGCCACCGGCTCCCCCGAACGCCACGAGCGGGTGAATCGTGTCGCCGGGGCTTTCCAAGTGGTCCAGACCACTTGCGGAGGGGCGCCCCTGACCGGGAGGCGTTTTGCCCCGTCCCGTACGTCTTTGCCGCCCGCGCGAGGGCCGTGGTTAACATTTACGAAACGGCCGGGTCACCGGCCGGAAACGGGCCATTCCTAGGGTGAGCCCCATTCGCACGCCGAGGAGGATGTATGTTCAACAACGCCGCCGAAGTGAAGCAGTTCATCCAGGACAACGATGTGAAGTTCGTCGATGTCCGTTTCTGCGATCTGCCGGGCGTCATGCAGCACTTCTCCGTACCTGCGGCGACCTTCGACCCGTCCGAGACCCTGATGTTCGACGGCTCGTCGATCCGCGGCTTCCAGGCCATCCACGAGTCCGACATGGCCCTGGTCGCGGACCTCGCCACGGCCCGCCTCGACCCGTTCCGGGCCGAGAAGCACCTCAACATCAACTTCTTCATCCAGGACCCGGTCACCGGCGAGGCCTACAGCCGCGACCCCCGCAACGTCGCCAAGAAGGCGGAGGCCTACCTCGCCTCCTCCGGCATCGCCGACACCGCGTTCTTCGGGCCCGAGGCCGAGTTCTACGTCTTCGACTCGGTCCGCTTCGACACCAGCGCCAACGCGTCCTTCTACCACATCGACTCGGAGGCCGGCGCCTGGAACAGCGGCGCCGCCGAGGGCGACGTCCGCGGCTACAAGGTCAAGTACAAGGGCGGGTACTTCCCCATCCCGCCGGTGGACCACTTCGCCGACCTGCGCGCCGAGATGTCCCTGGAGCTGGCCAAGTCCGGCCTGGAGGTCGAGCGGCAGCACCACGAGGTCGGCACGGCCGGCCAGGCCGAGATCAACTACAAGTTCAACACCCTGCTGCACGCCGCCGACGACCTGATGCTGTTCAAGTACATCATCAAGAACGTCGCCTGGCGCAACGGCAAGACCGCCACCTTCATGCCGAAGCCGATCTTCGGCGACAACGGCTCGGGCATGCACGTCCACCAGTCGCTGTGGAGCGAGGGCTCGCCGCTCTTCTACGACGAGCAGGGCTACGCCGGCCTCTCCGACATGGCCCGCTACTACATCGGCGGCCTGCTCCGGCACGCCCCCTCCCTGCTGGCCTTCACCAACCCGTCGGTGAACTCCTACCACCGCCTGGTGCCCGGCTTCGAGGCACCGGTCAACCTGGTGTACTCCCAGCGCAACCGCTCCGCCGCGATCCGCATCCCGATCACCGGCTCCAACGCCAAGGCCAAGCGCATCGAGTTCCGCGCGCCCGACCCGGCCTCCAACCCCTACCTGGCCTTCTCCGCCATGCTGATGGCCGGCCTCGACGGCATCCGCAACAAGATCGAGCCGCTGGAGCCCGTCGACAAGGACCTCTACGAGCTGGCCCCGGAGGAGCACGCCAACGTCCCGCAGGTGCCCTCCTCGCTCCCGGCCGTCCTCGAGGCCCTGGAAGCCGACCACGAGTACCTCCTCGCCGGCAACGTCTTCACCCCGGACCTGATCGAGACCTGGATCGACTTCAAGCGCACCAACGAGATCGCCCCGATCGCCCTCCGCCCCCACCCCCACGAGTTCGAGCTCTACTACGACCTGTAGGACGGGTCGCGGCCGATCCACTGGTCAGGACCGGTGGGTCGGTTCGGACGGTCGGACCACTCGGGCCCCGTCGTGCTCCTTCGGGAGGGCGGCGGGGCCCGGTGCGTGGGTGGGGGTCACGGGGCGTCGGGGGTGAGGGCGAGGACGGCGAGGTCGTCGGCGAGGAGGCCGGCGTACTCGTGGACGTCCTGGGCCAGGAAGGACACCAGCCGGTCGGGCGAGGTCGTCCCGAGGGCGGCCAGCCGCGGGGCCAGCGGGTAGAAGGTGCCGGTGGCGTCCCGGGCCTCGCTGACGCCGTCGGTGTACAACAGCACCGTGCGGCCCGGGGGAAGGGCGACGGCGGTCGGCTTGCCGCGCTCCTCGGCGGGGCCGAGGTGGCCGAGGCCGAGCGGGAGCTCGTCGGCGCAGGACACCGGGGTGATGGTGCCGTCGCCGAGCAGCAGCGGGGTGGTGTGGCCCCGGTTGACGATCTCCACGCAGTCGGAGCCCGGCCGGTACTGCAGCAGGACGGCGGTCACGAAGAGCTCGTCGTCGCCGCGGTCGGCGGCGTCGCGCAGCACGGCCCGGTCCAGCTGTCGGCGAGGTCGACCAGCTCCGGGGTGTCGTGCGCGGTGGCCCGGAAGGCGCCGAGCACGTCGGCCACCGTCCGGACCGCGCCGAGACCCTTGCCGCGGACGTCGCCGAGCAGCACCCGGACGCCGAAGCGGGTGTCGCACACCTCGTACAGGTCCCCGCCGACCAGCACCTCGGCCTGGGCCGGGCGGTAGAGGCCGGCCACCCGCAGGCCGCCGGCCCGGTCCGGCACCGGGCGCAGCACCGTGCGCTGCAGGGTCTCGGCGACCGTCCGGGCCTGCAGCAGGTTGCGGTTCTGCCGGGTGCGCTGCCACGCGAGGGCGGTGCCCATCACCCCGGAGAGCAGGGTGGCGATGTAGACCCAGACGTGGTGCTGCTCGTTGATGTGGCCCGCGCGCAGGGCGAGGACGAGTTGCAGGGCCAGCGAGCCGACGGTGGTGGCGGCGGTCAGCACCGGGCCGTAGCTGAACGCCGCGACCACCGGCAGGGCGGTCAGCAGGAAGCCGGCGGCCACCGCGTCCGGGACGACCGCCTCGGCGGTCAGGTCGAGCAGGAGCAGCAGCACCGGCAGCCAGGGCACCCAGCGCGGCACCCTGGGTTCCACGGCCACCGGGTGCGGTGGGCGGGGCGCTGTGGGCACGGCGGGGACCTCCTGAACGAATGTCCCGGATTGACCGGGTTCGCCCCTCCATGCTCTCCCACGGACGGCCCTGCCACGAACGGTCGAACGTCCCGGATCCCGACGGACTGCCGGCCGGCACGTGCCACCGGGCCGACCGAGGCCGAGCGGGCCGACCGGACCGAGCGGGCCCGACCGCCCGGCAGTCCGGCAGTCCGGGCGGTCGGGGCGCGGTCAGCGGACGGAAACGGGCAGCGTCTCGAAGCCGCGCAGGACCAGGCGGTCGCGGCGGGTCGGAACGCCGCCCGGGGCGAGCCGGGGGAAGCGGGCGAGCAGCGCCGGCACCGCCACCTCCGACTCCAGCCGGGCCAGCTGGGAGCCCAGGCAGTAGTGCGGCCCGCCGCCGAAGCTCAGCGGCTGGCTGTCCGTGCGGCGCGGGTCGAACACCTCGGGGCGGTGGTGGCGGGCCGGGTCGTGGTTGGCCGCGCCGAGCAGCAGCAGCGCCACGTCGCCGGGCGGCACCGGCAGGCCGTCGACGGCCAGGTCGTCGGCCAGGGCCACCCGGGAGGTGAGCTGGACCGGGGAGTCGAAGCGCAGCACCTCGTCGGTGAAACCGGCCGGGGTGACCGCGCCGCTGCGCAGGCCCGCCACCACCTCGGGGTGGCGGAACAGCAGGGCCAGACCGTTGCCGAGCAGGTTGGTGGTGGTCTCGAAGCCGGCGACCAGCAGCAGCACCAGGTTGGCCAGCAGCTCCCGGGCCGGCAGCCGCTCCGGGTCGTCGGCGGCGATCCGGGCCAGGTCGGTGACCAGGTCGTCCTGCGGACGGGCGAGGCGCTCGGCCGCCAGCGCCGTGAAGTAGTCGGCGAGCTCGTCGGCGGCCGCGTCGGCCTCGGCCAGCTCGGAGCGGTCGTCGACGAACTCCAGCGCGACGGTGAGGTCGGAGGCCAGGCCGCGGAAGCGGTAGCGGTCCCGCTCGGGGACGCCAAGCAGCTCACAGATCACGCCGACCGGAAGGCGGAAGGCGAAGGCGTCCATGAAGTCCACCGGGGAGCCGTCCGCGCCCTGCTCGGCCATCTCGTCCAGCAGCCGGGCGACCGCGGCCTCCACCGCCGGACGCAGCGCGGCGACCCGCCGGGCGGTGAACACCGAGGCGATCAGCGGGCGGACCCGGGGGTGGTCGGGCGCGTTGCGCTGCAGGATCGAACGGCCGAACAGCGCCAGCGAGGTGTGCTCGGCGAACTCCGGGGTCAGGCCCGCCATCATCTCGGCGGTCGCGACCGCGAAGGCCGGGGTGCGCAGCACCCGGTCGACCGCCGCGTGCCCGACCACCAGGAAGGTGCCCGGGCCGGCCGGCATCACCGTGCCCAGCTCGTGCGCCCGCGCGTACAGCGGGTACGGGTCCGCCGTGCCCTCGCCCGTCAGCAACTGCTCGATGATCGCCGCGCCGTCCATCCGCTGCTCCCCTCCGGGGGCCCTTCTCCTCGGGCCCCGATTCCTGGTTCGTGAACCACCGTCGGGCGCGGCGGAGTTCCCGTCCCGGCCGGGCCATCCGGGCGGGACGGCCCGGCCTGCCCGGCCACCGGTGGGCGGAGGGCCGTCGGCCGGCTCGGTAGGCTGGACGGCATGGAGATCTGGATCAACCCGCGTTGCGGCAAGTGCCGGTCCGCGCTCGGCGTGCTGGAAGCCGCCGGGGCCGCGTACACCGTCCGGCGCTACCTGGAGGACCCGCCCACCGCGGCCGAACTGGAGCAGGTGCTGGAGCGGCTGAACCTGGAGCCCTGGGACATCACCCGCCTCGACGAGCAGGTCGCCAAGGACCTCGGGATGAAGCAGTGGACCCGGGAGGAGGGCGACCGGGCGCGCTGGATCGCGGCGCTGGCCGAGCACCCGATCCTGATCCAGCGCCCGATCATCACCGCGGACGACGGCCACGCCGTCGTCGCCCGCACCCCGGAGGCCGTCAAGTCCGTCCTGCCCTAGCCCTCTCTTCCGGATCCCGCCGGGCCGGAATCGAGCCCTGCGGACCCTGGCCCGGGCCGGTCAGTGCAGCTGGATCCGCTGCACCGGCCGGCCCGGGTGCCAGTTGAGGACCCAGAGGTGGCCCTCCCCCACCGCGGTGTGCACGACCTGCTCCAGCTCCAGCCGGAAGGCGTGGAAGGGGGTGGGCGGCGGCTCGGGCAGATCCGCCGCGTAGGCGGCCAGCTCGGTCTCGTCGGTGATCTCGACCGCGCGGCCGGAGACCTTGGAGTCACCGCCCTCCATCCGCTCGCCCCCCGGGTGGGCGTGCAGCGCGAAGCGGCCGTCCCGCTGGAGGTCACGCGCCTTGGCGGAGCCGTACATCGACCCGAGCATCAGGTCGGCGCCGACGAAGTCGACCTCGGTGCCGCTCACCCGGGGCGATCCGTCCTTGCGCAGCGTCGCCAGGACGTGGTGCTTCTCGGCCTCGAACCGGGCCCGCACGAGGGGCGCGAGGTCCGGGGCCTCCTGCTCGAAATCCTGCCAGGTAGCCATGGCGCCAGTCTGGCACCCGGTACCGACACCCGCCGGGCACCGCCGGACGGCTGTCGGTGCCCGGTGCCAGACTGGCGGGGTGACCACCACGACCACGTACATCGCCTTCCTCCGCGCCATCAACGTCGGCGGCCGGACGGTGCGGATGGAACGGCTGCGGGAGCTCTTCACCGAGCTCGGGCTGGACGGCGTCCGGTCCTACATCCAGAGCGGCAACGTTTTCTTCACCACCGACGAGCCGGACCGCGCCGCCCTGACCGCACGCATCGAGCAGCACCTGGAGCAGTCCCTCGGGTACCCGGTGCCGGTGCTGCTGCGCACCGTCGACGAGGTGGCCGAGCTGCTCGCCGCCGAGCCGTTCCGGGGCGTCGAGGTGACACCGGACGTCCGGCTGGTGGTGGCCTTCCTGTCCGAGCCGCTGCCTGCCGACCTCGCCGTCCCGTACACCTCGCCCAAGGGCGACCACGAGGTGATCGGCGCCGACCCGGGCGCCGCGTACGTGGTGATCCACCTGAGGAACGGCAAGTGGGTGACCGGGGAGCTGTTCGGCAAGGCCTATCGGGGCTCGGTGACCTCCCGGTTCCTGCACACCACGGAGAAGATCCTGGCGGCGGCCCGCAAGGGCTGACACCCCGTCGGGCCGGTCGCCTGACCGGTCGTCGGGACGGTCGTCGGGACGGCCCGTGGACCGCCCCCGGGCGGCCGGAACCGCGCGCGCCCGGCCAGCGTCTGGAGTGCAGTGACGTACTCATCGGGCGCCGGCGGGCGGCGCGTTCTGGACAGTCCCGGCCGGCTGAGCCGACAATCGGGCCATGACGACGTCTCCTGAGTTCCGCGGCGGCGCGCTCCGGCCGTCCGACGCCGAACGGGAGCAGGCCCTCGGCGCGCTCCGGGACGGCGCGGGCAGCGGGCGGCTGTCGCACGACACCTTCCTCGGCCGGATGGAGATCGTCCTCCAGGCCACCAGCAAGGGCGAGTTGGACGCGGCGATGACCGGGCTGCCGACCGGGAACCCGGTCGAGCGCCTCGTGCTGCGGGCGGTCGGCAGGGTCTCCGCGTTCGGGGACCGGCTGAACCGCGCCTGGCGCACCGAGCGGCTGCCGGGGCTGAGCCTCCCGCAGGCCGGTGCCGTCCAGTTGACGATCGGCCGGATCCCCGGCTCCGGGCTGCGGCTGCACGACGCCTCGGTCTCCCGCCAGCACGCCGAACTCCGGCACGAGGGTGGCGGCTGGGTGCTGTACGACCTCGGTTCGACCAACGGCACGCACGTGAACGGCCGCCGGATCGCGGGCGGCGTCCGCGTCCGGGCCGGCGACCAGGTCCGCTTCGGGAACCTGGAGTTCCGGCTGGCCTCCGGCTGACCGTGCCCCGGCCCGGCGGCACGGAGGGCGGTGCCGGGTGGCGCTGACCGCGGGCCGCCGGCGCCCGGTGGCGCTCTGCGTCAGTGCGGGAACTGCCGGGGCGGGCGCTGCCGGGGCAGGTCGTCCCGGAACTCCTCGATGACGGTGCTGATCTGGCGGGTCAGCACGGTGTGCTCGATCCGGTCCAGGTAACGGTTCTCGGCGGCCAGCGCCTCGACGGTCACCCCGAAGTAGAGCGTCATCAGCGGATTGACGAAGAGCTCGCCGCCCTTCGTCCGGTCGGTGAACCGGACGTCGCCGAACTCGCCGCGCAGCGCCGCCGCCACCGAGCCGTTGACGATGCTGGGGTGCTCGGGGAAGGCGGCCCGGGCGTGCTCGACGGCGTCCAGGTAGAGCACGCCCTCCCGGCTGCCGCGGGGGATGGAGAAGGCGCCGAGGTAGCCGCCCGCGCGCTCGATCGCCGCGAGGTTCTCCAGCACCAGCGCGTGGTTGACGCCGTGGTGGGCGTCGACGCCGAAGCCCAGGCAGGCGACCAGCCGTTCGGGCACCCCGGTGAGACCGGCCACCGCGGCGAGGCTGGCCATGTCCTCCTCCGGGGTGCCGAGACCGGCCTCGTCCCCGCGCATCAGGATGTCGGTGCCGCCGTCGACCAGCAGCACCGCGTCGACGCCCAGGCGGCCGGTGAGCGCCCGGTAGGCCTCGCGCAGCGGCTGGACGCCCACGGACGGGAACGCCCACACCGTGTCGGGCATCCCGTGCCGGTGCAGCCAGCGCGCCAGGGTGCGCTCCGGGAAGTAGCCCTCGGGGGCGGCGGTGTCCGGGCCGATCCGGGCCACCTCGGGCTCCGCCCAGACCTCGGCGGGCAGGCCGTAGAGGTGGGTGAAGGAGAGGTTCGCCAGGTGCACCTCCTTGCCCGCGGCGCGCAGGGCGAGGGCGATCGGCAGACCGGCGTACACGTCGAAACCGCCCCCGGCGCCGGCGATGAGGATGCGCTCGGCGGCCAGCAGCCGGGTGAGCAGCGGGGGTTGCAGCAGTGAGGTCATCGGCGGACGGTAGCACCGGGTACCCGCGGGCCGGCGCCGAGGGCCGGGCGTTGTCAGTGGCGGGTGCGAGGATCGCCGCATGACCCAGGAGACGGACGTCGACCCCGAAGTCCTGCGCGAAGCCCGCGAGCGGGCCCGCGAGTTGATCCGGTGCGGCTTCCAGGAGCCGGACGAGATAGCCGAGTCCCTGGTCGAGGTCCTCGACGACCAGGGACTGACGCAGGAGGAGGCGGAGCGGATCGTCGCTCCGCTGTGGGACGAGCGGCTGGCCGAGCAGGCCTCCTGGCCCGCGACCACGGACGTGGACCGCCTGGAGGCGGCGTTCGACGCGCTGGAGGAGCAGGGCGTCGTCGCGGCGATGGACTTCACCTGCTGTGCCATCTGCGGCTACGAGGAGATCGGCGGCGAGGCCGACGAGGGCTCGCACGGGTTCGTCTTCTTCCACCAGCAGGACACCGAGGCGGCCGCCGCCGGTCAGGGCCTGATGCTGCGGTACGGCGGTTTCCGCACCGGGGCGGAGCCCGCCGGGGTGGCGGAGCGGCGGACGGTCGAGGTCGGCCGGGCGGTGGTGGCCGCCCTGGCGGCGGCCGGGTTGCCGGCGGAGTGGGACGGCTCGCCGCACACGGCGATCCGGGTCGCTCCGCTGCTGTGGCTCAACCGCCTGCCGGAGTGACGGTGGTGGCGTCGGCGCCGGGGCCGCGGTGGCGACCTGCGCCGGGGCGCCGGGGGTCGGCCCCTGAGGGCACCGTGAACGCCGGGGACGCCGGGGAGTGAGGCCTGCGCGAACGGACGCCGGCGAGATGGACCGGTGCGGTGGACTCCGGCTTCGGCTCGGCATATGCCTTCGGCGCATGCCACGCGCGTAGACGAACGGCCCGAGAAAAGGCCGGGCAGTCAGTCGGCGATGCCGCCCAGGTCGCCGGGCCCGCTGTCGCCCGGCCCGCCCGACGCGCCCCAGAGCTGGGCGGTGCAGCGCTGGTAGGTGGCCTGCCAGTGCGGCCAGTTGCGGGCCACGTCGTCGTCGCAGTCGGCGAGCAGCCGCTCGACCGTCGCCGGCTCCACCCCGTCCAGCAGCCAGGCCAGCGCGTCCGCCGTGCCCGGGCCGTCCGCCGAGCGCAGCAGGTCCAGCAGCTCGCCCAGGCCGCCGAGCCGGGAGGTCTCCGGGACCACCAGCTCCATCCGGGGCAGCAGTTGGCGCTCCTCGATCCGCAGGTGCGTCTCCAGCCGGGCCGCCAGGTCCTCCATCGCGTACGCCACCGGCCAGGCGCTCCCGGTGTCCCGGCTGGCGATCCGGACCAGCGTGGTGACCCGGGTGAAGGAGTGGTCGAGGTTGTGGTGGTCGGCCTCCAGCCAGTTGAGCAGCAACCGCAGCTCGGGCGCGAAGCGGCGCACGATCGGCCAGATCCGGGTGTCCTGCTGCTCGTGGTGGCAGGTCAGCATCGCGGTCACGAAGGTCCAGTGCCGCAGCAGCGCCTCACCCGCGTCGTCCTCGCCGGGCTGCAGCAGGCGCAGCGCGTTGGGCAGCCGGGCGAGGTCGCGGCGCAGCGCGGAGTGCACCAGCCGCAACCCGGCGAAGCGGGCCGTCGCCGGCTCCTCGTCGGCGGCCAGCGCGGACGCGGCCGCACCCCTGGAGTCGGCCCCGGACTGCGCCTGCTCGGGCACGGCGGGGGACGGCTGGGGCAGCAGGTGGATCGGCATGGGACTCTCTTCACGAGGTGGCGGATCGGGCGGGCCGGCCGGTGGGACGCGGCGCCATCCAAAGTGCTCACAGTCGATCAGAAGCGAATCAATGTCCGATTGACGCGCAGGTCACAGGCGTTTATGCACCCCCGGGCGGCTGCGCCGGGGACGCCGCCGGAACGCTGCGGCGACCACCGCCGGACGGGCGGCGGCGGGGCCGGGCACAGCCCGACGCAGCCGGGCCCGGGGTGGGAACGGGGGCCGGCCCGGGAACACCGAGGGCCCGGGACACCCGTGCGGGTGTCCCGGGCCCTCGGCCGCGTTCGGCGTGCGCGCGCACCCGTCCGCCGTACCGGGTCAGTCGGCCGCAGGCCCGGCCAGGTTCTTGCTCAGCCACTGCAGCGTGTCCGGGATCATCTTCTTGAAGTCCGAGGTCAGGTGCTTGCCACCGGGCTGCTCGTAGTACTCCAGGGAGGTGGGCGGGGCGGCCTTGGCCACCCAGGCCTTGACCAGCTTGGTCTCGTACGGGTTGGCGCCGCCCGCGGTGACCAGCATCTTGACGTCCGCCTTGCTCTGGGCGACCAGCACGTCCGGGTTGTTGGCCGCGCGCTCGGCGTCGTGGCCCTTCCAGAGCCCCGAGTCGGGGACGTAGTAGCCGTCGATCGGGACGGCGGCCTTGTAGACGTCCGGGTGCTGCAGGGCGAGCTTGGCGCTGCAGAAGCCTCCGGTGGAGGCGCCCATCACGCCCCAGCCGTCGCGGCCCTTGAGGGTGCGGAAGTTGGCGCGCACGAAGTCCGGGATGTCCTGGGTCATCCAGGTGCCCATCTTGGGCTGGCCCGGGATGTCGGAGCAGTCCAGCGCGTTGTGCTCGTCGCCGTTGAAGTTCTGCACCGGCATGATCATGATGAACGGGTGGGCCTTGCCGGCCTTCACCAGCTCCGCGTTGCTCTCCTGGATCGGCAGCTGGTTGTCGGTCCAGGTGTTGTAGCCGTTGCTCTGGCCGCCCGCGAAGAGGGTCAGCACCGGGAAGCCGGTCTTGGCGAACTTGGGGTCGTTGTACTCCGGCGGCAGCCAGACCCAGACCTTGCCGGACACCCCGGACTTCGCGCCGGTCACCGTGGTCACCATGATCGGGCCGGCCGCGGTGTCCCGGGCCTTGGTCAGGGCGGCCTGCGGACCGGTGGGCATCAGCACCTTCCCGGTGGCGGCCGTGGGCTCCGCGGTGGTGGGCGATCCGGTGCCGGTGCCGCTCGGGCTGCCCGCCGCAGTGGTCCCGCTCGCGCCCGGGGTGCCGGCCGCCTTGGCGCCGTCCCCCTTCCCGCCGCCGGAACTCCCGCAGGCCGCGAGCGAGGCGGCCAGGGCGAGTGCGGCGGCGCCGGTCAGGACGGCGCGGGAACGGGACGACTGCCTAAGCACGGTGAGGACTCTCCGACCGATGTCGCGCCCGGTCCGTCTGACCGGGCGGCGGCCCCCCGGTGGGGCCGGACAGGCCCGGGGGCACGACGGTGGTACGGCCCCCGGGACGGCGGCGTGCCGCCCCTCGCGGTGGCGCGCCGTCCTGCGATCTTATGACGTGGGCCGGGGTGACCCGGTTGCGCGGCGGGCACCGTAAATCCAATGTTTGTTCGCGATCGGGTAAAGGTCTTCACCGCTCCCGCCGGACGGCGGGGGCCGGACGGCGGGGGACACAGCGGTCGGCCTGCCCGGGGGCGCCGATTTTGGGGCCTTCGACCAGTGACGCCGGCCGCCCCATCCGCGACGATCGCGTCGACGGGGCCGCCCGGCGGCCCCGTCTGGCCCCGCCGGACCGGGTCCGCACGGACCGAGCAGGGCACCCGAGCAGAGCAACCGAGCAGAGCAACCGCACAGAGCACCGAGGAGAGCGCCATGCCCCAGCAGATCGCCGTCGTCACCGGAGCCGGGAGCGGCGTCGGCCGGGCCGTGGCGGTCGAGCTGGCCGGGGCCGGCTGGCAGGTGGTACTGGCCGGCCGGCGCGCCGAACCGCTGCGGGAGACGGCGCGACTGGGCGGCACCCCGGCCGTCGCGGTGCCGACCGACGTCACCGACCCGGCGGCGGTGGACGCGCTGTTCGCGGAGACCGCCGAGCGCTTCGGCCGGGTGGACCTGCTGTTCAACAACGCCGGCACCTTCGGCGCGGCCGTCCCGGTGGAGGAGCTCGAGGTGGCGGCCTGGCGGGCCGTGGTCGACCTCAACCTGACCGGTGCCTTCCTCTGCGCCCAGGCCGCGTTCCGGCAGATGAAGGCACAGGACCCGCAGGGCGGCCGGATCATCAACAACGGTTCGATCTCGGCGCACGTCCCGCGGCCGCACTCGATCGCCTACACCGCCACCAAGCACGCCGTGACCGGGCTGACCAGGTCGCTGTCGCTGGACGGCCGCCCGTACCGGATCGCCTGCGGGCAGATCGACATCGGCAACGCGGCGACCGACATGACCGCCGCGATGGGCGCCGGGGTCCGGCAGGCGGACGGGCGGATCGCGCCCGAGCCGACCATGGACGTGGCCGACGTGGCCCGCACCGTCCGGCACATGGCCGAGCTGCCATTGGAGGCGAACGTGCAGTTCGCCACCGTGATGGCGACCGCGATGCCGTACATCGGCCGCGGCTGACGGCCGGGAGCGGGCGGACGGAACGGCAGGGCGCGGCGGGGCCGACGGAACGTCGCGACGCGGCGGGGGCCGGCAGGACGCGGGCCCGGCCGCCCGCCTACTCGTCGTGCGAGTGCCGGTACCGCAGCCCGCCGCCGCCCTCGTCCAGCCGGTAGACGCTGGTGGTCGGCCAGTACTCGCCGTTCTCGGCGACGGGCAGTCGGGCCCGCAGGACCATCCGGAGCACGGGCGGCGGGGCGGCGGCGTGGACGAGCTTGCGGTGTCCGTCCCAGCGGCCGCCGCACAGTTCGAGGTCGAGGACGAGGGGGGTGGTTCTCATCCCGCGATGGTGTCAGCGCCGGACCGCCGCCCGCGGGGCGAAGCGGTGCGGCCACTCACACGGGGGACCCCTGTCAGCCTGGGCTGACAGGGGTCCCCGCATCACGGACGGCCCCGGGGGCCGTCCCGAGGGCCCGGCCCCCGGGGCCGGACGGGCCTTACGGGCGCCAGGTGTCGTTCAGGGTGACCGTGCCCGAGGAGGGCGCGGTGGCGCTCCGGTTGGCCCCGGACTCCCAGGTCACCGCGCCGTTGGCGTCCTTGCGCACGTACTTGTACTGGAAGGCCGTGCCGGCTGGCAGGGTGAGCGACAGCGACCAGACGGGGTAGCCGGCCGAGGAGAGCGGCAGAGCCTTGGCCGGGTCCCAGCCGCCGAGGGCGGGGACGTCCCCGACCACGTAGACGTTCTGGCCGTACGCGGTGGTCGCGTTGACGTTGAACGAGGCGCCGGTGGTCGCGGCGACCGCGCCCTGGACGTAGAGCGCGACCGCGTCGCCCGCGCCGACCGTCGCGGTGAACTGGCCGTTGGCGCCCACCTGGTAGGTCGGGCCGGTGCAGCCGCCGCCCGGCTGCGGGTCACCGTGCTGGACGTCGCAGTAGGTACCGGCCGGCAGCCCGGTCTGGAAGGTCTGGGTGATCGCGCCGTTCTCGTGGTTGATCGCGACGTAGCCCTTGTTGCCGCGGCCGAACGCGATGGCGTTGTTGCCGTTGGACCACCAGTTGGTGACGCCGGTGCCGGCGACGGCGTTGCGGAAGCCGACCATGTTGGCGACCTGCCGCCAGGCGTGGGTGCAGTTCCAGCCGTCCTGGTAGCAGGCGTTGACGGTGCCACCGTTGGGCGGGCCGTCGTCCTTGTTGGTGAAGGAGTAGCCGGAGTAGACGTTGGGCGCGCCGTACGGCGAGGCCAGCAGGAAGACGTTGGCCAGCGTGTAGGTGTTGCCGTAGGTGTAGTTGAGGGTGGAGCCGTTGCGCTCGGTGTCCCAGTTGTCGATGAAGCTGCGCGCCTGGCCGCTCGGCAGGTAGCCCCAGGACGCGCCCCAGCCGTTCAGGTTGGCGAGCTTGTCGCTGGTGAACATCCGCTTGAGGTCGGTGCCGACCCGGAACTCGTCCACGTCGCCGGTGCCGGTGTACTCACCGGGCTGGATCGGCTCGCCGGCGCCGTAGATGACCTCCTGCACCCAGTAGGCGCCCGGGTTGGCCATCTTGGCCTTGATCGCGGCGAGGTCGGCGGCGGCGATGTGCTTGGCCGCGTCGATCCGGTAGCCGTCGACGCCGAGCGCGCCCAGGTCGTCGAGGTAGTGCGCGATGGTGGTCCGGACGTAGGAGCTGCCGGTGTCCAGGTCGGAGAGGTTGACCAGCTCGCAGTTCTGGACGTTGGAGCGGTCCTGGTAGTCGGTGATCGGCTGGCGGCAGGAGTGGAAGTCCTGGTCCTGGTAGGTGCCGGGGTAGGTGTACTTGCTGTACGCGGTGCCGCCGGTGCCGGTGCCGGAGCCGGCCGCCATGTGGTTGACCACCGCGTCGGCGATCACCTTGACGCCGGCGGCGTGGCAGGTGTCGACCATGTTCTTGAAGGACGTCCGGTCGCCGAGCCGGCCGGCGATCCGGTAGCCGACGGGCTGGTAGGAGGTCCACCACTGGGGGCCCTGGATGTGCTCCTGGGGCGGCGAGACCTCGACGAAGCCGTAGCCCTTGGGGCCGAGGGTGGAGGTGCAGGCCTGGGCGACCGAGTCGAAGCGCCACTCGAAGAGCGTGGCGGTGACGTCCTTGCCGTTTGCGGTGGGCGGGGTGGCCCCCGCGGTGGGGGCGCCGAGGGTGGTGCCGAGCGAGAGCGCGAGCGCCGCCGAGGCGGCGAGCGCTCCGGCCGCGCGGACGGGCCGGCGGGTGGGGGCGGTGGTGACCACGTCGTCTCCTGGGGGTGGCTGGGGTGGGGCAGCCGGAGGGTGAAGCCTGCAGGAAGTTTCTGTAACTTGCCGGAAACTTGCAGCGCTGAACCTAGAGCCGTCGACACACACCGTCAAGAGCCTGGAAAGAACGTTTCTGCATACCCCGCGCCGGGCTCGTAACCCACCCCGCCGGACCCGGCGCCCAGCCCCGGCCGGACACACGACAAGGACCCGCCGGACGCACGACAAAGGCCCGCCGGACGCACGACAAGGGCCCGGCAGCCGTGGCTGCCGGGCCCCTCACCTGTCCTGGTTCACCGGGCCCGAGGAGGCCCGACCCGACCTCAGCCGGTCTGGACGGAGGTGTCGTCGATCACGAAGCTCGTCTGCAGCGAGGAGTCCTCGACGCCGTTGAACTTCAGGGTGACCGTCTGGCCCGCGTAGGACGAGAGGTCGAAGGTGCGCTGCTGGTAGCCGGCCGCGGCGTCCACGTTGCTGTAGGTCTTCAGCGTGGTGCCGTTGACCGAGACGGTCAGCTTGTCGTAGACGGTGGAGCCGGTCTCGGCGGTGTCGATGTGCAGCCAGAAGCTCAGCGTCGCCTTGCAGCCGGCCGGGATGGTGACCGTCTGGGACAGCGAGTCGGTGTGGCTGGAGCCGTAGCCGTTCAGCCAGGCCTTCCAGGAGCCGCCGTGGGCCGCCTGCGAGGAGCTGTTGTCGACGACGCCGGAGCTCGCCGTCCACGGGGAGGCGCTGCCGGTCTCGAAGCCGGCGTTGCCCAGCAGCTGCGCCGGGGTGCAGCTGCCGCCGCCACCGCCGGTGACGGTCCAGGTGAAGCTGGTGTTGCCGCTCTTGCCGGCCGAGTCCGTGGCCGTGACGGTCACGTTGGAGGTGCCGGCGGCCGTGGCGGTGCCGCTGATCACGCCGGTGGAGGCGTTGATCGACAGGCCGGCGGGCAGGCCGGAGGCGCTGTAGGACAGCGGGGCGGTGCCGCCCGTGGCCTTGATCTGCAGGTTCACCGAGCCGTTGAGCGCGGTCGACTGGTTGCCCGGGTTGGTGACGGTGACGCCGCCCGGGTTGGGCAGCGAGCCGACGTTGACGCCCGCCCAGGCGGTGCTGACGGCCGTGAGCTCCGCGCTGCCGGCACCGTACAGGTCGGTCGCCGCCTTCTCCGTCGCGGTGCGCGCCGCGGCGTAGTTGGTGGTGGAGGTCATGTAGGTGGTCAGGGCGCGGTACCAGACCTGCGCCGCCTTGTCCCGGCCGATGCCGGTGACCGCGATGTTGTTCTGGGTCGGCGAGTTGTAGCTGACGCCGTTGATGACCTTCGCGCCGCTGCCCTCGGCCAGCAGGTAGAAGAAGTGGTTGGCGACGCCGGAGGAGTAGTGGACGTCCTTGTTGCCGACGGTGGAGGACCAGTAGTCGGCGGACTGGCCGTCCTTGGACGGCTTGTCCATGTACCGCAGCGGGGTGCCGTTCCCGTTGATGTCGATCAACTCACCGATCAGGTAGTCGGGGTTGTCGGTCGGGATGTTGGCGTAGAACTCCACCATGGTGCCGAAGATGTCCGAGGTGGCCTCGTTGAGGCCGCCGGACTCGCCCGAGTAGTTCAGGTTGGCGGTGGCCGCCGTGACGCCGTGGCTCATCTCGTGGCCGGCGACGTCGAGCTCGGTGAGGGGGTGGGTGTTCGAGTCACCGTCACCGTAGGTCATGCAGAAGCAGGAGTCGTCCCAGAACGCGTTCACGTAGTTGTTGCCGTAGTGGACCCGGCTGTAGGCGCCGACACCGTCGTTGCGGATGCCGTTGCGGCCGAAGGTGTTCTTGTAGTAGTCCCAGGTGGCCGCGACACCGTAGTGGGCGTCGACCGCCGCCGACTCGCCGTTGGCGACGGTGCCGTCGCCCCAGGTGTCGGTGGACTTGCTGTACAGGGTGCCGGTGCCCGAGGTCCCGTGGTTCAGGTTGGTGGTGTACATCCCACCGCGCGTGGTGTCCTTCATCTGGTAGGACGACCCGGACTGCGAGGTGCCGATGTTGACGTTGCCGACGAAGACGCCCTTGCCGGTGCCGGTCTGGATGCCCTCGAACTTCTGGATGACCTGACCGCTGGTGGCGTCGGTGACCACGTGCAGCTTGCTCGGGGTGCCGTCCGACTCGGTGGAGGAGACGACGGTCTCCCAGGCGAGGCGGGGGTTGTTGTCCGCGGCCCAGACGACCAGGCGGGGCGCGCTCTCCAGCGCGGCGCCCGACTCGGCGGCGAGCGCGGCCGACTGCGCGGCCGGCGCCGCCAGCTTCGGCGTGGTGCCGACTCCGCTCAGCGAGGCGCTGCTGGCCCGGTCCACGCCCTTGGTCGCGCCGGTGGCGGACTGGTGGACCACCAGGTCGCCGCCCAGGACGGGCAGCCCGTTGAGGGTCCGCTCGTACCGCAGGTGACGGGTGCCGTCCGCGTCCTGCACGACGTCCTTGGTGACGAGCTTCTCGTCGCTGCTCAGGCCGAGGGTCTGGGCGAGGGGCGCGGACTGCTGGTTCGCCGAGGCGATCAGCGCGGCCCGGGTCGTCTGCTGGGCGGCGACGGCGGCCGGGGCGTCCGGCGTGGCGGCCTGGGCGATGACCGGTATGCCGGTCACCAGCAGCGCGGTGGTGGCGGCCATGACAACCGCCGCCTTCCGGGCGTGAGCGTAACGGGACATGCGGACTCCTTTTCCGACCGGTGCGGGTTCGCACGCGGTGGAGAGAACCTGGGCCGCAGGGTTGCGGCGCAGTGGGGGCCCCCGCCCGCGGTGTGCGACGGGGGTGCGGATGCGGTGCTCACAAGTCGTTGCAGGATCGGGACGCGCTGCACCTGAACTGGCCGGCTGCACCGGGGGGTGGGGCCCCCTCGTCTGCAGCCGGAGGAATCGTGGCAGCAAACGAGCCGTTAATGACAGATGCATGCCACGGAATGGCCGATTCATTACCGAAACCGTATGCACGACGGTCCGTCAGTTGTGTTACCCCTTTGCGAACTCGTGAACACGGTTTTCATGGTCCGGGTAAAGTTCGATCACTTCCGGATGTCACTGACCAGCGCTCAGGGCTCCCGCCCGGCCCGGCGGGCGGCCGACAGCGCCCCGTGGGCGCGGCACATCACAGTTCCGGCCGTGCCAACGGCTGTTTCCGGCCACCTCGCGGCCAAAACGACACGGGTCCCGCGCCGCCACAACGGCGGTGCGGGACCCGTGAGTTCCGGTTACGGTCCGATCGGCTCCGGGATCACCCCTGGACGAACACCGCCACGGTGCGGCCGGGCACGGTGAAGGTGCCCGTCGCGGCCTCGAAACCGGACTGCTTGACCACCTGGTCCGTGCCGCCCGCCTGGACGGGGTGCAGGGCCTGGGCCGTCCCCTTCAGGGCCGCCACGGTCTGCGTCTGAGCCGTGGGCGTGGCGTTGAAGACCACGGTGACGCCCTTCTCCGCCCCCTTCAGCCCGGTGCCGTCCAGGTGCAGGGTGATCACCCCGGGCGTCTCGCCGGACGTGCCGGAGAGCGGGTAGGAGAGCCGCTGCTGGACCGCCGCCAGGGTGGGCAGCGAGAACAGCGGCGAGGACTGCTTGATCCGCAGGAACTGCTGGTACTGCGCGGCGGTCGCGCGGATGTCGGCCGCCCCCACGGTGAGCCGGGGGTTCGCCAGCAGGGACTTCGCGGTGGGCCACAGGTCCTTGTTGTCGGCCGCGGGCGGCAGCCCCCGCCCCCAGCCGTTGCCGTCCGCCGCGTCCCAGTGGATCGCGTTGAACCAGTCGCCCGAGTCGTAGGAGTTGGCGTCCAGCGACTTGGACCGCAGCTGGTCGCTGCCGGCCTGGGCGAAGCCCGCCCCCTGGGTGAGCGCGGTGAGCGAGAGCCCGAGCGCCTGCATCCGGGCCCGGTCGGCGGGCGCGGTGCCGGCCGGCAGCTTGTAGGCGAGCGCGTCGAACAGGTCGGTGTTGTCGTGGGCGTCCACGTACTCCACCGCCTCGCCCGGCACGGCCGCGTACCCGGTCGGGGCGCCGTTGTAGTCGACCTGGGCGCCGGTGACGCTCCGGCCCCGGCTGTCGGTGAAGGAGTACCCGGCCAGGTTGCCGGTCAGTCCGACCTTCAACTGGTCCATCTGGTGGAGCAGTCGGGCCTTCTGCTCGTCCGCGGTGCCGTTCGCGGGCGAGCCGTTCGGGTCGGTGTACAGGCCCGAGGCGAAGCCCTGCTGGGGTGCGGAGGAGAGCATGAAGTTGCCGCCGCGGGCGGCGTCCCGGATCCGGTCGTCGAAGGTCGCGATGCCGGTGCCGGCCATGTTGAGCTGGGTGGCCTGCTCGAAGCGGGCGCCGTTCGCGACGACGCCGAAGTTCCAGCCCTCGCCGTAGAGGAGGACGTTCTTCCCGTCCACGCCGTCGGAGTCGGGCGTCATCTTCCGCAGCGCGGCCTGCACGTCGAGCATGGTGGACTTCGGGTCCAGGCCCATCAGGTCGAAGCGGAACCCGTCGACCTTGTACTCGCGGGCCCAGGTCGTCACCGAGTCGACCACCAGCCGGTTCATCATGGCGTGCTCGGGCGCGGTGTCGGCGCAGCAGCTGTCCGTGGTGATCCTGCCGTCGGCGTCCAGCCGCTGGTAGTAGCCGGGCACCACCCGGTCGAGCACCGAGTGCTCGGCCTGACCGCCGGCGGCGGTGTGGTTGTAGACGACGTCCAGCACGACCCGCAGGCCGGCCTGGTGGATCGCCTGCACCATCCGCCGGAACTGCACCGTGCGGGCGGTGCCTTCGGGGTCCGTCGCGTACGAGCCCTCGGGCACGTTGTAGTGCAGCGGGTCGTAGCCCCAGTTGTAGGCGTCGTCGGCGGCGACCGCCGCCACGCACTCCTGCTGCTTCGAGCCGTCCGCCGGGAGGGACTTGAGGTCGCAGGCCGGCAGCTTCTGCTCGGCCCGGTTCTCCCGGATGGTGGCGATGTCGAAGGTCGGCAGCAGGTGGATCGTCGTCACGCCGGCCTTGGCGAGGTCCCGCAGGTGCTGCATGCCCGCGGACTGCGACTCGGTGAACGCCAGGTAGGTGCCGCGTTCGGCGGCGGGCACGGTGCCGTCCTCGACGGAGAAGTCGCGGACGTGCAGCTCCTGGATCTGCTGCTGGGCGGCGGGGACGGCCTTCGGGCGGGCGTGGTCGTCCCAGCCCTGCGGCTTGAGCGCCCCGGCGTCGAGATCGGCGACCAGGCTGCGCCGGGAGTCGGTGGACAGCGCGACGGAGTAGGGGTCGGTGACGGTGTTGACCACCAGCTGCTGCACCGAGGGCGCCCAGACCTTCACCTGGTACAGGTAGTACTTGCCGTCCAGTTCGGCCTTGTCGCGGACGACCTCCCAGACGCCGGTCTCGTCGTCCCGCTTCAGCGGGAGCGTCCGCGGGGTGCCGCCGGTGGCGCCGTCGAAGACCTGGACGGACACCTCCTGCGCGGTCGGCGCCCAGAGCGAGAGCGCCACCTTGCCGTCGTAGTACGCCGGCCCGAAGTCGACCTTCCCGGTCCGCCGGGCGTACAGGTCGTCCAGGACGCCGGGGGTCTGCACACCGGTGGCGGCGAGCACGGCGCCGCTGGGCAGGTGCTCGGTGAACAGCAGCTGGCTGCGCAGCGCCGCCGGGACGCGGGCGGTGTCCCGGGCGTCCACGGTGAAGGCCCGGTAGCCGGCCAGGTGCGGGAACGCGGCCTTCTGCGCCGCGGTCAGCCCGCCCTGGACGGGGGTGAGCCGGATCCACCGGCCGGGCCCGGTCAGCACGCCCTTGTCGGCCTTGATGCCGCCCGCGGGGTCGTAGACCAGCTGGGCGCTGGTCCCGCCGGCGAGGGCCTGGTCGCTCGCGCCGTGGTTCGCCGGGACGACGACGGTCCTCGCGTCGATCCACTGCGCCTTGGCGGTGCCGAGGTCGATCTGCGAGGAGGAGGCGGCGTTCTGCGGCAGCAGGTGGCCCTCGCGGCCGCCGAGGATCCAGATCTCGCGGCCGTCGACCGCGAAGTCCAGCGACTGGTCGGCGGGCAGGTCCTTGTCGTTGCCCTTGTGCAGGATGTAGCTGAGGCTGGTCGCGCCGGGGGCCAGCGGTACCTCGAAGACGGCGCCGAAGGCGTCGCGGCGCGCCGGCGTCAGCGGCTTGCCCCAGTCGGTGGGGGTGGCGGCGCCGGTCCAGTCGTGCAGGCCCCAGCCGTCGTAGTCGCCGTCGGCCCGGTTGTAGTGGATGACGGCGGTGTTCGCCGGCGGCGTGCCCGTCGGTCCGGGGTTCGCGGTGCGGACGGCCGGGTCGCCCTGGGCGAGCCAGACCTCACCGGTGCTGCCGACGTCGACGTGCCGGTCGGCGTCGACGTCCTTGACGCCGTTCTTCTCGACGATGAAGCCGACGTCCGAGGCGCCCGGCTTGAGCCGCACGTACGCGAAGGCGCCGTACGCGTCGCGGCCGGTGAAGGCGTGCCCGGCCGGCCACGGGGTGGATTCGCCGTCGGCGAGGTCGCCCCAGGCGTAGAGGTTCCAGCCGTCGTAGTCCCCGTCCGGGCGCTTGTAGTGGACGACGGCGTACGGGCGGGAGCCGGCCGTGGGCAGCGGCTTGGGGGCGGGGGTGCCGGTGGTGAAGCTCGCGGTGGCGGAGCGCAGCCGGCCGGCGGAGTCCTGCACGACGGCCTTGTAGCGGACGACCGTGCCGGGGGCGACGGCGCTCAGGTCCTGGGTGACGAGGTACTTCCCGGTGTCGGCGGTGCCCAGGGTCTGCCAGGGCCCGGTGCCGATCTGGGCGGCGAAGGTGACGCGGTCGAAGCCGCCGCCGGTCGTGGCGCCGACCGTGACGAGGCCGGTCGAGCCGTCCGCGGGTGGCTGCAGCGAGAGCTGCGGGCCGGCGGCGGGGGCGGCGAGCCGGGCGTCGGCCTTGAGGACGACCGAGGAGAGCGCGGGCACCGTGACGGTGACCTTGCGGTCCGCGCCGCTGGTGACCCGCTCCCCCGCCGAGGGGTAGATCCGGTCGAAGCCCGTCCCGGCCGAGAAGGTGTCGAGGGTGACGGTCTTCGCCTCGGTGGCGTTGTTGACCGCCACCAGGTACTCGACCTGCTGCCCGGCGTCGATCCGGGAGAAGGCGTAGACGCCGGGGCCGTCGGCCGCGTAGCGCTCGATCTGGGCGCCGTCGGCGAGGGCCGGGTTCTCCCGGCGCAGCGCGGCCAGGGCGGCGACGTCCCGGTAGAGCGGGCCGCCCTGTCCGTAGCGGTCTGCCGGGCCGGTGGCGCCGCCGAGCACGCGGTCGGTGTTGTAGGAGGGCGTGGCGGAGGCGAACACGTCCTGCCGGGCGTCCTTGTCGCCGCCCGCTCCGGTGAAGCCCTGCTCGTCGCCGTAGTAGACGACGGGCTGGCCGCGGGTGAGGAACTGCAGCTCGTTGCCGAGCCGGTCCTTCTTCAGCAGGGTGGCGTCGTCGGCGCCGGGGTTGTCGGCGAGCAGGAAGGAGCCGAACCGGCCCATGTCGTGGTTGCCGAGGAAGGTGGGCAGCTCGTAGGCGTCGGTGTCGGCCGTGGTGTAGCGGTAGTCCTGGCCGTAGACGTCGGCGAGGTTGCGGGCCGAGCCGCCCTGGGAGACGTAGGAGCGGGCCGCGCCCTGGAACGGGAAGTCCAGGGTGGCCTGGAGCCTGCCCTTGGTGACGTACGGGGAGGTGGTCGCCGGGTCGCCGGAGTAGACCTCGCCGAACATGAAGAACCGCTTGTTGCCCTGCTTGGCGGCGAAGTCCTTGAGAGCGGGGGCCCACTGCTGCCAGAACGCCATGTTGACGTGCTTGACGGTGTCGATCCGGAAGCCGTCCACGCCGGTGTCCTGGACCCACTGCTGGTAGACCTTCTCGAAGCCCTTGACCACCCTGGGGTTCTGGGTGTCGAGGTCGTCCAGGCCGCTGAAGTCGCCCTCGGTGGCGGACTCGCCGACGAAGGTCGAGTCGCCGCGGTTGTGGTAGAGCGAGGGGTCGTTGAGCCAGGACGGGGTCTTGGCGGTGGCGTCGGCGGGGGTGCGCAGGACCGGGGTGTAGGGGAAGGAGTCCTTGGTGATCCGCGGCCAGGGCGCCGCGGAGTCGGCGACCGCGGTCTCGTCGACGGGGTTGCCGTCGGCGTCGAGCGTCGGGTAGGCGCCGGTGGAGCGGTAGGCGTGCTGCTGTTCGGCGGCGTCGACGACGTCGGCGGTGTGGTTGGTGATGACGTCGAAGAAGACCTTGATGCCGCGGGCGTGGGCCTTGGCTATCAGTTCCTTGAGCTGCTCGTTGGTGCCGAAGTGCGGGTCGACCTGGGTGAAGTCGGTGATCCAGTAGCCGTGGTAGCCGGCCGAGGCCTGGTCACCCGTGCCCTGCACCGGCTTGTTCTTGAAGATCGGGGCCATCCAGATCGCGGTGGTGCCGAGGTCCTGGATGTAGTCGAGCCGCTGGATCAGGCCGGCCAGGTCGCCGCCGTGGTAGAAGCCCTTGTCGGCGGGGTCGAAGCCGTTGTCCATCCGCCCGCCGGTGATGCCGCCGGTGTCGTTGCGGGTGTCGCCGTTGGCGAAGCGGTCGGGCAGGACGAAGTAGAACTGTTCCCGGGTGAGGTCGTGCCGCCCGGAGGTGGCCGCCAGGGCGGCGTCCGAGGGCGGGGCCGGCGGGGCGGCGGCCAGGGCGGCGGGGGCGCCGCCGAGGGTGGCGGCGGTCAGTGCGGCGGCCAGCAGGACGGCCGTGCGGCCGGGTCTGCGTCGGTGGGTGCTCCGCGGCGGGTGGAGCCGGGCATCGGCCACTGAGGGTCTCCCTTAGGGGAAGGGCGATCGAGTTCCCTGGAAGCTAGCGGCCTGCAATATGTTTCAGCAAGATGCAGAAACCGTTTCGTCCCGGGAAAACGCAGGCCCCAGGCCCTCTCGACCACCCCGATTACTCCCTTCGAGCGGGCGGCGTGACAATGGGACGTATGTCCGTCCCACCGGTAGCCACCAGACCCGATCGCACCCCCTCCCCCGGTGGGAGCCGGCCCCTAGCCCTCAAGGGGGACAACCGGTGAAGAATCCACTGCCGGAGGATGAGCAGACGGCGACGGGAGGTCTGGCAGACTTCTCGACCATGGGGGAACCGACCGAGATCCAGCAGCGCCGCACCGAGCGCGCCGACGCGGCGCACGGCGACGGCTCCGACGCACGGCCGGCCTCCCCGGGGCGCCTGCCCGACGGAGCCACCCGCGCCGCCCGGTCCCGCACCGCCGTGCTGCGCGGCCGCATCCGCGACCAGCGCCGCTCACCGGCCCGGCCGAGGCTCTGGTTCGAGCTGGCCCTGATCGGGATCAGCTACTGGATCTACTCGATCGTGCGCAACGCCGTCCCCGAGCAGGCGACGACGGCCCAGAAGCACACGACGTGGATCTGGGACCTCGAACAGCACCTGGGCATCGCCGTCGAGCGCTCGATCAACCACGGCGTGGACAGCGTCGGGTGGCTCATCACCGGGATGAACTACTACTACGCCACACTGCACTTCGTCGTCACGATCGGCGTGCTGGTCTGGCTGTACCGGCGCCACCCCGGCCGCTACGCGGCCGCCCGCACGGTGCTCTTCGTCACCACCGCGATCGCCCTGGTCGGTTTCTACTTCTTCCCGCTGGCACCGCCCCGCCTGATGACCGACGGCGGGTTCATCGACACGGTGAAGGCCCACGGCACCTGGGGCTCGATGGCCTCCGGGCCCGCCGCCCACGTCTCGAACCAGTACGCGGCGATGCCCTCGATGCACATCGGCTGGTCGATGTGGTGCGGCCTGGCGATCTTCTTCCTGGCCCGCCGGACGTGGGTGCGGGTGCTCGGCCTGCTCTACCCGGCGGCCACCCTGGTGGTCATCGTCTCCACCGCCAACCACTTCTGGATGGACGCCGTCGGCGGCGAGATCTGCCTGGCCGTGGGCTTCCTCGCCGCCCGCTGGCTCTACCACTCCTGGGCGTACCGGCTGCCACAGGTGCCCGCCCGGGAGACGGCGGAGGAGCCGATCACCGTCCCGGAGCAGTGGAGCGAGCCCGCCGTCAGCAGCGCCCGGCGGTAACCGCCCGCCCGCACGACCCACCAGGAGGGGCCCCGACCGGGGCCCCTCCGGTGCGTCCGGGACCACCCGTGTCCTGGCGCCTCCGGGCTCACCCGTGGTCCTCGCGCCTCCGGGACACCCGTGGTCCTCGCGTCTCCGGGCTCAGCCGTAGAACAGCCGCTCCACCACCGCCCGGGCCCGCCGGGTGGTGCGCCGGTAGTCGTCCACCAGCTCCCCGCTGTGCCCGGCCCCGTACCCGAGGTAGCGGGCCACCCCCGCCAGCTCCCGGGCCTCCCCGGGGAAGCTGTCGCCCGGCCGGCCGCGCACCAGCATCACCGCCGACCGCACCCGGGACGCCAGCACCCAGGCCGCGTCCAGCACCTCCGCGTCGGCCGGATCGACCAGACCGGCCCCTGCGGCGGCCGCCAGCGCCGCCCTGGTCCGGGTGGTGCGCAGGGCCGGCAGCTCGTGCCCGTGCTGGAGCTGCAGCAGCTGCACCGTCCACTCGACGTCCGCCAGCCCGCCGCGACCGATCTTGGTGTGGGTGGTCGGGTCGGCCCCGCGCGGCAACCGCTCCGCCTCGATCCGCGCCTTGATCCGGCGGATCTCCATCAGGTCCCGCTCCGGCACCCCGGTGCCCGGGTAGCGCAGCGGGTCCACCAGCTGCCGGAAGCGGGCCCCCAGGTCCTCGTCCCCCGCCACCGGCTCGGCGCGCAGCAGCGCCTGGCTCTCCCAGGCGTGCGACCAGCGCCGGTAGTACGCCGCGTACGAGGCGAGGGTACGCACCAGCGGGCCGCTGCGCCCCTCCGGCCGCAGGTCGGCGTCGACCAGCAGCGGCGGCTCGGTGGACGGCGCGCCCAGCAGGGTCCGCAGCTCGTGGCAGACGGCCTGGGCGGCCCGGGCCGCGTCCTCGTCCAGCGAGCCGAGCAGCGGCTCGTGGACGAAGAGCACGTCGGCGTCCGAGCCGTAGCCCAGCTCGCGGCCGCCGAGGCGGCCCATCGCGATCACCGCGATCCGGGTCGGCAGGTCCCCGTGCTCGGCCTCCCAGCCGGCCACGCAGGCGCGCAGCGCGCCCTGCAGGGTGGCCGCGTTGATCGCGGTCAGCGCCTCCCCCGCGGCGTCCAGCGCCTCGGCCGGGTCCTCGCCGAGCCGGCCCAGGACGTCCGCGGCGGCGGTCCGGAACAGCTCCCGGCGGCGCACCGAACGGGCGGCCGCCACGGCCGCGGCGGTGGAGCCGGCCCGGCCGACGGCGGCCAGCACCTCCTGCTGCAGGGCGGCCCGGCCGCGCGGTTCCAGGCCCTGCGGGTCCCCCAGCATGGCCACCGCCTCCGGGGCCCGCAGCAGCAGGTCGGGGGCGAGCCGGCCGGCCGACAGCACCCGGGCCAACTGCTCGGCGGCGGCGCTCTCGTCCCGCAGCAGCCGCAGGTACCAGGGGGTGCGGCCGAGCGCGTCGGAGACCTGGCGGAAGTTGAGCAGACCGGCGTCCGGGTCGGACGAGTCGGCGAACCAGCCGAGCAGCACCGGCAGCAGGGTGCGCTGGATCGCGGCCTTGCGGCTCACCCCGGAGGCGAGCGCGCTGAGGTGGCGCAGCGCGGCGGCCGGATCCGCGTAGCCCAGCGCCTCCAGCCGGGCCCGGGCCGCGTCCGGGGTGAGCCCGGTCGCGCCCGCCGGCAGCTCGGCGACGGCGTCCAGCAGCGGCCGGTAGAACAGCTTCTCGTGCAGGCGGCGCACCTCCACCGCGTGCCGCTTCCACTCGCGCTGCAGCGCGGCCACCGGGTCCGAGCGGGTGTCGTCGTTGATCAGCCCGGCCAGCGACCGGGCCAGCCGGCGCTGGTCCTCCTCGCCGGTCGGCATCAGGTGGGTGCGGCGCAGCCGGTGCAGCTGGATCCGGTGCTCCAGCGAGCGCAGGAAGCGGTAGGCGGTGTCCAGCGAGGCGGCGTCCGCCCGGCCGACGTACCCGCCGCGGGAGAGCGCGGCCAGCGCCTCCAGGGTGTTGCCGCTGCGCAGCGCCCGGTCGGTGCGGCCGTGCACCAGCTGGAGCAGCTGCACCGAGAACTCGACGTCCCGCAGCCCGCCCGGGCCGAGCTTGAGCTGGCGGTCCAGCTCGGTGGCGGGGATCGAGTCGATCACCCGGCGGCGCATCTGCTGCACGTCGGTGACGAAGTTCTCCCGGGCGGCGGCCTGCCAGACCATCGGTGCGAGCGCCTCGACGTACGCGGCGCCGAGCTCGGCGTCCCCGGCGACGGGGCGGGCCTTGAGCAGCGCCTGGAACTCCCAGGTCTTCGCCCAGCGCTGGTAGTAGGCGAGGTGGCTGGCCAGGGTGCGCACCAGCGGGCCGTTGCGGCCCTCGGGGCGCAGGTTGGCGTCCACCGGCCAGATGGTGCCCTCACCGGTGGTGTCCGAGCAGAGCCGGGTCAGGGCCGCGGCCAGCCGGGTGGCGGCCCGGACCGCCTCCTGCTCGTCCACGCCCTCGCGCGGCTCGGCGACGAAGATGACGTCCACGTCCGAGACGTAGTTGAGCTCCCGGCCGCCGCACTTGCCCATCCCGATCACGGCGAGCCGGCAGGCCCGGGCCGCGTCCGGGTCCTGTTCGGCGGCGAGGTCCAGGGCGGTCTGCAGGGTGGCGCCGGCCAGGTCGGCGAGTTCGGCGGCGGTCTGCGCGAGGTCGGTGGTGCCGGTGAGGTCGCGGGCCGCGATGGCGAGCAGGCAGCGGCGGTAGGCCGTGCGCAGGGCGTCCGCCGGGGTGCGCGCACCCTGCCGACCGCCGTCCTGGACGCCCTCGGCGAGCGCGCGGCGGAAGTCCTCCGGGCCCGGGTGCATGTCGCGCAGCTCGAAGGTGACCAGCACGTGCCAGTCGTGCGGGTGACGGGCGAGGTGGTCGGCGAGCGCGGTGGAGACGCCGAGCACGCCGAGCAGCCGGTCGCGCAGCGGCTTGGAGGTGGTCAGGGTGTCGCGCAGGGTGTGCCGGTCCGCCTCGTCGGCGGCCTCCAGCAGCCGGGCCAGGCCGAGCAGGGCGAGGTCGGGGTCGGCGGTGGCACCGAGCGCGTCCAGCAGCACCGGGTCGTCGGCGAGGCCCTCCAGTCCCGGACCGGCCAGCAGCCGCACCGCCTGCGCCGGGTCGGTGAACCCGCGCCGGACCAGCCTGATCTCCGGCCGGCTGACCCGGCTCCCGGCCCGCTGCTCCTCCACCGCCATGGCCCCTCCATCCGTCCGCCCCAGCAGGTTACGCGCCCGCGCGGCCCGCCGCCGGGCGCGAGCGCCGGACGGCCCCACCGGGCGGGGAGCCACCCGGCGGGGGGGGCCGCCGGGGAGTCGCCCCCCCCCCACACGGGACGGCCCGCCGTCATCCGGTCGGACGACAGCGGGCCCCGGCCGTTCGACCGAACGTCAGCCGCTCACAGCACCTGCAGGTTCTTGCGCAGCTCGAAGGGGGTGACCTCGGAGCGGTACTCCTCCCACTCCTGGCGCTTGTTGCGCAGGAAGAAGTCGAAGACGTGCTCGCCGAGGGTCTCGGCGACGAGCTCGCTGCGCTGCATCAGGTCGATCGCCTCGCCGAGGTTCTGCGGCATCGGCTGGATGCCGAGGGCGCGGCGCTCGGAGTCGGAGAGCGCCCAGACGTCGTCGTCGGCGCCGGGCGGGAGCTCGTAGCCCTCCTCGATGCCCTTGAGGCCGGCCGCGAGGGTGACGGCGTAGGCGAGGTACGGGTTGCAGCCGGTGTCGAGGGAACGGACCTCGACCCGGGTGGAGCCCTGCTTGCCGGGCTTGTACATCGGCACCCGGATCAGCGCCGAGCGGTTGTTGTGGCCCCAGCAGATGTACGAGGGGGCCTCGCCGCCGGCGCCGGCGGTGCGCTGGGAGCCGCCCCAGATGCGCTTGTAGGAGTTCACCCACTGGTTGGTGACGGCGGCGGTCTCGGCGGCGTGCTTGAGCAGGCCGGCGATGAAGGAGCGGCCGACCTTGGAGAGCTGGTACTCGGCGCCCGTCTCGTGGAAGGCGTTGCGGTCGCCCTCGAACAGCGAGAGGTGGGTGTGCATGCCGGAGCCCGGGTGGTCGGAGAAGGGCTTCGGCATGAAGCTGGCGTGCACGCCCTGCTCCAGCGCGACCTCCTTCATGACCAGACGGAAGGTCATGATGTTGTCGGCGGTGGACAGCGCGTCGGCGTAGCGCAGGTCGATCTCCTGCTGGCCGGGGGCGCCCTCGTGGTGGGAGAACTCCACCGAGATGCCCATCGACTCCAGCATGGTGATGGCCTGGCGGCGGAAGTCGTGGCCGACGCCGCGCGGGGTGTGGTCGAAGTACCCGGACTGGTCGGCGGGGATCGGCGGGGTGCCGTCGCCGGGCAGGTTCTTCAGCAGGAAGAACTCGATCTCGGGGTGGGTGTAGAAGGTGAAGCCCTGGTCGGAGGCCTTCTCCAGGGTGCGCTTGAGCACGAACCTGGGGTCCGCGAAGGAGGGCGAGCCGTCGGGCATCAGGATGTCGCAGAACATCCGGGCGGTGCCGGGGGTCTCGGAGCGCCACGGCAGGATCTGGAAGGTGGTCGGGTCCGGCTTGGCGATCATGTCGGACTCGTAGACCCGGGCGAAGCCCTCGATCGCCGAACCGTCGAAGCCGATGCCTTCCTCGAAGGCCTGTTCCAGTTCGGCCGGTGCCACCGCCACCGACTTGAGGAACCCGAGCACGTCGGTGAACCAGAGCCGGACGAACCGGATGTCACGCTCTTCGAGCGTCCGAAGCACGAACTGCTGCTGCTTGCCCATGGGGACAGTCTCACCTCTGCTCTTTACGCTCGTGTTACGCCCGGAGAACCCTCGGGAGACCTCCGGAGGCGACTGCCCCCATCATGGCCGATCACCGGCCCGGACGGCAGCGCCGACCCCCGTTCCGCCCCCTCGGACCGCACATTGCGTCAGATCGACGATTACACTCGGGGCATGCCCAATCTCCGTCTCGCCCTGAGCCAGATCGACCCGTGGGTCGGTGACATCGCCCGCAACAGCGATGAGGTGGTGCGCTGGACCGAGCAGGCCGTGGCGGCCGGCGCCCAGCTGGTCGCCTTCCCCGAGATGGTCCTGACCGGCTACCCCGTCGAGGACCTCGCCCTGCGCCGCTCCTTCGTCGAGGCGTCCCGCACCGCGCTGGTCGGGCTGGCCGGGCGCCTGGCGGCCGGCGGACTGGGCGAGGTGCCCGTCGTGGTCGGCTACCTCGGACGCTCGGAGCACGCCTCGCCGCGCTTCGGCCGCCCGGCCGGGTCCCCGCAGAACTGCGCCGCCGTGCTGCACCGGGGCGAGGTGGTGACCCGCTTCGCCAAGCACCACCTGCCCAACTACGGCGTGTTCGACGAGTACCGCTGGTTCGTCCCCGGCGACCAGCTGCCGGTGCTGCGGGTGCACGGGGTGGACGTCGCGCTGGCCGTCTGCGAGGACATCTGGCAGGACGGCGGCCGGGTCACCGCGGCGCGCGAGGCCGGGGCCGGGCTGCTGCTGGTGGTCAACGGCTCGCCGTACGAGCGGAACAAGGACGACCAGCGGCTGGAGCTGGTCCGGCGCCGGGCCGCCGAGGCGGGCTGCACCCTGGCGTACGTCAACATGGTCGGCGGCCAGGACGAGCTGGTCTTCGACGGCGACTCGATCGTGGTCGGCGCGGACGGCGAAGTGCTGGCCCGCTCCCCGCAGTTCGAGGAGCACCTGCTGGTGCTGGACCTCGACCTGCCGGCCGCCAGCAGCGACCACACCGACGGCCTGCTGCTGAGCGACGGGCTGCACCTGGTCCGCACCGAGCTGGACGGCGGCCCGCGGGACGCACCCGCCCTCCCGGTGGCCGCCGGGGTCGCGCCGCGGCTGTCCGACGAGGCCGAGATCTGGGCCGCGCTGGTCTCCGGCACCCGGGCGTACGTCACCAAGAACGGCTTCCGGTCGGTGCTGATCGGCCTCTCCGGCGGCATCGACTCGGCGCTCGTGGCCTCGATCGCGGTGGACGCGATCGGCGCCGGGAACGTGTACGGCGTCTCGATGCCCAGCCGTTACTCCTCCCAGCACTCCCGGGACGACGCGGCCGAACTGGCCCGCCGCACCGGCCTGCACCTGCGGACCGTCTCCATCGCGCCGATGTTCGACGCGTACGTGGCCGCCACCGAACTGACCGGCCTGGCCGAGGAGAACCTGCAGTCCCGGCTGCGCGGCACGCTGCTGATGGCGATCTCCAACCAGGAGGGGCACATCGTGCTCGCGCCCGGCAACAAGAGCGAACTGGCCGTCGGCTACTCGACCCTGTACGGCGACTCGGTGGGCGCGTACGGGCCGATCAAGGACGTCTACAAGTCCCTGGTGTTCCGGCTGGCCCGCTGGCGCAACGAGGAGGCCGAGCGGCGCGGCGAGGTGCCGCCGATCCCGGAGAACACCATCTCCAAGCCGCCGTCCGCCGAGCTACGGCCGGACCAGAAGGACACCGACTCGCTGCCCGACTACGACCTGCTGGACAGCGTCCTGGACCGCTACATCGAGGGCGACGAGGGCCGGGACGCGATCGTCGCGGCCGGTTTCGACCCGGCCGTGGTGGACCGGGTGGTCCGGCTGGTGGACACCGCCGAGTACAAGCGGCGGCAGTACCCGCCGGGCCCCAAGATCTCGGTGAAGAACTTCGGCCGGGACCGCCGCCTGCCGATCACCAACCGCTGGCGGCGCGGCTGAGACCGTCCCGCGGACGGCGGCCGGGGCTACTGGAACCGGTAGGTGGCGGCCACCGCGAGGTGGTCGCTGCCGTCCTGGGGCAGGGTGCGGGAGTCGACCGGCTTGAGGCCGCCCTTGCTCATGATCTGGTCGATCCTGGCCATCGGGAAGGCCGCCGGCCAGCTGAACCCGAAGCCGTCCCCGGCGGCGCCCTGGGCCGAGCGCATCTGCGAGGTGACGGGCGCCAGGCTGCGGTCGTTCATGGTGCCGTTGAGGTCCCCGAGCAGCAGGACCTTCTTCACCTGCTCGGCCTGGATCGCGTCGCCGAGCGCCTGCGCGCTGACGTCCCGCTGGTGGACGGTGAAGCCGCCCTCGGCCTTCAGCCGCACGGAGGGCAGGTGCGCGACGTACACCGCGACCGGGCCCTGCGGGGCGGCGACCTGGGCCCGGAACGCCCTGGTCCAGCCCATCCTGAGGTCCACCGGCGAGACCCCGCTGATCGGGTACTTCGACCAGAGGCCGACCGTCCCCTCCACCGCGTGGTACGGGTACGCCTCGGCGAGCCCGGTCTCGTAGGAGTGCAGCGGCTTGCCGGCCAGTTCCTGGAGGGCGATGATCTGGGCGCCCGAGGCGACCAGCCCGCGGACGGTGCCGGGCACGTCGGTGTTGGCGGCGGCGACGTTGTGGCTGACCACCGTGAAGTCGCCGGAGCCGCCGTTCTTGTCGCTGAGCAGGCCGCCGAACAGGTTGAGCCAGATCGCGACGGGCAGCAGCAGGGCGATCAGCGCGGTGGCGGAGCGGCGCAGCAGCGCGGGCACCAGCAGCACCGGGACGGCCAGACCCAGCCAGGGCAGGAAGGTCTCCAGCAGGCTGCCGAGGTTGCCGACGCTGTTGGGGACCTCGGCGTGGAACGCCAGCAGGGCGGCGGTGAGCACGGCGAGTGCGGCGACGACCAGTCCGCGGCGCCAGGTGGTGCTGCCGCGGCCGTCCCGGCCCCAGTGCCGCAGGCCCAGGAATCCTCCGGGACGGTCGACGGGCTCCGGGGCGTCCTGCTCCCCCCGCTCCGCGGCCGTGGTCCGGTCGGTCCTGTCCGCCTGCGTCATCCGTGGCTCCCGCCTGTCGTGCCGTCCGCCGCTCCGGGGTCCGGCCCGCGGGTTCACGGGCGTGTGCCGGACCGGTGCCGGTTCGTTCGGATACCGGCTCAGCCTATGCCGGGACAGACGCGGGGCCCGGCGGAGCGGGTTCCGGCGCGGCCCTCTTTGGTGAGCCAGGCCACGTCGGGCGCCGCCGGGCGGTCGGTGGACGGTCGGCGGGCGGCCCGGCGGCGGGGGTCCGGGCGGTCGGTGGACGGTCGGCGGGGGTCCGGGCGCACGGGGGCCAGGGTGCCCGGGGTCAGGAGGCGGCGCGCGGCGCGAGGCCCTCCAGCAGTGAGTCGACCATGGTGCGGGCCAGGTCCGGGTCCTCCAGGTCGGAGTCGTCCCAGAGGATGCTGCGGTAGAGGATCGGGCCCATCAGCAGGTCGCCGAGCAGCTCCACGTCGAGGTCGGCGCGGAGCACGCCCTCGTCGACGGCCCGGCGGATGAGGTCGAGCGCGGCCTCCCGGCGCGGCCTGACCACCCGCTCGCGGTACACCTTGTACAGGTCGGGGAGGCCGTGCATCTGACCGAAGGCGGCCTTGAGCACCCAGCGGCTGCGCTTGGCGAGGCCGCGCCGGCGCATGTAGTCGACCATCTCGACCAGGTCGTCCCGGGCCGTGCCGCCGGTCGGCTCGGGCATCGGCACCTCCAGCCGGCTGACCACGTCGACCAGCAGGGCCTCCTTGTTGGGCCAGCGCCGGTAGATGGTGGCCTTGCCGACGCCGGCCGCGGTGGCGATGCCCTCGATGGTGAGGTCGGACAGCGTGGTGCCGCCCGCCATCAGGTCCTCGACGGCGGTGAAGATGGCCTGTTCGGCGGCCTCGCTGCGCGGTCGGCCGCGCCGGGCGGCGACGCAGGGTCGTGCGGTCCCTGCGGCCGGGGTGTCCGTCGTCATCCCCGCTGTTCTCCCTCGCTGTCCGCGTGGCGCGCGGGCGCCGCTCGTCGTCCGGTGGTGGCCCGTGGGCCGGGCCCGCGGGTGGCCGCCGCCCTGGACCACGGCCCCACCACCCGGGGGTTCATCCGGGTGGCAGGGCCCATTGTCGCTCAGTTCAACCGCGGATCAGGCGTCCGCGGGGACGGTCGGGCGGCTGTGGTCGGGCTGGTCGGCGCCCTGCCCGGCCGGTCCGCCGGGGGCGGCCGAGCGGCGCGGGAGCAGGAACCAGGCGATCAGGGCGCCGGCCACCGTGATGCCGGCGGACAGCGAGGCCACCACGTGCATGGCGCTGATGAAGGCGTCGTCGGCCGGGGCGACCAGGGCGGCGCCCTTCGGCCCCATCCGCCCGGCGATGGCCAGGGTGGCCTCCAGCGACTCGCCGGCCTTGTCGCGCAGCTCGGCGGGCAGCTGGTTCAGCGTGTCGGACATGTGGTCGCGGTAGACGGTGGAGAGCACCGCGCCGAGGACGGCGACCCCGAGCGAGCCGCCGACCTGGCGGAAGGTGTTGTTGACGGCCGAGCCGGCCCCGGCCTTCTCGCGGGGCAGCGAGCCCATGATCGCGACGGTGACCGGCGGCATGACGTGCGCCATGCCGGTGCCCATCAGCAGGCCGAGCACGATCAGCACCCAGATCGGCGTGGCGACGCCGAGCAGCGCGTAGCCGACGAAGCCGGCCGCGATCAGCAGCATGCCGACGGCGGCGGTGGCGGCGACGCCGAAGCGGTCGACGACCAGCCGGGCCCGCGGCGCGAACAGCAGCTGGGCGACGGCCAGCGGCAGCATCAGCAGGCCGGCCTGCAGCGCGCTGTAGCCGCGCACGCTCTGGGTGTAGAAGACGCCGAAGAAGGAGACGCCCATCAGCGCGAAGAAGACCACGCCGACGACGACCACGGAGGCGCTGAACACCTTGTTGCGGAACCAGGTGACGTCCAGCGCGGGGAAGCGGGTGCGGCCCTCGAACCAGACGAAGGCGGCCAGCGCCAGCAGGCCGACCAGGGTCGGGCCCCAGGCCTCGACGGCGGTGAAGTCGGCGAGCTCGCCGCCCTTGATGATGCCGTAGATCAGCGCGACCAGGCCGATGATCGACAGCAGCACGCCGACCGGGTCCAGCTTGCCCGGGTTCGGGTCCTTGGACTCGGGCACCAGGACCACCATCGCGATCACCGCGACGATCACGATCGGGACGTTGATCAGGAAGACCGAGCCCCACCAGAAGTGCTCGATCAGCACGCCGCCGGTGATCGGGCCGATGGCGATGGCCAGGCCGACCGCGCCGGCCCAGATCCCGATCGCCTTGGGCTGCTCGGAGCGCTCGAAGACGTTCATGATGATGGCCAGCGTGGCGGGCATCGCGAGGGCGGCGCCGACGCCCATCAGGGCGCGGTAGCCGACGAGTTCACCGGGCGAGGCGGCCATCGAGGAGAGCAGCGAGGCGATGCCGAAGACCACCATGCCGCCGAGCAGCGCGCGCTTGCGCCCGAAGCGGTCGCCGAGCAGGCCGGAGGTGAAGAGCAGCCCGGCGAAGACCAGCGTGTAGGAGTTGATCGACCATTCCAGGTCGCTCTGGCTGGCGCCGAGGCCGACCGGCGCGGGGGTCGCGATGGTCTTCATCGCGACGTTGAGGATCGAGTTGTCGAGGACGACGACGAGCAGGGCGAGCACCAGGGTGCAGAGGATCGCCCAGCGCCGACGGTGGATGGCTTCCGGCACGCGGGGTGGCGCGGCTGCGGTGGTCATTGGTCTTCCCGTCCGTGGTGGTGTGGCACTGGCGGGCAATTCCGAGCCATCGTCGTCTCGTAACCCCCCGCACCAGAGTAGCGGCCATTACGATACGAGACGACCCCGTTTCGTAAAATGAAGGCAAAGTCCGGGCACCCCCCCGGCCACCGGTGTGCCGTAGATCGCACCCGGTCGCACGCACGCCTCTTTGCGCCCGCGCCGGGGCGTGCAAGCATGGAGGTGATCCGGGGACGCCGCACGGCGCCACGAGACGACAACCCTTCAGGAGTCCGTTCCATGAACGCTTCTTCGCCTTCGCCTGCCCAGAACCAGGCGACCACCGCCTCGCTCTACGGCGGGGTCACCAACCGCCGCGTCACCGTCCGGGACCTCGCCGCCGCCAAGCAGCGCGGCGAGAAGTGGTCCATGCTGACCGCGTACGACGCCCTCACCGCCGGGGTGTTCGACGAGGCCGGCACCCCGGTCCTGCTGGTCGGCGACTCCGCGGGCAACTGCCACCTCGGCTACGAGACGACCGTCCCGGTGACCATGGATCAGATGGTGATGCTCTCCGCCGCCGTCGTCCGCGGCACCAAGCGCGCGATGATCGTCGCCGACCTGCCGTTCGGCTCGTACCAGGAGTCCCCGGCGCAGGCCATGCACAACGCGGCCCGGCTGATGAAGGAGGCCGGCGTCGGCGCGGTCAAGCTGGAGGGCGGCGAGCGCAGCGCCCGCTCGATCGAGCTGCTGGTCGAGGCCGGCATCCCGGTGATGGCGCACATCGGCCTCACCCCGCAGTCCGTGCACGCCTACGGCGGCTACCCCGTCCAGGGGCGCGGCGACGAGGCGGCGCACCAGCTGCTGCGCGACGCCAAGGCCGTCCAGCAGTCCGGCGCCTTCGCGGTCGTGCTGGAGGCGGTGCCGGCCGAGCTGGCCGCCCAGGTCACCGAGCAGCTGATGATCCCGACCGTCGGCATCGGCGGCGGACCGGACACCGATGCCCAGGTCCTGGTCTGGACGGACATGGCCGGGATGACGGCGGGCCGGGTGCCGAAGTTCGTCAAGCAGTACGCCAACCTGCGGGCCGTCCTCGGCGACGCCGCCCGCGCGTTCGCCGAGGACGTCCGCGGCGGCGCCTTCCCGGCGGAGGAGCACAGCTTCCACTGACGGCGCCCGCCCGGCCGGGCGAGCAGCAGGGCCCCGCTCCCGACCGGAGCGGGGCCCTCGTCGTCCCCGGACCCGACGCGCCCGGCCCGGCGAGCCCGCTCCCCCCGCTCCAGGCCCTCCCGGGGCGGCGGGCCGCACCGGTGACAGCGGCCCGACAGCGCGCTGACAGCGGCCCCGCCGGTCCGCCACCGCCACGACAGCCCGCTGACAGCCGGGCCGGACAACCTGGTGGCATGACACGAATCGCCACCGCCCCGAACGACCGGGGGAACGCCGTCGAGGTGCACGGCATCGTCAAGCACTACGGCAGCACCAAGGCCCTCGACGGGGTCGACCTGACCGTCCGCGAGGGCACCGTCCTCGGCGTGCTCGGCCCCAACGGCGCCGGCAAGACCACCCTGGTCCGGATCCTCTCCACGCTGATCAAGCCGGACGCCGGCACCGCCTTCGTCGGCGGCTACGACGTGCTGCGCCAGCCCAAGCAACTGCGCCGCACCATCGGCCTCACCGGCCAGTACGCCTCGGTCGACGAACTGCTGTCCGGGTACGAGAACCTCTACCTGATCGGCCGGCTGCTCGACCTCTCCAGCCGCGACGCCAAGGCCCGGGCCACCGAGCTGCTGGAGCGGTTCTCGCTCACCGAGGCCGCCAAGCGGTCCGCCAAGACCTACTCCGGCGGCATGCGCCGCCGCCTCGACCTGGCCGCCAGCATGATCGGCCGCCCCCGGGTGCTCTACCTGGACGAGCCCACCACCGGCCTGGACCCGCGCACCCGCAACGAAGTCTGGGACGAGGTCCAGCGGATGGTCGCCGAGGGCACCACCGTGCTGCTGACCACCCAGTACATGGAGGAGGCGGAGCAGCTCGCCGACGAGCTGACCGTCATCGACCGCGGCCGGGTCATCGCCAGCGGCGGCGTCACCGAGCTCAAGGCCCGGGTCGGCGGCCAGACCCTGCAGGTGCGCCCGGCGGACCCGGCCGACCTGCCGGAGATGACGCGCTGCCTGCAGGAGACCGGCATCGCCACCGCCACCTACTCCGCCGACACCGGCCTGCTCGCGGTGCCGCTCACCGACGACGGGCAGCTGACCACCGTCATCGGGGTGCTCGGCGGCCGCGGCTTCGCGATCGCCGGCATCGACACCAAGGTGCCCAGCCTCGACGAGGTCTTCCTCGCCATCACCGGCAAGCCCGCCGCCGCGGACACCGCCCTCAGCCTCGCCAAGGAGCCCGTCGCATGACCACCGCCACCGTCGCCCCCGCCCGGGTGGAGGACACCCGGATCGGCCTGGCCGGCACCATGCGCCACGTCGGTGCGCTGACCAGGCGCAACCTGATGCGGATCAAGGCCGACCCGGAGTCGATGTTCGACGCCGTCCTGATGCCGGTCATCTTCACCGTGCTGTTCGTCTACGTCTTCGGCGGCGCCGTCTCCGGGGACCAGGACGCCTACAAGCAGTACATGATCCCCGGCCTGCTCGGACAGACCGGGCTCACCCTCGCGATGGCCGTCGGCACCGGTCTGAACAGCGACTTCCAGACCGGGGTGATGGACCGCTTCCGCACCCTGCCGATCGGCCGCTCCGCCGTCCTGCTCTCCAAGATCGCCGCGGAGACCTGCCGGGCGCTGCTCTCCTTCGTCATCCTCATCGGCTTCGCGATGTGCATCGGCTTCGAGGTGAAGACCGGCCTGCCCGAGGTGGTCGCCGCCGTCGGACTCTCGCTGCTGTTCGGCATGTCGATCGTCTGGATCTCGATGCTGCTGGGCATGTCGCTGCGCAGTGCCCAGGCCGTCCAGGGCGTGTCCATGCTGGTCCTGATGCCGATGCAGTTCGGCAGCTCGATCTTCGCCCCCACCAGCACCATGCCGGGCTGGCTGCGCTCGTTCACCGAGGTCAACCCGCTCTCGGCGCTGGCCGACGCCTCCCGCGCCCTGCTCAACGGCCACGAGCCGGTGGCCCACCCGGTGATGATCGTGCTCGTCTGGTCGGCGGCCTCGACCGCGGTCTTCGCCCCGCTCGCCGTCGCCCGGTTCCGCAAGCGGACCTGAGCCGACGGCCCCGGAACGCCCGCCGCCCCCTCCCCCGGGCCCGGCGGACGACCGGCCGGCACCCGGGACAGGTGCCGGCCGGAGCACGGGCGGGCCGGCCGGTGACCAGGGGACGGGCACCGGCCGGCCAGGCCCTCGCCGCCAGGTGGCCCCGGGCCCGTTCGGCGGATTCCGCCGGGCGGGCCCCGGGCGCGCCCCGGCTGATCGGCTGGGGCGGGCCTAGGGCGTGTCTTTCGGATCACGCCAGGCGGTCGCCGCCGGGGCACGCACTCCCCCAGCCTTCGGCCGGGGGTACCCCCACGCCGGCTTCTC